>NZ_LIQZ01000482.1 GCF_001418655.1 Streptomyces phaeochromogenes | reverse complement strand
ACCCAACGCAAACCCCCCGCCCAACCGCCTCGCCACCAGCACGTACAACAACACCACCGGCGTCGAGTAGATGATCGAGAACGCGGCCAGTTGCCCGTACACGACCGTTCCGCGGTTTCCGAAGAAGTCGTTGATGCTGACCGATGCCGGCATCTGGTCGGGGGTCAGCAGGAGCATGAAGGGGACGAAGAAGTTGCCCCACATCATGACGAACGAGAAGACGGTGACGACCGCGACGCCCGGGCCCATCAGGGGGAGCACGATCCGCAGGAGGGACTGGAAGGAGGACGCGCCGTCCGTCCAGGCCGCCTCCTCCAGTTCCTTCGGTACGCCGTCCATGAAGTTCTTCATCAGCCAGATGGCGAAGGGCAGTTGGGACGCGGCGAAGAAGAAGATCGTGCCCTGCATCGTGTCGATCAGGTCGACCTGAACGAACAGGGCGTACACGGGAACCATGATCGCCGTGATCGGCAGGCTCGTCGCGAAGAGGATCGTCAGGAGGAAGGGGCGGTTCAGGCGGGAGCGGAACCGGGACAGCGGGTAGGCGGCCAGGGCCGCGCACACCACCGTCAGCAGCGTCGCCCCGCCGCACAGGATCAGGCTGTTGAGGAGAGGGGTGAACGTGACGTCCGGCGTCAGGACCGCGTCGAAGTTGTCGAGGGTGACGCCGTCGGGGACCTTCACCTTCAGGTCGGCCTTCGGGTCCACCGACGAGAGGAGGACCCAGGCGAGGGGGAGGACGAACGCGGCGGCCACGAAGAGCAGGCCCGCGTCGGCGGCGTAACGGCGGCTGTTGCGGCGGGACACGAGAGTCGTACTGCCGGGCATGTCAGACCTCCGTCCGCAGCAGGCGCATATAGACCAGGGAGAAGAGCGAGCCGACCACCAGGAGGAGCAGGGCCACGGCCGTCCCGTAGCCGATCATGCTTTTCTGGAAGGCCTGTTCGTACATGAAGAGCGGGAGCGTCTGGCTGCGGTTTCCCGGGCCGCCTCTCGTCATCACCCAGATCAGACCGAAGACCGAGAGGGTCTGCAGGGTGTTCAGCATCAGGTTCGTACCGATGGAACGGCGGATCATCGGGAGCGTGATGTGCCACATCCGCCGCCAGCCGCCCGCGCCGTCCACCTCCGCGGCCTCCGTGATCTCCTTCGGGATCTCGTTCAGGGCCGCCGAGTAGACCAGCATCGAGAAGGCCGTCCCCCGCCAGACGTTCGCGAAGGACACCGCGAGGATCGGAAGCGTGAACAGCCAGTTCTGGGACGGGAGATGGAGCCAGTCCAGCACGGCGTTCAACGTGCCCTCGCGGCGGAAGAAGGCGTAAAGCAGGAACCCCGCCACGACCTCCGGCAGCACCCAGGCGGCGATCACGATGCCGCCGGTGACCGTACGGACCGGCTTCGACGCGCGTTGCATCAGTACCGCCAGGGACAGCCCCAGCGTGTTCTGGCCGATCAGGGAACTCAGCACCGTGAACACCAGCGTCAGCCATACGGCGTTGAGGAACGCGTCGTCCTTGAACGCGGCCCGGAAGTTGTCGAAGCCGATGAACGACGACTCGGCCTGGCCGGTGAGCTGGAGATCCGTGAAGGCGATGTACGCGCAGTACGCGATGGGGCCGGCGAGGAAGAGGAGCAGAAGGACGACGGCGGGGGAGAGCGGCAGCGCACGCGTCAACGCACGGCGGACATCGCGGCGGCCGGCGGGCGGGTGCGGCGGGGCGGCCGGGCCCGGCGCGGTCTTCACCACGCCCGGGCCCGCCGGAGGTGCGGAGGTCATGAGCGGCTGATCACTTCTCGATGACCTGGTTGTCCGTGGCCGTCTTCAGCTCCTCGTCGTACCCCTTCGCCGCCTCCTCGACCGAACTGTCGCCCGTCGTCACGCCCTCCATCGCCTCCTGGATGGCCGTCGAGACCTTCGGGTACGCGGGATACGCGGGGCGGTAGTGCGTGCTGGCCACCAGGTCCGTGAAGAACTTGATGCCGGGCTGCGCCTTCACGTACTCCGGGTCCTCCGCCACGTCCGTGCGCACCGAGATGCCGGAGTTGGCGATGTACCACTTCTGGGCGTTCGCCTTCGTCTGCATCGTCCTGATGAACTCGAAGGCCAGGTCCGGGTTGCCCGCCTTGCTCGGGATCGCCCAGGTCCAGCCGCCCGACATGCTCACCTTGCTCGGCGCCTGGCCGTCCTGCGTCGGCATGTACGCGAGCCCCAGCTTCTCGGACCACTCCGGCCATTCGTGGCCGCTGCCCTCCAGCCAGTCCTGCGGGAGCCAGGAGCCGTCGAGGTTGATGCCGAGCTTGCCCTCGGGGAGGAACTCGCCGCGGACCCTGGTCGCGATGTTGGGGTCGAGGGCGTCCGAGACGTCCGGGCCGAGCTTCTCCTTGAAGACCGTCTCGACGAATTCGAGGGAGTCCTTGAAGCCCTGGCTCCCCGTGATCCACTTCTTGGACGCCGGGTCGTAGAGGGGACTCTCGTTGGCCCCGCTGGCCGTCCCGTAGAGGAGCATCTCGAAGCCCTGCATGGTGGCCGCTTCACCCGCGGGCTTGCCCGTGTAGATGTTCATGGGGATGACGCCGGGGACTTTCGCCTTGATCGCGCGGGCCGCGTCGAGGATGTCGGCCCAGTTCGTCGGCTGCCAGTCGGCGGGCAGCCCGGCCTTCTTGAAGATGGCCTTGTCGAACCAGAGGCCCCGGGTGTCGGTGCCGTCCGGGACGCCGTACGTCTTCCCGTCCTGGGCCTGCGCCGCCTCCTTCGCCGTGTCTATGAACTGGCTCCAGTCGTCCCACTTGGCGAGGTACGGGTCCAGCGGCTTGAGGTAGCCGCTCGTGATGTCGGAGTTGATGAGGAACGTGTCCTCGTAGACCAGGTCAGGGGCCGTCTTCGGCGAGCGGAGCATCTGCTGGAGTTTCGTGTAGTACTCCGAGTCCGGGGCCTTGATCGGGACGAGCTCCACCCTCTTGCCCGGGTTTGCCTTCTCGAACTGGTCCTTGATGTCGGCGAGATACGTGTCCATCACCTTGATGGAGTTGTCCGTCGACTGTTTGAAGGAGATCTTCACCGTGTCCGGATCACTTCCGGATTCGCTGCCACAGGCACTGAGCGCGGTGGCGGTGAGCAGGGTGGCGAGGAGAAGTGGAACGGCTGTGGGGCGCACGGGTACAACCTCCTGCTGGCCGACGTCTTTGTGGCCGGGTTGGGCTGCACGAGAACCTAAGAGGGCTGGTCCAGCCAGGTCAATGACTTTGCATGATCAGTCCGCCACGGTGCGTACGGTCGCGCACACTCAAGGTACTGCCGAACCGCCCCCGCGGCGGGGTGTCGGGCGCCGGGAGGAGAGCGCGAAATGCCGGAACAGGACGTGACAGTAGGCCAGTTGCTGTTGGTCGAGTACCAGAGCGTAAAGGACGAGCAGAAGGCACGTATCGGGTTCCGCGACAACCTGTTGTACGTGACGCTCGCGGTCGTGGCCGCCGTGGCCGCCGCCTCCGCGCAGTCCGGACAGAGCTCGATGCTGCTGGCGCTTCCGCCCGTGTGCGTCGTACTCGGGTGGACCTACCTCGTGAACGACGAGAAGATCTCGGCGATCGGGGCCTATGTGCGGGGCGACTTGGGCCCTCGGCTCGCCGATCTCGCACAGATCGAACGCTCGGCGGCCTTCGGCTGGGAGAGGGCCCACCGCGCCGACACCCGCCGCACATCACGGAAGGCCATCCAGTGCGGGGTCGACCTACTGGCCTTCTGCGCGGTGCCGCTGGCGGGCCTCGTCGTGTAATGGGCCGGCGGACAGGTCGGCCGGGGACTGCTGGCGCTGTCCGTGCTCGAAGCGCTGGTGGTGGTGGGGCTCGCGGTCCAAGTCGTGTTGTACGCAGGGGTGTTCGGCTCGGGACGGCGATGACTGACGTACCTGATGACTGACGTACCTGATGACTGACGTACCTCTTGAGTACGAAGACGCCCTCCGACTAGCCCTTCACCCACCGGTACTGCAGCTCCGGTCTCCCCACCTGCCCGTACTGAGGGCTGCGCCCCGCTCGCCCCGCGTCCACCAGATGCTCCAGGTAGCGCCGGGCCGTGATCCGGGAGATGCCGACGGCCTCGGCGACGCCCGTCGCGGTCAGGCCCTCGTCGGAGTCGCGCAGGGCGCGGGTGACCCGCTCCAGGGTGGGGGAGCTCAGCCCTTTGGGGAGGGCCGCCGGGCCGGGGGCCCGGAGGGTGGCGAGGGCGCGGTCGACCTCGTCCTGGCCGCTGGCCTCGCCGGCCGCCGCGTGGAACTCGGCGTAGCGGACCAGGCGGTCGCGGAGGGTGGCGAAGGTGAACGGCTTCAGTACGTACTGCACCACTCCCAGCGACACCCCCTCCCGCACCACCGTCAGGTCGCGCGCCGAGGTCACCGCGATGACGTCCGCGTGGTGGCCAGCGGCGCGCAGCGAGCGGGCCAGCTGCAGACCGTGCACGTCCGGCAGGTGGAGGTCCAGGAGGAGCAGGTCCACGGGCATACGGTCCAGCGCCCGGCGGGCCTCCGCGCCCGTGTGGGCCTTGCCGACGGCCGTGAAACCGGGCACCCGCCCCACGTACAGGACGTGCGCGTCCGCCGCGACCGGGTCGTCCTCGACGACCAGGACGCGGATGTCCCGCGAGGGGGAAGGCGTGCTCATACGGTGCCTCCGTGCGGCGTCGGCTCGGGCGCGGGCTCATGCGTGAGCCCAGGACCGCCGCCGGACCCGTCCCCAGACCCGTCCACGGCCCCTGACCCGGACTCGGGCCCGGCGTGGACCTTAGTCCTCCCACGCCCCGCCGTCGGCAGCGGCAGCCGCACCTCGAAGGACGCGCCGCCGCCCGGGGCCTGCGTCACGGTCAGTGTCCCGTCGTGCCGGGCCACCGCCTGCCGTACGAGGGCCAGGCCCAGCCCCCGTCCGGCGGGCCCGGCGGGCTTGGTGGACCAGCCGCGCTGGAAGACCGCCTCGGCGTGGGCCGGGTCCACGCCCGTACCGGTGTCGACGACCCGCAGGACCAGCCCCTCGGCGTCCGCGATCGCCGTGACCGTGACCCGGGCGCCGGCCGAGCCCTGCGCCGCGTCCACGGCGTTGTCGATCAGGTTGCCCAGGACCGTCACCAGGTCACGGGAGGGCAGGGACTCCGGGAGCAGGCCGTCGTCGATGCTGCTGTCCTCGGAGACCAGCAGCTCGACGCCGCGCTCGTTCGCCTGGGCCGTCTTGCCCAGCAGCAGCGCGGCCAGCACCGGCTCGCTGACCGCCGCGACGACCTGGTCGGTCAGCGCCTGGGCCAGTTCCAGCTCGGCCGTGGCGAAGTCGACGGCCTCCTCGGCCCGGTCCAGCTCGATGAGCGATACGACGGTGTGGAGGCGGTTCGCGGCCTCGTGCGCCTGCGAGCGCAGGGCCGTGGTGAAGCCCCGCTCGGAGTCCAACTCGCCCATCAGGGACTGCAGTTCGGTCACATCGCGCAGTGTCACGACCGTGCCGCGTCGCTCGCCGCCCGACACCGGAGAGGTGTTCACCACGAGCACCCGCGACTCGGTCAGATGCACCTCGTCCACGCGCGGCTCCCCGGACAGCAGCGCCCCCGTCAGCGGCGTCGGCAGACCGATGTCCGCCACCGAGCGGCCCACCACGTCGTCGGTCACGTCGAGCAGCTCGCGCCCGCCGTCGTTGATCAGCGCCACCCGGAACTGCCCGTCCAGCATCAGCAGCCCCTCGCGCACGGCGTGCAGCGCGGCCTCATGGTAGTCGTGCATCCGGCTGAGCTCGGCCGCGTTCATCCCGTGCGTGGAGCGGCGCAGCCGGGCGTTTATGACGTACGTACCGACGGCCCCCAGGGCCAGGGCAGCCGCCGCGACACCGATCAGGGCCTGCACCTGCCCCTCGACCCGCTGACTGATCTCGTCGACCTTGATCCCCGCGCTGACCAGGCCGACGATGCGGCCGTCGTCGTAGATCGGCGTGACGGCCCGCACGGACTCGCCGAGGGTGCCCGTGTACGTCTCGGTGAAGGGATGGCCGAGGAGCGCGCGCTGTGTGTTGCCGAGGAAGTGCTTGCCGATCAGGTCCTTGTTGGGGTGCGTCCAGCGGATGCCGTCCGGGTTCATGATCGTGACGAAGTCGACCTGGGCGTCACGCTGCACCGACGTCGCGTACGGCTGGAGCGTCTTCGTCGGATCGTCCGTACGGATGGCCTCCCGCACGGACGGCGAGTCCGCGACCGACCGGGCCACCGCCATCGCCTGGCGTCCCGCCGCGTCCTCCGCCTGACTCCGGTCACTGATGTAGGTGAAGAGCGCACAGCCCGCAACCACGACCGCGACGAGCACAGCCTGCATGGCAAACAGCTGACCAGCAAGGCTGCGGGGGCGTGGAGCACGGGGGAGGCGCATGGAAACAGTGTGCCCCGCGCTTGCGGGCTGCCCGTCTTCTCGTGTCCTGCTGGACCTGCCTGGGCCCTGGGGACAAGCGCGAAGAAGTTGGCCTCGCCCACTCCGAAAAAGGGGGAATCTCCGACTTCGCGCCCTTGATCCGGCGCGTTCCTTCGGAGCTTTCCTGCTTCAGCGCCGGTCGCCCGCCCGGAAGACTTCCGTTGAGGTCTTGCACTGGCTCCACAGGCCTGACACCCCCGGCCCGGCGGCCAGCACACCGCAGGTGCCGCAGCGTCTGCTGCAGGGGAACCGACGAGGCCGAGGCCGGGAAAGCGTACTCCTCGGTCTTTTCCACTCGGTCAGAACTGAACGTACGCGTCAGTTCAGTCACCTGCGAGATCGTCCAGGTCCACCGACCTGTGAACGAAATGAACGGAAGGGTGACCGGCCTCACAAGGCGGGAGATAGTCACCGACAACCCCCGGACGTGAGCCGCACGCCGGATGATGCCGACGACGTCGTCAAGGAGGGCAGCCGTGACCAGTACATCCGATACGGCACCTGCCGCTCCCGCTGCCAAGCGGGACCGCACCCACTACCTGTACATCGCGGTGATCGCCGCCGTGGCCGCCGGCATCGCCGTGGGCCTGATCGCTCCCGACTTCGCGGTCGAGCTGAAGCCCATCGGTACCGGCTTCGTGAACCTGATCAAGATGATGATCTCGCCGATCATCTTCTGCACGATCGTGCTGGGCATCGGCTCGGTACGGAAGGCCGCCAAGGTCGGCGCGGTGGGCGGCATCGCGCTCGGCTACTTCGTGGTCATGTCGTTCGTCGCCCTCGCCATCGGCCTGGTCGTCGGCAACATCCTGGAGCCCGGCACGGGCCTCGCGGTGACCGACGCGATCAAGGACGCCGGTCAGGGCCAGGTCACCGAGGCCAAGAACACCGAGGAGTTCCTGCTCGGGATCATCCCGACGACGATCGTCTCCGCCTTCACCGGCGGCGAGGTCCTGCAGACCCTGCTCGTCGCGCTGCTCGCCGGCTTCGCGCTCCAGGCCATGGGTTCGTCCGGTGCGCCGATCCTGCGCGGTGTGGAGCACATCCAGCGTCTGGTCTTCCGCATCCTCGCCATGGTGATGTGGGCAGCGCCCATCGGCGCCTTCGGCGCGATGGCGGCGGTCACCGGCTCGGCCGGTCTGGACGCACTCAAGAGCCTCGCCGTCCTGATGCTCGGCTTCTACGTCACCTGTTTCCTCTTCGTCTTCATCGTGCTCGGCACGATGCTGCGGGTCGTCGCGGGTCTCAACATCCTCACGCTCTTCAGGTACCTGGGCCGTGAGTTCCTGCTGATCCTGTCGACCTCCTCCTCCGAGTCCGCCCTGCCGCGGCTCATCGCGAAGATGGAGCACCTGGGTGTCAGCAAGCCGGTCGTCGGCATCACCGTCCCGACCGGTTACTCCTTCAACCTCGACGGCACCATGATCTACATGACCATGGCCTCGCTGTTCATCGCCGACGCCATGGGTACGCCGATGTCGGTGAGCGAGCAGATTCCGCTGCTCCTCTTCCTGCTGGTCGCCTCCAAGGGCGCGGCGGGTGTCACCGGAGCGGGTCTGGCCACCCTGGCGGGCGGCCTCGCGTCCCACAAGCCGGCCCTGGTGGACGGCATCGGCCTGATCGTCGGCATCGACCGCTTCATGAGCGAGGCCCGCGCCCTGACGAACTTCGCCGGCAACGCGGTCGCCACGGTTCTGATCGGTACGTGGACCAAGGAGATCGACAAGGGCCGCGTCGACCAGGTGCTCGCGGGGCAGCTGCCCTTCGACGAGACGACCCTCCTGGACGACGGCCACGGTTCCGCTCCCGCCCCGGCGGAGGTCCCGGACCAGCCGGAGGACAAGACCCTGGCCAAGGCCTAGCCCCAGGCCCTGTCCCAGAACTCCGGGCGGCTGCGTGGATCCCCCGCCGCTCAGCCGTCCGGTCGCTCCGCTCACCCCCCACTTCCCCGGCCACCGGCCGGTGGCC
>NZ_LIQZ01000481.1 GCF_001418655.1 Streptomyces phaeochromogenes | reverse complement strand
CCATGTCCCGCAGCTGGATCGGTTCGTGCAGACGCGCCAGCGCCCAGGCACGAGCCGCGGTCGTGGACGCCAACTGGGGCTCCGGAACAGGGCGTTGGATGTACTGCGCCTGCCCACCGTCACGGTGCGGCGGCACGACCGTACGGCGGGCCACCTCGTTGGCGACCGCCGTACCGTGATCGCGGCGCACGATGTGGATGCACAGGTCGATCCCGGCCGCGACCCCGGCGGACGTCAGCACGTCGCCGTCGTCGATGAAGAGCACGTCCGCGTCCACCCGCACCTTCGGGAAGAGCCGCTGGAAGTGCTCGGCGGACGCCCAGTGCGTGGTCGCCGGGCGCCCGTCCAGATATCCGGCGGCGGCGAGCACGTACCCGCCCGTGCAGATGGAGACGAGCCGCGTGCCCGGCCGGATCAGCGCGAGGGCCGCGGCCAGCTCGTCCGTGAGTACGCCCTCGTCGTGCACCGGGCCGAGCTCGTACGAGGCGGGAATGACGACGGTGTCGGCGGTGGCGAGGGCCTCCGGGCCGTTCTCCACGAGGATGGAGAAGTCCGCCTCCGCCTCGACCCGGCCCGGCGGCCGGATCGAGCAGGTCACCACCTCGTACAGGCGGCGGCCGTCGGCGTCCTTGGCGCGGCCGAAGATCCGCTGTGGGATGCCGAGCTCGAAGGGGAGGAGGCCGTCCAGGGCGAGGACGACGATGCGGTGGGGATGGAAGGGGGTCTGCGTACCCATGGCCCGATTCTAACGAATGCTGTCCTTCTGGCCACTCGTTCGGAGAGTCCGCAGGCCGGAAGCTCTATGACGTGACACAGACAACCGATGCCGCAGCCACTGAGGCCGCTGCCCTTCAGGACTCCGTGCCCGGCAAGCGCCGTCGGCGGATACACCGGGCCTGGTTCGTCGCCGCCGTGACGTTCGTGACGATCATCGGGGCCGCGGCCTTCCGTTCGCTGCCGGGGCTGCTGATCGACCCGCTGCACGAGGAGTTCCACTGGTCGCGCGGCATGATCGGGCTCGCGGTCTCCGTCAACCTCGCGCTGTACGGGCTCACGGCGCCGTTCGCCGCCGCGCTGATGGACCGGTTCGGCATCCGCCGGGTCGTCGCGATCGCGTTGCTCGTGATCGCGATCGGGTCCGGCGCGACGGTGTGGATGACGACCGCGTGGCAGCTGCTGCTGTGCTGGGGACTGCTGGTCGGGCTCGGATCGGGCTCGATGGCCCTTGCCTTCGCCGCCACCGTCACGAACCGCTGGTTCACCGAGCGGCGCGGCCTGGTCACCGGCATCCTCACCGCCGCCTCGGCCTCCGGGCAGCTGATCTTCCTGCCCGTCCTCTCCTGGATCGTCTCGGAGCACGACTGGCGTCCGGCCGCCGTCACCGTCGCGCTGGCGGCCCTCGCGGTCGTCCCCTTCGTCTGGCTGCTGCTGCGCGACCACCCGGCGGACGTGGGCCTGAAGCCGTACGGGGCAACGGAGTTCGTCGAGAAGCCGCCACCGGTGCCCGGCGCGGCACGGCGTACGGTGAAGGTCCTCTTCTCGGCCGCGCGCACCGGCCCGTTCTGGCTGCTGGCCGGAACCTTCGCGATCTGCGGGGCCTCGACCAACGGCCTGATCCAGACCCACTTCGTGCCCGCCTCCCACGACCACGGCATGCCGATCACGGCAGCCGCCTCGCTCCTCGCGGTCATCGGCGTCTTCGACGTCATCGGCACGATCGCCTCCGGCTGGTTCACGGACCGCTTCGACCCGCGCCGCCTGCTGGCGGTCTACTACGCCCTGCGCGGCATCTCCCTCCTCTTCCTCCCTCTTCTGCTGGCCCCCTCGGTCCACCCGCCGATGATCTTCTTCATCATCTTCTACGGCCTCGACTGGGTCGCCACGGTCCCGCCCACCATCGCCCTGTGCCGCGAGCACTACGGCGAGGACAGCGCCATCGTCTTCGGCTGGGTCCTCGCCTCCCACCAGGTCGGCGCCGCCCTCGTCGCCTTCCTCGGCGGCGTCGCCCGCGACACCTTCGGCTCGTACGACGTCATGTGGTACGCCTCGGGCGCGCTGTGCGCCGCGGCGGCGCTGATGGCGTTGGTGATCCGGAGGCGGCCGGTGGTGGCGCGGACGGCTCTCGTCTGAACTCGTCTCTCGCCTGAACTCGTACGGAGCCGGTGCGTGGCCTCAGTCGGTGGTGAGGCGGCCGAACCGGCCGCGGTGGAACAGCAGGGGCGCGCCTTCGCCGTCCGCCGTGCCCAGGGCGTCCACCCTGCCGACCACGATCAGGTGGTCGCCGCCCGTGTGGACGGCGTGGATCGTGCAGTCGATCCAGGCGGGGGCGCCGACCAGGCGCGGTGACCCGGACACCGGGGCCGGGTCGTGGGCGACCCCGGCGAACTTGTCGGCGCCGCTCACCGCGAAGCCGCGGCACAGGTCGCCCTGGTGGGCGCCCAGGACGTTCACACAGAAGACGCCCGCGCGGGCGATGCGGGGCCAGGTCGTCGACGTACGCGCGACCATGAACGCGATCAGCGGCGGGTCGAGGGACAGGGCGGAGAACGACTGACAGGCGAAACCGGCCGGGCCTGCCGGCTCTCCCTCGCCCGCCGGTGCGGTCACGACGGTCACGCCCGTGGCGAAGTTGCCCAGTACGCGCCGGAATTCGGCCGGGTCGATCGGTGCGCGTTCGTCGTCGCCGACCGCGCGCAGGTCCGGGCGTGGGAGTGGTTCGACCCGACCCGTGGTGTCCGGGGCTCCGGCCGACCTGAGGTAGCGGACCGCCGCGGCGGCCATTCCTGCGTGTCCCATCACATCTTCCATTGAAGCTGACGGGGTGTCAGATTGGAAGGGGTTCTCACGAGCGCGCTCGGTCGCTGCGGGGCTCAGCGGCCGTGGAACTCCGGTCCCCTGCGCTCCACGAACGACTTCACCCCCTCCTGTGCGTCCGCCGTCGTCATGTTGATCTCCTGCGCGTTGGCCTCGGCGGTGAGGGCGGTGGCCCGGTCGGTGTCCAGGGACGCGTTCACCAGTTGCTTGGTGAGGGCGATCGAGCGGGTGGGGCCGCCGGCGAGGCGTTCGGCCCAGGTGCGGGCCGTCTTCTCCAACTCCTCGTCCGGTACGACTCTGTTGACGAGCCCCAGACGTTCCGCGTCCGCGGCGGTCAGGGCGTCGCCGAAGAACATCAGCTCCTTCGCCCGCTGGGGGCCTATCAGGCGGGGGAGGAGGTAGGCGCCGGCGCCGTCCGGGACGAGGCCGCGGCGTACGAACACCTCGATGAATCTTGCCGATTCGGCGGCTATGACCAGGTCGCAGGCGTAGGCGAGGTGGGCGCCTATGCCGGCCGCGGTGCCGTTCACCGCGGCGATCACCGGTTTCTCGCAGTCGAGGATCGCGGTGATCAGGCGTTGGGCGCCCTGGCGGATTACTCGGGCGACGTCTCCCGCTACGCGGTCCGTTGGTGGGCCGCCGCCGCGGAGGTCTGCGCCTGCGCAGAAGCCTTTGCCTGTCGCCGTGATGACCACCGCCCTTACGGCTGGGTCCGCGGACGCCTCCTCGAACAGCCGGATCAGGTGGTCGCGTTGGTCCGGGGTGAGGGCGTTCATGGCTTCGGGGCGGTTGAGGGTGATCCATGAGACGTGGTTGGTGGTGGTGTGGAGTATCACGGGGGTGGTCCGATCCGGTTGGTTGGTTGGTTGGTTG
>NZ_LIQZ01000480.1:5929-6406 GCF_001418655.1 Streptomyces phaeochromogenes | reverse complement strand
CGACCCGCCTCCGCAGGACGAACCGCCACTGCAGGAAGAACCCCCCGTAGAACAGCCCGCGCCCCCGCCCGAACCCGAGGCCGAGCCCGAGCCGCCGGCCCACCAGCTGTGCCTGGACCGGCGCGAACGCCGCGCGCTGCTGCGCCTCGCCCCGGACACGACCGCCAGGACGGCCACCGCGATGAATGCCACCAGGATGATGCCTCCGATCATGGCGCCACCCTCCTTCCGTTCCCCCGAAGCGGCCCCCCGTGGGCTCTGCTTCTCGCCGGTGCTTTTGTCTTTGTTTCTGCCTGTTCCTCTGGCTGTACTTCTTGCTGTTCTTCTTGCTGCTTTCCCGCGTGTGCTTCTTGTGTGAAGGGGGGATGCCCCCGCGTCTCACGGACCAAAGCAGAGTTGAGCAACTCCAGAGGTTGAGCGCAGGATGACGGTCATGACCTCCAGTGCACGCCGCCCGCTCCTCAACCGCCGCCTCGC
>NZ_LIQZ01000480.1:0-5914 GCF_001418655.1 Streptomyces phaeochromogenes | reverse complement strand
GGAGATCCGCGAGGCGGCGGTGCGGGCGCTGCGCGACGGCCGCGGCAACCAGTACCCACCGGGCCCCGGCGTGCCCGAGCTGCGCACCGCGATCACCGCGCACCAGGAGCGCCGCTACGGCCTCACCTTCGACCCGGACACCGAGGTCCTGGTCACGGCGGGCGCCACGGAGGCCATCGCCGCGGCGCTGCTGGCCCTCGTCGAACCGGGCGACGAGGTGATCGCCCTGGAGCCGTACTACGACTCGTACGCCGCCTGCATCGCGATGGCGGGCGGTACGCGCGTACCGGTCACCCTGCGCCCGCACGAGGACACCCACGACGGGGTCGTACACCGACGCTTCCGTCTGGACCTGGACGAGCTGCGCGACGCGGTCACCGACAACACCCGGCTGCTGCTGATCAACACCCCGCACAACCCGACCGGCACGGTCCTCACCCGCGAGGAGCTCACCGCGATCGCCGAGCTGGCCGTCGAGCGGGACCTGCTGGTGGTCACCGACGAGGTGTACGAGCACCTGGTCTTCGACGAGGCCGAGCACATCCCGCTCGCGACGCTGCCCGGGATGCGCGGGCGGACGGTCACCATCGGGAGCGCGGGCAAGAGCTTCTCGTTCACCGGCTGGAAGGTCGGCTGGGTGACGGCCGCGCCCGACCTGGTGGCGGCGGTCCGCTCGGCCAAGCAGTTCCTGACGTACGTGGCCTCGGGGCCCTTCCAGTACGCGGTCGCCGAGGCGCTGGCGCTGCCCGACACGTACTTCGAGGCGTTCCGCGCGGACATGCGGGCCAAGCGGGACCTGCTCGGCGCGGGGCTCGCGGAGGCGGGCTTCGCGGTGTTCAGGCCGGCCGGCACGTACTTCATCACCACCGACATCCGGCCGCTCGGCGAGAGCGACGGGTTCGCGTTCTGCCGCGCGCTGCCCGAGCGCGCTGGCGTGGTCGCCATCCCGAACGCCGTCTTCTACGACCACCGCGACGCCGGGGCCCCCTTCGTCCGCTTCGCCTTCTGCAAGCAGACGTCGGTCCTGGAGGAGGCGGTGAAGCGCCTCATGACGTTCGGCGGATAAGCGGGGGAATTCGCACTCGCCCAGCCGCGCGTTGCTCGCAAATGATACGAATTGCCAGCAATCTTCGGTTGTGACCCAAGCAAGTACCCTCGCGCCCCCGCCCCCCGCCGTCACGGAGTCCGCCACCGAGGGCCGTGCCCGTCCGCGTCCGTCCCCGGCGGCGGCGATGGGTACCGCCCTCGGGCTGTTCGCCGCCGCCCGGCTGCTGGGCGCCGCGGCGGTGGCCATGACCGCCTGGGCGACCGGCGGGCACCCGGTGCTCCTGCTCGGCCGGTCCTGGGACTCCATCTGGTATCTGCGGATCGCCGGCGACGGCTACGGGCGCAGCCTGCACTTCCGCCCCACCGTCGTCCACAGCGACCTGGCGTTCTTCCCGCTCTACCCGGGGCTGCTGCGGGCCGTCACCGAGCTGACCCCGCTCAGCGGCCCAGGCGCCGGCCTGCTGATCTCGTGGACGGCCGCCGCGGTCGCCGCCTGCGGGATCTACGCGATCGGTGTCCGGCTGCACGACCGCGCCGTCGGTACCGCCCTGGTCCTCCTGTGGGGCCTGCTGCCGCACTCCGTCGTGCTGTCGATGGCGTACACGGAACCGGTCCTCACCGCCTTCGCCGCCTGGTCGCTGTACGCCGTCCTCACCGGACGCTGGGTGTGGGCGGGTGCCCTCGCGGCCTGCGCGGGGCTGGCCCGGCCGAACGGCTTCGCCGTGGCGGCGGCCGTGCTCGCGGCGGCGGCGTACGAGATCCTCAGGCGGCGCGGAAAGGTTTCCCACAGGCTGTGGACGGGCGCGGCGCTCGCACCGCTCGGGTGGGCGGGGTTCTTCCTGTGGGTGGGGCGGCGCAAGGGCGATCTGCTCGGCGGGTACTTCGAGGTGCAGCGGCTGTGGGGCTCACGCTTCGACTTCGGCCTCGGCGCCCTGCGCTTCGTCAAGCACCTGCTGCTCCACGGCGACCGGCTGGTCTTCCCCATGTCGATGGTGATCGTGGCGGCCGGCCTGCTGCTGTACGGGCTGCTGATCGCCGACCGCGCGCCCCTGCCGCTGCTGGTCTACGCGGGCGCGCTGCTGCTCGTCGCGGTCGGCGGCGCCGGCTTCTTCGAGTGCAAGCCGCGGTTCCTGCTGCCCGCGTTCCCGCTGCTGCTGCCACTGGCCTGCGCGCTCGTACGGACGGCGAGAGCCCGACCGTGGCACGCGACCCTGGTGGTCGGCGCCCTGGCCGGGCTCTCGTTCGCGTACGGGGCGTACCTCGTCGTGCTCGCCCACAAGCCGCTGTGAGCCGCCGCGCGGCCGTGGCTCGCCGGCCGTGGCCCGCGGGGCTCGTGCCCGAGTGAGTCCTACTCGTCCTCTTCGGGCTTGTCGGCCTCGTCGATCTCCTGCTCCAGGCCGAGCTGCTCGACGAGCCACTTGTCGAACTCGATGGCGGCCCGCACCCAGCTGACCGTGGACGACACGAAGTGCTCCAGGCTGACGCCCGTGCCGATCAGCATCTGCGCTTCGCCGATCAGGCGGACGGTGCCGTCGTCGTGCGTGTGGCTGTAGACCTTCGGCCACAGCGTGCGCCGGTTCCAGTCGTCGATCGACTCGAGGAGCTGGGGCTTCTCCTCGATCTGGTGCGGCCGGTCGTAGAACGTCCGCACCGAGAAGACCTGCTGGTCGTCTTCACCGCGGAACATGAAATACGTGCGGAACTGCTCCCACGGCGCCGCGAGGTCACCCTCGTCGTCGACGACATACTTCAGCTCCATTTGGTCCAGGAGCTGCTTCACAAGGTCCTGATCAGGGACGACGGGGCCCGCCGGTCCGCCGGGGTTCGGCTCGGGCTGGCCCCCGAAGTTCGGAATCGAGGACGGGTCGATAGACATTCGGTGGGTACTCCTGAGGATTGCACGTGGTTACCTGACTTCGACCCTAGCCGTGATCGGCGTTCAGTAGTCCTTTGGCCCCAGGAGAATCGGACAGAGCCGCGGAGCAAGCCCCGAAAGGGCCGTTCACGGCCCGTACGCGCCCTGGCCAAAGTATGCGTTCAGGCCCTGGTTTCCACACGTGTGGGTGACAGGACGCAGTTGTTCGGTGACGTACCGTTCGCTGGGTGATCGAGCCGCACGCCACCGCCCAGCCCGGCACGGCCACGGCCCCAGCCCAGCCCGGCACGGCCACGGCCAAGGCCCCGCCGCCCGGGAGCGGCCAGGGCCCGGCGCGGCTGCCGGTCAGCACGGCCACCGGCCGGTTCCTCGTCCTCGCCGGCGTCTTCATCTGCGCGGCCTGCGGACTCGTGTACGAACTCGAACTCGTCGCCCTCGCCTCGTACCTGATCGGCGACTCGGTCACCCAGGCCTCCGTCGTCCTGTCCGTGATGGTCTTCGCGATGGGCCTCGGCTCGCTCGTCGCGAAGCGCCTGCGCCGGCACGCCGCGGCCGGCTTCGGCGCGGTCGAGGCCCTGCTCGCGCTCGTCGGCGGCTCCAGCGCGATGGCCCTGTACGCCGTCTTCGCCTGGACCGGCGACTGGGGCGGCGCCTGGGAGGGCGGCTCCAGCTATCTCCTCGTCGGCTTCTCCCTCGCCATCGGCCTGCTCATCGGCGCCGAGGTCCCCCTGCTGATGGAGCTGATCCAGCGCATCCGCAGACAGGACGCGGGCGGCGCGGTCGCGGACCTGTTCGCCGCGGACTACGTGGGCGCGCTGGTCGGCGGCCTCGCCTTCCCCTTCCTCCTCCTGCCCCTGCTGGGCCAGTTGACCGCGACGCTGGTCACCGGAACCGTCAACGCGATCGCGGGCGGCGCCCTGGTCCTCGGCCTGTTCCGGCAGGACCTGAGCCGGCGTGCCTGCTGGCTGCTGGTCGTCGCCAACCTCGGCGTGCTCGCGCTGCTCGCCTCGGCGGCCGTCCTGGTGGACGACTTCGAACGGGCCGCGCGGCACGCGGTGTACGGCAAGGACGTACGCGTGGCGATGCACACCGACGTCCAGGAGGTCGTCCTCACCGGCGGCACGGACGGCCGTCCCCTCGACCTCTACCTCGACGGACGCCTGCGGGTCAGCGGCAGCGACGAACACCGCTACCACGAGGCCCTCGTCCACCCCGCGATGAACGGCCCGCACGCGCGCGTGCTCGTCCTCGGCGGCGGCGACGGCCTCGCCGTGCGCGAGGTGCTGCGGCACGACGGCGTACGCCAGGTCGACGTCGTCGAACTCGACACTCGGCTCGTCGAGTTGGCCCGCACCGACCGGGCGCTGTCCGAGCTGAACGGACACGTCTACGGGGACCCGAGGGTGCGGGTGGTCGCCGCGGACGCGTTCGGCTGGCTGCGCCGGGCCCCGCGGGGCGCGTACGACGTCGTGGTCTCCGATCTGCCCGATCCCGGGATCACGTCCAGTACGAAGCTGTACTCGCAGGAGTTCTACGGGCTCGCGCGGGGCGTCCTCGCGGGCGGCGGGCGGCTCGCCGTGCACGCGGGGCCCGTGGCGTCGAGGCCGCGGGCCTTCTGGACGGTCGACGCGACGGTACGGGCGGCCGGCCTGCGGACCGTCCCCTACTCCGTGGCCGGGCGCGACCCGGCGGCGGCGAGCCGCTCCCGGGCCCCGCGCGACTGGGGGTTCGTCCTCGCCTCCCGCGCCCGGCCGCAGCTGCGTACGCCGCCGGGCACACCGTACGTACCGTCCCTGCGGGCGGACGCGCGCGCGGCGGAACGCACCCGGCTCACCGGCCTCCCGCCGTCCACGCTGGTGCATCCGAGGTACGCGGACTGACTCCGACCGAGTCGCTCTGCCGGGGGATCCGGGGGAATCCCCTCATACAGAGGTGCGGTACGGGCGGTGCTGGGTAGGCTCGGCCGACATGGAGCATGAGGTGTTCGTTCCGGTTCCCGTCGAGTCGCTGCGCGAGGCTCTCGCCGATCCCGCGCGGGTGGCCCGGGCCGTGCCCGGACTCCAGCAGGACGCGGGGACACCGCCCGTCTCCGGCCGCCTGAAGGTACGCGTCGGCGGGCACGCCATCACCTATCGCGGGGCGCTCACCGTCACCCCGCAGGACGACGGCACGTACGCCGTCGAGGCCGACGCCACGGAGGCCCGCGGCAGCGGCACGGTGAAGCTGGCCCTGACCTTGGCACTGCGCTCGCGCGAGGGCGACCCGAGCGGCTCGACCGTCACCTTCACCGGCACGGCGTCGGCCGACGGCCGCGTCACGGAACTCCCGGCGGACGCGGTGACCTCGGCGACGACCCGCCTGCTGAGCCGCTTCGCGGAGGGGCTGGCGGTGCCGGACGCGGGTGCGGCTGCCTCCGGCGGTGAGGCGAGGGGGGCGGAGACGGCCCCTGAGCCCGAGGAGTCCACTCCCGCACCGGAGGCGGCGGCCTCGGAGCCTCCGCCGGCCGAGGAGCCCTCGCCAGCCGAGCAGACCCCTGACGTCGAGGAGTCGCCCGCCGACACCGAGGAGACCTCCTCCATCCACGAGGCCGAGGTTCCGCCTCCCTCTCTCGAACCGTTCGCCGAGGAGGACTTCGAGGGCGGCTTCGAGGACGACGCGGTCCCGGCGTCGGACACCCCCGCCGAGGCGGCGCACGCCCGGCGCACGATGATCGGCCGCAGCGCGGAGGAGGTGGACCATGCGCCTCCACGCGGGCGCTACGCCCCGGTCCCCGCCCCCGAGGCGACGGGCCCCAGCGCGGCCCTCCGCTGGGCGGCCCCCGCAGCGGCCCTCCTCCTGGCCTCAGCGGTAGTACTGGGCAGAGCCCTCCGTAAGCGCCGGTAGATGTCTCAGGTGCGGCTGGGTGTGTGCCGAGTGCGCAGTTCCCCGCGCCCCTAAAGACGCCGGTAGCCCTTGTTGCTTTCAGGGGCGCGGGGAACCGCGCACTCGGCC
>NZ_LIQZ01000048.1 GCF_001418655.1 Streptomyces phaeochromogenes | reverse complement strand
CCGGAGGGCCCCACCCAGTACCTGCCGTACGGCGACGACCCCCGTACGACCCAGTTCGTGGGCGTCGACGACCTGGTGACCCAGGCCGGCGAGCAGCGCCACGAGCCGGACGCCTTCGCTCACCTCTTCCGGGACCAGCAGCAGGGCGGCGCGTACCCGCCCGCGGGGGGTCCGCCCAGCGTGCCCTCTCCGACGCCGGAACCCGCTCCGGCTGCCGAGCCGCCCTCGACACCCCCGCCCGCACCTGCGCCGGCTGCCGCGAAGAAGTCCGGTGGCCGTGCGTCCGGCCTGCTGAAGTCCAGTGCGGTCATGGCGGCGGGCACCATGGTGTCCCGTCTCACCGGCTTCATCCGCTCCGCGCTGATCGTCGCGGCGCTGGGCGTCGGCCTCCTCGGCGACACCTTCCAGGTCGCCTACCAGCTGCCGACGATGATCTACATCCTGACCGTCGGCGGCGGCCTCAACTCCGTCTTCGTACCGCAGCTGGTGCGCGCCATGAAGGACGACGAGGACGGTGGTGAGGCGTTCGCCAACCGGCTGCTGACCCTCGTCGTCGTGGTTCTCGGAGCGCTCACCGCGCTCGCGGTGCTCGCCGCTCCGTACCTGGTCCGCGTGCTGTCGACGCCGGTCGCCAGAGACGCGGCGGCCAACGACGTCGCTGTCACCTTCGCCCGCTACTTCCTGCCCACGATCTTCTTCATGGGCATCCACGTGGTGATGGGCCAGATCCTGAACGCGCGCGGACGGTTCGGCGCGATGATGTGGACCCCGGTCCTCAACAACGTCGTCATCATCGTGACGCTCGGACTGTTCATCTGGGTGTACGGCACCGCGGAGAACTCCGGCATGGAAGCCGCGACCATTCCGCCGGAGGGCGAGCGGCTTCTCGGCATCGGCGTCCTGCTCGGCCTCGTCGTACAGGCACTCGCGATGATCCCGTACCTCCGCGAGACCGGTTTCCGGCTGCGGCTGCGCTTCGACTGGAAGGGCCACGGCCTCGGCAAGGCCGCGATGCTCGCCAAGTGGACCGTGCTCTTCGTCCTCGCCAACCAGGCCGGCGCGATCGTCGTGACCCAGCTGTCCACCGCGGCGGGCAAGGACTCGCCGGTCGACGGCACCGGCTTCGCGGCCTACGCCAACGCCCAGCTCATCTGGGGCCTCCCGCAGGCCATCATCACGGTCTCCCTGATGGCCGCCCTGCTGCCTCGCCTGTCGCGTTCCGCCCATGAGGGCGACAGCGGCGCGGTCCGCGACGACATCTCGCAAGGTCTGCGTACGACCGCCGTGGCGATCGTGCCGATCTCCTTCGGCTTCGTCGCGCTCGGCATCCCGATGTGCACGCTGATGTTCGGCTCCTCCGGGACCAGCGAGGCGACGAACATGGGCTACATGCTGATGGCCTTCGGCCTGGGCCTGATCCCGTACTCCGTGCAGTACGTCGTGCTGCGCGCCTTCTACGCGTACGAGGACACCCGGACCCCCTTCTACAACACGGTCATCGTGGCCGCCGTCAACGCCGGGGCCTCGGCGCTCTGTTTCTTCCTGCTTCCCCCGCGCTGGGCGGTGGCGGGCATGGCCGCGTCGTACGGTCTTGCCTACGCGATCGGCGTCGGGGTCGCGTGGAGCCGGCTGCGCAAGCGGCTGGGCGGCGACCTGGACGGCGGCCGGGTCCTGCGCACGTACGCACGGCTCGGTATCGCGTCGGTGCCGGCCGCACTGCTCAGTGGTGCGGCCTGCTATGGAATCGGCCACACACTGGGACAGGGCGTCGGCGGCTCGTTCGCCTCCCTGCTCGGCGGTGGTGTCGTACTGCTCGGTGTCTTCTACGTCGCGGCGCGGCGGATGCGCATCGAGGAGCTGAACGGAATGGTCGGCATGGTCCGCGGGCGCCTTGGGCGCTGAGACTGGGGTAGGCGCACAACCATCGTGCGCGACCGCGTGTCGTGCATAGGGGCGGACTGTGGGCACAATTGGCTTTGGCGTCGGACAGCGCGTAATGGATGGGGAGGCAGGAACGACGGTGGCGGAACGGAGCACGGCTGCCGTCGACGTGGCAGACAACAGCGGCGACGAGCCGCTGACCGCGAAGGCGGACCAGTCCACGGCCGACGGGGTGGCCCAGAACCGGGAGCGGGACACGGACAGCTCGGAGAGCGAAGAGGAACAGGGGAGCGGGGGGAACGAGAGCCCTGGCAGGACCTCGCCACCCGAGCTGCACAGCGGTCACAAACTCGCCAGACGCTACCGTCTGGAAGAGTGCGTCACCCGTCTGGACGGTTTCAGCAGTTGGCGTGCGGTGGACGAGAAACTCCGCCGCGCCGTCGGTGTGCACTTGCTGCCCGCCGACCATCCACGAGCGCGCTCCGTCCTGGCGGCGGCACGTTCTTCCGCCCTTCTGGGCGATCCCCGCTTCGTCCAGGTCCTGGACGCGGTCGAGGAGAACGACCTCGTCTATGTGGTGCACGAGTGGCTGCCGGATGCCACGGAGCTGACGGCGCTCCTGGCCGCCGGCCCGCTGGAGGTGCACGAGGCGTACCAGATGGTCAGCCAGGTCTCCCAGGCGATGGCCGCCGCACACCGTGAGGGGCTGGCGCATCTGAAGCTGACCCCTGGCGCCGTGCTGCGCACGTCGTCCGGGCAGTGGCGCATCCGCGGCCTCGCCGTGAACGCGGCGCTGCGCGGCATCAGCTCGGACACCCCCCAACGCACCGACACGGAGGCGATCGGCGCCCTTCTGTACGCCACGCTCACCCAGCGCTGGCCGTACGAGGACGACGCCTACGGCCTCTCCGGGCTTCCCAAGGGCGTGGGCCTCATCGCCCCCGACCAGGTACGCGCAGGTGTGCACCGGGGCCTTTCGGAGCTCGCGATGCGCGCGCTCGTCAACGACGGCGCGACCGCTTCCCGCCAGGAGCCCCCGTGCACCACGCCGGAGGAACTGGTGAAGGCGGTCGGCGAGATGCCTCGCATCCGGCCACCGGAGCCCGCGTTCACGGCGCCGCCGGACTACCAGCGCACGACGTACCAGCAGGGCAACTACGGCCGCCCCTCGTCCCACCCGGGGGCCACCCAGCCGGTACCGACTCCCCTGCCTCCGCTGCAGACGCGTACCGGCAAGGCCCTCAAGTGGGCGGTGTCCGCCCTTCTGATCGCCGCGCTCGGTCTCGGCAGCTGGCAGCTCGCGGACGCGCTCATGGACCGCGGGAAGTCAGACGACACCGGCGACACCCAGACGACGGACGGGAACGACAAGAGCGGCGACAACGCGAAGCCGGTCAAGCCGATCACCATCGAGGGCGCCGAGGAGTACGTCGCGAAGGGTTCGGCCCAGGCGGCGGGGGACGTGGCCAAGACCTACGACGGCGACAGCTCGACGTACTGGCGGAGCAAGAGCTTCCTGGACGGTCCGGAGATGAACCCGGCATTCAAGCCCGGCGTCGGCATCGTCTACGACCTCGGCTCGAAGCAGGAGATCTCTGCCGCCTCGATAGGTCTCCGGTTCGGCGGTAACCACACGACGGTCTCGCTGTACGCGACGGATTCCATGAGCTCCTCGACGTCGCTGAGCTCCATGCAGAAGATCGGGACCCTGACCACGAGCGGGACCACCGCGAAGGTGAAGGCCGACAAGAAACTGAAGACCCAGTACGTGCTGGTGTGGTTCACTGCGCTGCCGTACGCACCCGGTGACCAGTTCAGCGACGCCGGGTACAAGCAGGCCATCACCGATGTGAAGTTCACCCGCTGAGCATCCACCGGAGGGGGAGGGGGTTCGATGGCGGACGGCGCCGGATTCAGCGAAGTGAGCGATCAGGACCTCCTCGCCCGTCATGTGGCGGGTGATCCCGACGCCTTCGGCGAGATAGTGCGGCGTCACCGTGATCGGCTCTGGGCGGTGGCGCTGCGGACGCTGGGCGACCGCGAGGAGGCCGCTGACGCCGTCCAGGACGCCCTCGTCTCCGCCTACCGGGCCGCCCACACCTTCCGTGGCCAGTCGGCCGTCACAACGTGGCTGCACCGGATCACGGTGAACGCCTGCCTGGACCGCGCGCGCAAGGCGGCTTCCAGGAAGACATCCCCCGTGGACGACACGGAACGTCTCGAACAGCTCCTGGAACCTCACGAGTCGGCCTCCGCGCCGGCCGAGCGCAACGATCTGCACCGCGAACTGTTGGAGGCACTGGGCACTCTGCCTCCCGACCAGCGGGCAGCCCTCGTCCTGGTGGACATGCAGGGCTATCCCGTGGCGGAGGCGGCCAGCCTGCTCGATGTGCCGACCGGCACGGTCAAGAGCCGCTGCGCGCGTGGCAGAGCCAGACTTCTCCCGCTGCTCAAACACCTGCGTACGGACAGCGGGAGCGACAGAGCGAGCAAGAAGTCGGGTGAGGGACGGAACCGCACGCAGGGGGCATCCGTCCCACCCGCAGCGGGAGAACACGATGGACCAAGCGATTCAGCTGCTGTGAAGGGCGGAGGTGGGCGAGCGTGACATCCACGACCGACAAAGCCGGGCACCCGGACGTCGAGGAGATCTCCGACCTCACCGAGGGTCTGCTCCCTCCCACCCGTACGGCGGACGTGCGACGGCATCTGGACGACTGCGTGCTCTGCGCCGACGTGTACGACTCGCTGGAGGAGATCCGAGGCCTGCTCGGCACGCTGCCGGGCCCGCCCCGCATGCCCGACGATGTCGCGGGACGCATCGACGCCGCGCTCGCCGCTGAGGCCCTGCTGAATGCCACGGTCCCCGAAGACGACACCACAGCCACTCTCGCGTCCGTCGGCACTTCGCGCCCCCTGCCCGATGAAGGCGACGACGACGGCAGCGATGTTTCACGTGAAACATCGACTGCGGCAGACCGTCCCGCGGGACGCCCCCGCGCCGCCACCGGCCCGGGCCGCGCGAACCGCCCGCCTCGTGCACGCCGCAGGACTGCGGTCCTGAGCGCCGTGTTCACGGCCGCCGCACTCGGACTCGGCGGTCTGCTGTTCCAGTCACTGAGCAACAACGCCTCGGACAACGACTCCCCGGCGGCGTCTCCCCGGCAGAGCGACTCCGCGAATACCCTCGCTGAGGGCACGCTCAAGGGCCAGGTCGCGGATCTTCTGAACAAGGCCGACACCAAGAAGGACGGCGGCCCTCGCACCTCCAACCCGTACGGCACCCAGTCCACTGAGGGGCCGCACATCCTGAACACGCCCTCGGTCTCGGTTCCCGGGTGCATCACACAGGGAATCGGTCGAGACGCGGAACCGCTCGCCTTCAAGGAAGGCTCCTACGAGGGCAAGGAGGCGTATCTCGTGGTGCTGCCCGACGTCTCCGACACCACACGCGTCACGGCCTACGTCGTGGACTCTGCCTGTGTGGACAAGCCGTCGATCTCCGCCGGCAAGGTTCTGCTGGAGCACACCTACGCGCGGAGCTGAGCGAGCCCGCCTCCGCCGCGGACCGTCCTGAGCCCCTCTGTGCTATCCCTGGCGTCCCCGCGCGGTGACGCGTCTTCGTGTGCCCGGACACAGCGGGAATGCGCGCCCCTTAGGATCCGTTGGGTGGGGTGAGAGTTCTGAGAGAGGCTCCCACCAGTCGTACGAAGCAGTCTCCAGAGACGAGGAATCATTCCGTGAGCGACGTCCGTAACGTGATCATCATCGGCTCCGGGCCCGCCGGCTACACGGCGGCGCTCTACACCGCGCGCGCGTCGCTTAAGCCGCTGGTGTTCGAGGGCGCCGTCACCGCAGGCGGTGCGCTGATGAACACCACTGAGGTGGAGAACTTCCCCGGCTTCCAGGACGGCGTCATGGGCCCCGAGCTCATGGACAACATGCGTGCGCAGGCCGAGCGCTTCGGTGCCGAGCTGGTACCGGACGACATTGTCACGGTCGACCTCAGCGGTGAGATCAAGACCGTCACGGACACGGCAGGCACCGTGCACCGGGCGAAGACGATCATCGTCACCACCGGGTCGCAGCACCGCAAGCTGGGTCTGCCCAAGGAGGACGCCCTCTCCGGACGTGGCGTCTCCTGGTGCGCGACCTGTGACGGCTTCTTCTTCAAGGACCAGGACATCGCCGTGATCGGCGGCGGCGACACCGCCATGGAGGAAGCGACCTTCCTCTCCCGGTTCGCCAAGTCCGTGACGATCGTCCACCGCCGCGACACGCTGCGCGCGTCCAAGGCGATGCAGGAGCGTGCCTTCGCCGACCCGAAGATCAAGTTCGTCTGGGACAGCGAGGTCGCCGAGATCCAGGGCGACCAGAAGCTCTCCGGTCTGCAGCTGCGGAACCTCAAGACCGGCGAGACGTCCGAGCTGCCCGTCACCGGCCTGTTCATCGCGATCGGCCACGACCCGCGCACCGAGCTCTTCAAGGGCCAGCTCGACCTGGACGGGGAGGGCTACCTCAAGGTCGAGGCACCCTCGACCCGCACCAACCTGACGGGTGTCTTCGGCGCCGGCGACGTCGTCGACCACACCTACCGCCAGGCGATCACCGCGGCCGGCACCGGCTGCTCCGCCGCTCTCGACGCCGAGCGCTTCCTCTCCGCCCTCGCGGACGGCGAGGCCGCCGCGGAGCCCGAGAAGACCGCTGTCTGACCCCCTTCCCGCCCCACCGCACCAACCAGTTAAGGAGCCCGCCGTGGCCGGCACCCTCAAGCACGTGACCGACGATTCCTTCGAGCAGGACGTTCTCAAGAGCGACAAGCCCGTCCTGGTGGACTTCTGGGCCGCCTGGTGCGGTCCGTGCCGCCAGATCGCTCCGTCCCTTGAGGCGATCGCCGCCGAGTACGGCGACAAGATCGAGATCGTCAAGCTCAACATCGACGAGAACCCGGGTACGGCCGCCAAGTACGGCGTCATGTCCATCCCGACCCTGAACGTCTACCAGGGTGGCGAGGTCGCCAAGACCATCGTCGGTGCCAAGCCGAAGGCCGCGATCGTGCGGGACCTTGAGGACTTCATCTCCGAGTAGTTCGGCAAGCCGCCCACAGCAGGCGGCGATGTTTCACGTGAAACACGGATGGGCCAGCCCGGACGGGCTGGCCCATCCGCATGTACGGCCAATGTCGCAAGCGCCTCGCCTACAGACCCGAGAGCGTTCTACAGCGGACGCAGCACCGGCTCCTTCTGTACGGCCCCCAGCAATCTGTCGAGCGCCAACTCCACGTCCTCCTTCCAGGAGAGCGTCGTACGCAGCTCCAGGCGCAGTCGCGGGTACGTCGGGTGCGGCCGGACCGTCTTGAATCCCACGGCCAGGAGATGGTCGGCGGGCAGGACGCAGGCCGGCTCCTTCCAGCGGGAGTCCCCGAAGGCCTCGATCGCCTTGAAGCCCCGCCGGAGCAGATCCTTGGCGACCGTCTGGACCATCACACGTCCGAGTCCCTGCCCCTGAAAGCCCGGCGTGATGAAGGCGGTCATCAGCTGGACCGCATCAGGGGAGACCGGGCTTGTGGGGAAGGCCGTCGCGCGCGGCACATAGGCGGGCGGCGCGTAGAGCACGAAGCCCGCCGGCACGTCATCCACGTACACGACCCGGCCGCAGGATCCCCATTCGAGCAGGACGGCGGAGATCCACGCCTCTTTCTCCAGCTCTGGTGTTCCTGCCTTTACCGCGGCCTGACCGCTGACTGGGTCCAGCTCCCAGAAGACACACGCGCGACAGCGCTTGGGAAGGTCCTGAAGGTTGTCCAGCGTGAGCGGTGCGAGCCGGCGCCCCATGAAGGCAGTTCCTCACTTTCCTCGCCCGCAGCGTCGCGAGCGGCTGTCAGAGCGCTCCGTTCCCTGAGCAGGCTGCCGACGAAACCGCCGACCGCGCCGAGCCCCAGGCCCGCGCTCACCAGTCCGGTCCGGCTCACCGTTCGCATGGCCCCTCGCCTCCCCATAAAGGTGCTGCCAGGTGGATGCGCCATACCCGAACGCATCGTATCCACGATGCGATTCCATCGATACCGCCTGAAAGCAAAGAGCGGGCCGTGTTCCGGTACACACCGGACACGGCCCGCTTCGCTGGTCGGCCGGTCGAAATCGACCGGCCGACCCAGGCCTCAGGCTTCCGTCTCCTCGGAGTCGTCGTCCAGGAGGCTCTTCTGCAGAACCGGTCCCTCGCCCGGGGCGAGGGAGCCGAGGATGCGCTCAAGGTCGTCCATCGAGGCGAACTCGACGGTGATCTTGCCCTTCTTCTGGCCGAGGTCGACCTTCACCCGAGTCTCGAAGCGGTCCGAGAGACGGGTCGCGAGGTCACTCAGGGCCGGGGAGAGCCGTGTGCCGGCTCGCGGCCCCTTGGAGCGTGCGGCCGACTGAGGCCGCGAGCCCATGAGCGTGACGATCTCCTCGACCGCTCGCACCGAGAGCCCCTCGGCCACGATCCGGTGAGCCAGTCGGTCCTGCTCCTCCGAGTCGTCCACGGAGAGCAGGGCTCGCGCGTGTCCGGCGGAGAGCACCCCGGCGGCCACGCGGCGCTGGACCGACGGCGACAGCTTCAGCAGACGCAGGGTGTTGGAGACCTGAGGGCGCGAACGGCCGATCCGGTCGGCCAGCTGGTCGTGCGTGCAGTTGAAGTCCTTGAGCAACTGGTCGTAGGCGGCAGCCTCTTCCAGCGGGTTCAGCTGAGCACGGTGCAGGTTCTCCAGGAGCGCGTCCAGGAGAAGCTTCTCGTCATCCGTGGCCCGCACGATCGCCGGGATGGCGTCGAGCCCTGCCTCACGGCAGGCCCGCCAGCGCCGCTCGCCCATGATGAGCTCGTAGCGCGCCGGACCCATCTGCCGTACGACGACCGGCTGGAGAAGGCCGACCTCCTTGATGGAGGTGACGAGTTCCGCGAGAGCGTCCTCGTCGAAGACCTCACGGGGCTGGCGCGGGTTCGCGGTGATGGAGTCGAGAGGCAGCTCGGCGAAGTAGGCGCCGACGGGCGCCGACGGAGCCTCACCGAATACGCTCGCCGACGGCTCCTCTGTTTCATGTGAAACATGGGCTGCCGGAAGTGCGGCCACCTTGGCCGCCGCCACCCCGCGCTCTGCGGTGAGCACGGGCACGGCCCCCGGCGATGTGGACCCGCCGCCCATCGCGGGTGGCGCCGCCTTCTCTCCTGTCGGTGCAGCCGGGATCAGTGCGCCGAGACCACGGCCCAACCCCCTCCGTCGCTCGCTCACTGGATCCCCTCCACCATGCTCTGTTCGTTGTGTGCGCCCATGTGGGCATGCTGCGCGTCGTAGGCCACTCCGACTCCGCGCAGCGCGATCTCTCGTGCCGCCTCCAGATAGGAGAGGGCACCGCTCGACCCCGGGTCGTAGGTCAGAACCGTCTGACCGTAACTGGGGGCCTCGGAGATACGGACCGAGCGCGGAATGCTCGTCCGTAGCACCTCATCGCCGAAGTGACTGCGCACCTCGTCGGCGACCTGGGACGCGAGGCGGGTCCGGCCGTCGTACATGGTGAGCAGGATCGTCGAGACATGCAGGTTGGGGTTGAGGTGCCCCCGCACCAGATCGACGTTGCGCAGCAGTTGGCCCAGGCCCTCCAGCGCGTAGTACTCGCACTGAATCGGGATGAGCACCTCGGCACCTGCTACGAGAGCGTTGACCGTCAGGAGGCCCAGCGAGGGCGGGCAGTCGATCAGGATGTAGTCCAGCGGCTGCTCGTACGCCTGGATCGCCCGCTCCAGCCGGCTCTCTCGTGCCACCAATGACACCAGCTCGATCTCCGCACCGGCGAGATCGATCGTGGCAGGTGCACAGAAGAGACCCTCGACATCAGGTACTGGCTGAACAACCTCGGAGAGTGGCTTGCTGTCGATCAGCACGTCGTAGATCGAAGGAACTTCGGCGTGATGGTCAATGCCCAGCGCGGTGGAGGCATTGCCCTGAGGGTCGAGGTCGACCACCAGGACGCGCCCACCGTGGAGAGCAAGCGAAGCGGCAAGGTTGACCGTGGTCGTGGTCTTGCCCACCCCGCCCTTCTGGTTGGCGACCACCATCACGCGGGTTTGGTCAGGCCGTGGGAGGCCCTCGCCGGCGCGGCCGAGAGCCTCCACCGCCAGTTGGGCAGCACGACCGATGGGAGTGTCGTCCATCGGGGGCGGTGTTTCACGTGAAACATCCTCCCCCATCGACTCGGTACGGGGACCGGGGACCGGATCGGTCATCGGTCCCGCGATGTTGGCGTCGGACCGCAAGGATTCACTCTCCTCGACTTCAGGCTCGCAATGAACAGAGCCTCCCATGTCTTCGGGGTCGTGAACCAGCGAGGCCCGTTGTTCTGTGGAGAAATCCACCTCTGTGGACAACTCCGTGCCCTCTCCGGGGGACGCATGGCCGCCACGAGAGGGTCTTTTTCCGAAGGATCCCAGGGATCCAAGTGGGTTTCGGTCGCGGGGTTCAGCCGCGGCGCGTCCGCGACTGATGATGCCGTGCAGCAGTGAGCGACGTTTCACGTGAAACACGATGCACAGCGCGCGCGGCCACGACCGCGCGACACTCCGGCATGCGTAGGTTTGGCAGCTTGTGTGGAGTACGTCTCGTCGTCAGGACGGATCAGTCAACGAGTCGGTCAACAAGCCGCCGACCCGACAACACGCCTCTCGAATGAGCCGCTCTCCTCGGGAATCGGTCAGCGACGCCTTCGGGTCCGTCCCGTCCGTGCCGCCTTCGCCCGCTTGGCCGCGAAGCGCACGCCGCCAGGGCTCTCCCCGACTTCGACGCGTACCACCGTGGCGAGAGGATCCACCACACCTTCACCGACGTGAAGCACGGAGATGTCCACGGCACCCAGCTTGCTCAGGGCAGCCCCGGCGTTCTTGACCTCTTCCTCCGCGGTGTCGCCCTTGAGGAGAAGCATCTCGCCGTACGGGCGCAGCAATGGCACTCCCCAGGCCGCGAGGCGGTCCAGCGGCGCCACGGCCCGCGCCGTCACCACGTGGACCGGAGGCAGCGTGCCAAGGACCTCCTCGGCGCGCCCACGGACGACGGTGACGTGGTCGAGGCCGAGCAGCTCGACGACCTCGGTGAGAAAGTTCGTCCGGCGCAGCAGGGGCTCAAGGAGCGTGATCTTCAGGTCCGGGCGGACGAGGGCGAGCGGGATACCGGGCAGTCCGGCACCGGAACCGACATCGCACACCGTCACGTTCTCGGGAACGACCTCGGAGAGCACCGCACAGTTCAACAGGTGCCGTTCCCAGAGGCGAGGCACTTCACGGGGGCCGATCAGCCCCCGCTGCACCCCGGCGTCCGCCAGCAGCTCCGCGTAGCGAACCGCGTCTGCGTAGCGATCGCCGAATACCGCCCGGGCCTGCTCGGGCGCAGGGGGAAGCTCCGCTGCCTCCGTCACGGGGAACCGTCCTTCCGTACCGCTTGAGCGCACTGCGCGCTGACTACCAGGACTATCAGGAACCATCGGGGACTATCAGGCTGACAAAGTTCGGCCCCGCCTGCGAACACAGACGGGGCCGGAGAACGACGTGCTGGATCAGGCTGGGAGCACGACGACGAAGCGCTGCGGCTCTTCGCCCTCGGACTCACTGCGCAGGCCCGCGGCCTTGACCGCGTCGTGCACCACCTTGCGCTCGAAGGGGGTCATCGCCTTCATCTTCACGGGCTCACCGGAGCTCCTGACCTCGGCCGCGGCCTTCGCGCCCAGCTCGGAGAGTTCCTCGCGCTTCTTGGCGCGGTAACCCGCGATGTCCAGCATCAGCCGGCTGCGGTCCCCGGTCTCCCGGTGCACAGCCAGCCGTGTGAGCTCCTGGAGGGCTTCCAGCACCTCACCGTCGCGGCCGACCAGCTTCTGCAAGTCACGGCCGCTGGAGTCGCTGATGATCGAGACCGCCGCGCGATCGGCCTCGACATCCATGTCGATGTCGCCGTCGAGATCGGCGATGTCCAGCAGACCCTCGAGGTAGTCGGCCGCGATCTCGCCCTCCTGCTCCAGGCGGGTCAGGGTGTCGCCACCCTCAGGGGCAGCGGAGGTGGTGCCTTCCGTCACGGGATGGACTCCTTCTTACTTCTTGGACGGGGACTTGGGCCGCTGCGGGCCCTTGCGCTGTCCGGACTGGGCCTTGCTGCGGGTGCCACCGGACGCGGACTTGCCGCCCGCCGGCTTCGGGCCGGGCTTGGCGTCCTCAGGTTCGTCGGACTTGCTGAGCGAGGTCTTCGGCGCGGACTCGTCCGCCGCCTTGGGACCGCCATGAGCAGTGCCCGACTGACGCTGGGACTTGCTCTGCCGCTTGGGCTGCTGGCGCTTGGGAGCGGCGCCGCCCGTCGCCGCGGTGCCGTCCTCGGTCTCGACCACCGTCGAGGCCTCACTCTTCACCACGGTGCCGTCGGCCTGGGCCGCCAGGCCCGCCTTGCTCAGGCCGTTGATGAACTTGCGCTCGAAATCGTTGCGGTCGCGGCCCTTGGCCACGATGGCCTTGACGATGGCCTTCTCACCGCGGCCACGCGTCTTCTCATGCTGCGTGACGCGCTTGTGCAGCCGCTCCAGGTAGGAGGCTTGAGCCTTGGAACCCGGCGTCGGGTTGTTGTGGATGACGTACATCTGCTGGCCCATGGTCCACACGTTGGTGGTCAGCCAGTAGACGAGGACACCGACGGGGAAGTTGATACCGAAGACGGCGAACATGATCGGGAAGACGTACATCAGCATCTTCTGCTGCTGCATGAACGGCGTCTTCACCGTCGTGTCGACGTTCTTCGTCATCAGCTGGCGCTGCGTGTAGAACTGCGAGAACGACATCAGGACGATCATGATCGCCGTGACGACGCGCACGTCGGTGATCGAGGAGCCCAGTGCCTGGACCTTGGCGTCGCCGTCCGTGAACTTCGCGGCCAGCGGAGCACCGAAGATGTGCGCCTTCTGCGCGCTCTCCAGCAGCCGGGTGTTGATCACGCCGATGGTGTCGTTCGACGCGATGCTGTTGAGCACGTGGTACAGAGCGAAGAAGAACGGGGACTGCGCCAGGATGGGAAGGCACGAGGAGAGCGGGTTGGTGCCCGTCTCCTTGTACAGCTTCATCATCTCTTCGGACTGGCGCTGCTTGTCGTTCTTGTAGCGCTCCTGGATCTTCTTCATCTCGGGCTGGAGCGTCTGCATCGCCCGGGTCGCCTTGATCTGCTTCACGAAGAGCGGGATCAGGCAGATACGGATCAGGATCACCAGGGACACGATGGACAAGCCCCAGGCCCAGCCCGTATCAGGGCCGAAGACGGCGCCGTATACGGAGTGGAACTGGACGATGACCCAGGAAACGGGTGTCGTGATGAAGCTGAAAATACTGGCAATCGTGTCCACTAATCAGGCTCCTTGAGCATGGGACGGGGTCTCGGCGGCCGGGCTCGAGGGATGGTTGGACATACCGTGCCCCTCGGTGGCCGGTTCGGCGGCGGAGGTCCCGCCCTTGCGTGCACGCCAGGCGTTACGCAGCATTTCGTGCCACCGCGGACGCTTGCGCGGCGGGACATGGTCCACACCGCCCAGCGACCACGGATTGCACCGCAGGATGCGCCAGGCGGTGAGTGCCGTTCCCTTGATCGCACCGTGCCGGTCGATGGCTTGGTACCCGTAGTGGGAACACGACGGGTAGTACTTGCACACCGGCCCGAGCAACGGGCTGATGGTCCACTGGTACAGCTTGATGAGAGCCAGCAGCGGGTACTTCATCGCGCGCCCCCTCCCAGTAGCCGCTCCAGGGCGGCGTCCAGGTCTCGGGCCAGCTGTGCATGGTCGGCGTCACCCGCACCGGGCAGCGCTCGTACGACTACCAGGCTACCGGGGGTCAGCAGAGCCACTCGGTCACGCATCAGATGGCGAAGCCGGCGCTTCACCTTGTTGCGTACGACGGCCCCGCCCACGGCTTTGCTGACAACGAAACCCGCACGCGTCGGGGGAGCGCTCTCCCCAGGCGCGTGCGGGTCGGTTGCACCGCTACGTAGATGAACGACGAGAAGCGGGCGTCCGGCCCGGCGTCCTCGGCGTACTGCGGTCGCGAAGTCCTCGCGCCGCCTCAGCCGATGCTCGGTAGGCAGCACGTCATGACCTGTTGGTGATCAGGCGGACAGGCTGGCGCGACCCTTGCCACGACGGTTCGCGAGAATCGCTCGGCCGGCGCGGGTGCGCATCCGCAGGCGGAAGCCGTGGGTCTTGGCGCGACGACGGTTGTTCGGCTGGAAGGTGCGCTTGCTCACTCGGGGGCTCCAGAAGAAATCGGTAGTTTCGGGGTGCCGTCTTGGCTGTCACCGTGCGCCCACGAGTAGCTCGCTTACGCCCGAGTGCACCGCTTCCCGATCACTCTTCGCGATCTGTGCCCATCGGAGGCAGGCGGCAGCAGCCATCGACAACTCGACCTGGTTACGGTACGCGCGGCTACGCCATCCGGTCAAACCAGCGCCGCCCGGGAGACACTATCCACAGCCTGGGGACAACAACTTGAACCGCATGGGTCGCCCTGACTACCGTGGCTGGACTCCGGTTCGTTCCCTTCTCCCTGCTCCATCTGATTCGTGCCACCCGCCCCACCCTCAGTTCCAACCCAATCCGTCCCAGGAATCACACGTTCGTGGGACCCGTGAGAGAGCGTGCCCTGTGGCTGACGTACCTGCCGATCTTGCCGCAGTGTGGCCACGAGTATTGGAGCAACTTCTCGGTGAGGGGCGTGGGCAGGGTGTCGAGACGAAGGACGAGCACTGGATCAAGCGCTGCCAGCCGCTGGCACTCGTAGCGGACACCGCGCTGCTCGCGGTGCCCAACGAGTTCGCGAAGGGTGTCCTGGAAGGGCGCCTGGCGCCGATCGTCAGTGAGTCCCTGAGCCGCGAGTGCGGTCGCCCGATCCGTATCGCGATCACCGTCGACGACTCGGTCGGCGAGACCCCGGCCCCGCCGGCGCCGCCCACCCAGTCACAGCAGCGCTACGAGGAGCCCGAGCGCCCCTCCGTGCAGGACCGTGACGGATACCGGGGATACGGCCGCCACCGTGCGAACGACCACATGGACGACCACCCGCAGGGCCGCCCCGACCAGCAGCAGCCCCGCGGGGACCAGCTCCCGACCGCCCGTCCCGCGTACCCCGACTATCAGCGCCCCGATCCCGGCGCCTGGCCGCGGCCCTCTCAGGACGACTACGGCTGGCAGCAGCAGCGGCTCGGCTTCCCTGACCGGGATCCGTACGCGTCGCCCTCCCAGGACTACCGGCAGCAGCCGCCGGACCGCTCTCCCTACGAACAGCAGCGGTCCGACTACGAGCAGCAGCGGTCCGACTACGAGCAGCAGCGGCCCGGGTACGACCAGCCTCGCTCCGACTACGACCAGCGCCCGGACCGCCGCGACCGCCGGCCCGAGCCACCGTCGCAGTCCGGGAACGGGCATGTGCACCGCGGCGGACCCGTCGGCTCCAATCTGCCCGCCTCCAGTGGTGCCCCGGGCCCGCTGGCCGCGCAGCCGGCGCCCGCGACGGGTCCCGGGGAGCCCACCGCGCGCCTCAACCCGAAGTACCTCTTCGACACGTTCGTCATCGGCGCCTCGAACCGTTTCGCGCACGCCGCCGCGGTCGCCGTCGCCGAGGCGCCCGCGAAGGCGTACAACCCCCTCTTCATCTACGGGGAGTCGGGACTCGGCAAGACGCACCTGCTGCACGCGATCGGGCACTACGCGCGCAGCCTCTACCCGGGCACGCGCGTGCGGTACGTGAGCTCGGAGGAGTTCACCAACGAGTTCATCAACTCGATCCGCGACGGCAAGGGCGACAGCTTCCGCAAGCGGTACCGCGAGATGGACATCCTTCTTGTCGACGACATCCAGTTCCTGGCGGACAAGGAGTCGACGCAGGAGGAGTTCTTCCACACGTTCAACACGCTCCACAACGCGAACAAGCAGATCGTGCTCTCCAGCGACCGGCCGCCCAAGCAGCTGGTGACCCTGGAGGACCGGCTGCGGAACCGTTTCGAGTGGGGCCTGATCACCGACGTCCAGCCGCCCGAGCTGGAGACCCGTATCGCCATCCTCCGTAAGAAGGCGGTGCAGGAGCAGCTCAACGCCCCGCCCGAGGTACTGGAGTTCATCGCGTCCCGGATCTCGCGGAACATCCGTGAGCTGGAGGGCGCGCTGATCCGGGTAACGGCGTTCGCGTCGCTCAACCGGCAGCCGGTGGACCTCGGCCTGACCGAGATCGTCCTCAAGGACCTGATCCCCGGCGGCGAGGACTCGTCCCCAGAGATCACCGCGCCGGCCATCATGGCGGCCACCGCCGACTACTTCGGCCTCACCGTGGACGACCTGTGCGGCTCCTCGCGCAGCCGCGTCCTGGTGACGGCACGCCAGATCGCCATGTACCTGTGCCGCGAGCTGACCGACCTCTCGCTGCCGAAGATCGGCGCCCAGTTCGGTGGCCGCGACCACACGACCGTCATGCACGCCGACCGGAAGATCCGCGCGCTGATGGCCGAGCGCCGCTCCATCTACAACCAGGTCACCGAGCTCACGAACCGCATCAAGAACGGCTGACAGCAGCGGCCGTACGTCGCTGAAGGCGCCCCGGGACACGTTCCTGAGGGCGCCTTTCGTCGTTCCGGCACGCCTCCGAAGGCGGCTTCCGCCGCTCTCACACGCCTCCTGAGGGCCCTCGCACTGCCCTCCTTCCGCCCTCAACGGCCCGCATACGACCCTCTCGGCCGCGCCCGGAGTCGCTCCGCCGACACCCGAAGACCATCCGTTGTTCGAATACGCGCCCTGGTTACGGGCGCCCTCCACAGATTTGGGGACTTTCTCGCGTCCACATCCTGGGGACTGCGAAGTTGTCCAGATCGTGTCCACAGGGTGCGCTGCTGAAAGAGCATCAGACCAGGTCAGCCGGTTGTGGATTCGTGGACGAACGATCTCCACAGACTGTGGACGACGAGATGATCCACAGGGTGTGCAGAAAGTTGTCCACCGGCAGCCCACAGGCTGGGGACGGTTGTCCCCAGCGATCCTCGGCTTCTCCACACCGCTGTCCACTGTTCGGCAACGTGACGCGCCTCCTCACCGTGTCGAGTGAAAGGCGTCACACGAAGGTGCCGGGTTGGGCTGTGGGGAACGTGGGTAAACCTGGGGACGGCGCTGGGGAGAAGTGGCCCCCGCCTGTGCATCGGGTGTGCAGAACTTTTCCCCGTCCACAGAAGACGCCAGTTTTCCACCGCCTCCGCCCACAGGGCCAGTGGACAAAAAACCGACCCTGACCTGCGAATACGGGGTTATCCACGGTATCCACAGCCCCTACTACTACTCCCAACTAGAAAGTGTCTGGGAATCGATTCGAAGTGGGGGCTGTGCACAACTCACGCTCGGCGCCTCAGCTGCCGCTCGGAACGACTTGACCCCGAGGGGCACCGACTGTCAGTGCGGTGCGTCAGACTGTTCCCCGGTGTCCTTCCCATGACCGGGCTGAGCGACACCGAGTCAGACGACGAGGCAGCAGGGCGAGAGCGCCGGCAACAGACGGAGGCGGCAACGGTGAAGATCCGGGTGGAACGCGACGTACTCGCGGAGGCAGTGGCCTGGGCGGCACGCAGCCTCCCGGCCCGTCCACCGGCGCCTGTGCTCGCCGGCCTTCTGCTGAAGGCCGAAGAGGGCGCGCTGAGTCTCTCCAGCTTCGACTACGAGGTTTCGGCACGGGTCTCGGTGGACGCCGAGATCGACGAGGAAGGCACGGTGCTCGTCTCCGGCCGCCTGCTCGCCGACATCTGCCGCGCTCTCCCCAACCGGCCGGTGGAGATTTCCACAGACGGTGTACGGGCGACCGTGGTCTGCGGCTCCTCACGCTTCACCCTGCACACACTGCCTGTGGAGGAATACCCGGCGCTGCCGCAGATGCCGTCGGCGACCGGCACCGTCCCCGGTGAGGTCTTCGCCTCCGCCGCGGCCCAGGTGGCCATCGCCGCGGGCCGTGACGACACGCTGCCCGTGCTCACCGGTGTGCGCATCGAGATCGAGGGCGACACGGTCACCCTGGCGTCCACCGACCGCTACCGCTTCGCCGTTCGCGAGTTCCTGTGGAAGCCGGAGAACCCCGAGGCGTCCGCGGTGGCCCTGGTGCCCGCCAAGACGCTCCTGGACACCGCCAAGGCCCTCACAAGCGGCGACAGCGTCATCCTGGCGCTGTCCGGCTCCGGTGCCGGAGAGGGCCTCATCGGCTTCGAGGGCGCGGGACGGCGGACGACCACGCGTCTGCTGGAGGGCGACCTCCCGAAGTACCGCTCGCTGTTCCCGACGGAGTTCAACTCCATCGCCGTGATCGAGACCGCCCCCTTCGTGGAGGCCGTCAAGCGCGTGGCCCTGGTCGCCGAGCGGAACACCCCGGTGCGGCTCTCCTTCGAGCAGGGCGTGCTGATCCTGGAGGCCGGTTCCAGCGACGACGCACAGGCTGTGGAAAGGGTCGACGCCCAGCTGGAGGGCGACGACGTCTCGATCGCCTTCAACCCCACGTTCCTGCTCGACGGCCTGAGCGCCATCGACTCCCCGGTGGCGCAGCTCTCCTTCACGACGTCCACCAAGCCGGCGCTCCTCAGCGGCAAGCCCGCCTTGGACGCGGAGGCGGACGAGGCGTACAAGTACCTGATCATGCCGGTGCGGCTCAGCGGCTGACCAAGGCCGCAGGTGGGGGCGTACGTCTGAGCGGCTATGCCCACAGGTGTGCAGGAGCGTCCGGGTTTAGGCTCGGACGCAGGTACGAAAGTGCCCTCCTGCCACATCGCTAGTGAAGGAACAACCTGATGGAGCTCGGTCTCGTCGGCCTCGGCAAGATGGGCGGCAACATGCGCGAGCGCATTCGCCGCGCAGGCCACACCGTCATCGGATACGACCGCAATCCGGATGTCGCCGATGTCCACAGCCTCGAAGAGCTTGTGGGCAAGCTCAAGGGTCCGCGTGTGGTGTGGGTGATGGTCCCGGCCGGTGCGGCCACCCAGTCGACGGTCGACGAGCTCGCCGAGCTCCTGGAGCCCGGCGACGTCGTCGTGGACGGCGGCAACTCGCGCTGGACGGACGACGAGAAGCACGCCGAGGAGCTGGCGGCCAAGGGCATCGGCTTCGTCGACTGCGGCGTCTCGGGCGGCGTCTGGGGCCTGCAGAACGGCTATGCGCTGATGTACGGCGGCGACGCCGAGAACATCGCCAAGGTCCAGCCGGTCTTCGACGCCCTCAAGCCCGAGGGCGACGCCGGCGTCGGCGCCGTCCACGCGGGCAAGGTGGGCGCGGGCCACTTCTCGAAGATGGTCCACAACGGCATCGAGTACGCGATGATGCAGGCCTACGCCGAGGGCTGGGAGCTCCTGGAGAAGGTCGACTCGGTCACCGACGTGCGCGAGGTCTTCCGCTCCTGGCAGGAGGGCACCGTCATCCGTTCCTGGCTGCTCGACCTCGCGGTCAACGCGCTGGACGAGGACGAGCACCTGGAGAAGCTGCGCGGCTACGCACAGGACTCCGGCGAGGGCCGGTGGACCGTGGAAGCCGCCATCGACCACGCGGTGCCGCTGCCCGCGATCACCGCGTCGCTGTTCGCGCGGTTCTCGTCCCGGCAGGACGACTCCCCGCAGATGAAGATGGTCGCGGCGCTGCGGAACCAGTTCGGCGGCCACGCGGTCGAGAAGAAGTGAACCCGCCGAAGTGAGGTCGAAGTGAAACCGTCGAACAGCCGGTCCGTCGAGTAGCCGGAAGAAACAATCCACAGGTCCGCGCCGCGGATCCACAACTCTGGGGGAGGTCGGTGAACGACCATGCACGTCACGCATCTGTCGCTGGCCGACTTCCGCTCGTACGCCCGGGTCGAGGTCCCGCTCGACCCGGGCGTCACCGCGTTCGTGGGGCCCAACGGACAGGGCAAGACCAACCTCGTCGAGGCGGTCGGCTATCTCGCCACCCTCGGCAGCCACCGTGTCTCGTCCGACGCGCCCCTCGTGCGGATGGGCGCCGACCGGGCGATCATCCGGGCCAATGTCCGGCAGGGCGAGCGTCAGCAGCTCGTCGAGCTGGAGCTGAACCCCGGCAAGGCCAACCGCGCCCGCATCAACAGGTCCTCGCAGGTCAGACCCCGTGACGTGCTGGGCATCGTACGCACCGTGCTGTTCGCGCCCGAGGATCTCGCGCTGGTCAAGGGTGATCCGGGCGAGCGCCGGCGCTTCCTCGACGAGCTGATCACCGCGCGCTCCCCGCGCATGGCGGGCGTGCGCTCGGACTACGACCGCGTCCTGCGGCAGCGCAACACGCTCCTGAAGTCGGCCGCACTCGCGCGTCGGCACGGTGGCCGCACGATGGACCTGTCCACGCTCGACGTCTGGGACCAGCACCTCGCGCGCGTGGGCGCCGAACTGCTCTCCCAGCGCCTCGACCTGGTCGCCGCGATCCAGCCGCTGGCGGACAAGGCGTACGAGCAACTGGCGCCGGGCGGCGGTCCGGTGGCCCTGGAGTACAAGCCCTCGTCGCCCGAGATCACCGGCCACGCGCGCGAGGAGCTGTACGAGCAGCTGATGGCCGCGATGGTGGAGACGCGCAAGTCGGAGATCGAGCGGGGCGTCACCCTGGTCGGACCGCATCGCGACGAACTACTGCTCAAACTTGGCGAGCTGCCCGCGAAGGGATACGCCTCACACGGCGAGTCCTGGTCGTACGCGCTGGCGCTGCGCCTGGCCTCGTACGACCTGTTGCGGGCCGAGGGCAACGAGCCGGTGCTGGTTCTCGACGACGTGTTCGCCGAGCTGGACACCCGTCGCCGCGAACGCCTCGCCGAGCTGGTCGCCCCGGGCGAGCAGGTGCTGGTGACGGCCGCGGTCGACGACGACGTACCAGGTGTACTGACGGGGACGCGGTTCACCGTGTCCGGGGGCACGGTGGAGCGCGTATGAGCGAGAACACACCAGAGCCGAAGCCCGAGCCGGCGAAGGGCCCCGAACCCTCCGGCGTCGACCTCGCGCGCGTGGCTCTGCGCGCCGCGAAGGAACAGGCACGCGCGCGTGGGGACGCGGTGCGGCAGAAGAAGCAGGCGCGGCGCGGCGGTCTGCGCTCGGGCGCGCACGCCGACGGGCGGGACCCGATGGCGCTCGGCTCCGCCATCAACCGGCTCATCACCGAGCGCGGCTGGGAGGCCCCGGCCGCCGTCGGCGGTGTCATGGGCCGCTGGCCGCAGATCGTCGGCGACGACCTGGCCAACCACTGCGTACCCGAGAAGTACGACGAGGACGAGCGCGTGCTGATCGTGCGGTGCGACTCGACGGCCTGGGCGACCAACCTGCGGCTGCTCGCTCCGCAGCTGGTCGCACGCCTGAACGAGGACCTCGGGCACGGCACGGTGAGGCTGATCAAGGTGCTCGGCCCCGGTGGCCCCGTCCAGCGTTTCGGCCCCTTGCGCGCGCCTGGCAGCACGGGCCCCGGTGACACCTACGGGTGAGCCAGACCGGACGGTATGCCGTTCGTAGCGGGGGGTTGACACCTCGAAGCGCTGAGTGCCGCTCTGCGCCTCTTTGAGCCCGGGTCCGCATATGGGGAGTCGGTGGAGACCGGTTCAGGGCGGCACATGCGGACTCAGGTACCGGCAAACCCCCATCACTGTCGGCGCTACCGGTAGACTGGAGGCTAATCCCGCCCCACTTGTGGGACGCACCGAGCAACGCTGACTAAGGCTTACCAACGCAACACGCCGCAGCCGCTCCGGCCACCCGCCGGGAGCTTGGCTTGTGCTGTGCCAGAAAGGGCGCTTCGTGGCCGATTCCGGCAACCCCAACGAGAACATCCCGTCCACCGACGCCGGCGCGAACGGCGGGGCCACTACCTCGAACGGCGAGGTCACTGCCTCGTACGACGCCAGCGCCATCACCGTCCTCGAGGGTCTGGACGCGGTCCGCAAGCGACCCGGCATGTACATCGGCTCGACCGGTGAGCGTGGTCTTCATCACCTTGTGTACGAGGTGGTCGACAACTCCGTCGACGAGGCGCTGGCCGGGCACGCGGACACGATCGACGTCACGATCCTCGCCGACGGCGGCGTGCGCGTCGTCGACAACGGCCGCGGCATCCCGGTGGGCATCGTCGCCTCCGAGGGAAAGCCCGCCGTCGAGGTCGTCCTGACCGTGCTGCACGCGGGCGGCAAGTTCGGCGGCGGCGGCTACGCGGTCTCCGGCGGTCTGCACGGCGTGGGCGTCTCCGTCGTGAACGCGCTGTCCACCAAGGTGGCCGTCGAGATCAGGACCGACGGACACCGCTGGACGCAGGACTACAAGCTGGGCGTGCCGACGGCTCCGCTGGCCCAGCACGAGGCCATCGACGAGACCGGCACGTCGGTCACCTTCTGGGCCGACGGGGACATCTTCGAGACCACGGACTACTCCTTCGAGACGCTCTCGCGGCGCTTCCAGGAGATGGCGTTCCTCAACAAGGGTTTGACGATCAAACTCACTGATGAGCGTGACTCGGCGAAGGCCACGGTGGGCGCCGACGAGGCGGGTGCGGACGAGCCCGAAGATGTCAAGACCGTCACGTACCACTACGAAGGCGGCATCGTCGACTTCGTGACGTACCTCAACTCCCGCAAGGGCGAGGTCGTCCACCCCACCGTGATCGACATCGAGGCCGAGGACAAGGAGCGCATGCTCTCCCTCGAGGTCGCGATGCAGTGGAACGGCGGTTACAGCGAGGGTGTGTACTCCTTCGCCAACACCATCCACACCCATGAGGGCGGTACGCACGAGGAGGGCTTCCGTGCGGCGCTCACCGGTCTCATCAACCGGTACGCGCGCGACAAGAAGCTGCTGCGCGAGAAGGACGACAACCTCACGGGCGACGACATCCGCGAGGGTCTGACGGCGATCATCTCGATCAAGCTGGGCGAGCCGCAGTTCGAGGGCCAGACCAAGACCAAGCTGGGCAACACCGAGGCGAAGACCTTCGTCCAGAAGGTCGTCCACGAGCACATCAGCGACTGGCTGGACCGCAACCCGAACGAGGCCGCGGACATCATCCGCAAGTCCATCCAGGCGGCCACCGCGCGCGTGGCGGCCCGCAAGGCCCGTGACCTCACCCGTCGCAAGGGGCTTCTGGAGACGGCGTCCCTGCCGGGCAAGCTGAGCGACTGCCAGTCGAACGACCCCACCAAGTGCGAGATCTTCATCGTCGAGGGTGACTCCGCCGGCGGCTCGGCCAAGTCCGGCCGGAACCCGGAGTACCAGGCGATCCTCCCGATCCGGGGAAAGATCCTCAACGTCGAGAAGGCGCGGATCGACAAGATCCTGCAGAACCAGGAGATCCAGGCACTGATCTCCGCCTTCGGCACCGGAGTCCACGAGGACTTCGACATCGCCAAGCTCCGCTATCACAAGATCATCCTGATGGCGGACGCCGACGTCGACGGACAGCACATCAACACCCTGCTGCTGACCTTCCTGTTCCGCTTCATGCGGCCGCTGGTCGAGGCCGGGCACGTGTTCCTGTCCCGTCCGCCGCTCTACAAGATCAAGTGGGGCCGGGACGACTTCGAGTACGCGTACTCGGACCGTGAGCGCGACGCCCTGATCGAGCTCGGCCGCCAGTCGGGCAAGCGCGTCAGGGAAGACTCGATCCAGCGCTTCAAGGGTCTCGGTGAGATGAACGCCGAGGAGCTGCGCATCACGACGATGGACCAGGAGCACCGCGTTCTCGGTCAGGTCACGCTCGACGACGCCGCCCAGGCCGACGACCTGTTCTCGGTCCTGATGGGCGAGGACGTCGAGGCACGCCGCGCGTTCATCCAGCGCAACGCCAAGGACGTCCGCTTCCTCGACATCTGAGTCGGTCTCAGCTGACCGCGCCAGAAAGGATCTTCACCAGCAATGACCGACGAGACACCTCTTCCTCCCACTGGTCCGATCGTCCCTGAAGAGGGCGAGATCGCCCTGCGTGTCGAGCCCGTCGGGCTCGAGACCGAGATGCAGCGCTCGTACCTCGACTACGCGATGTCCGTCATCGTGTCGCGCGCGCTGCCCGACGTACGGGACGGTCTCAAGCCCGTCCACCGCCGCGTCCTGTACGCCATGTACGACGGCGGCTACCGGCCCGAGAAGGGCTTCTACAAGTGCGCCCGCGTCGTCGGCGACGTCATGGGCACCTACCACCCGCACGGCGACTCCTCGATCTACGACGCGCTGGTCCGTCTCGCGCAGCCGTGGTCGATGCGGATGCCGCTGGTGGACTCCAACGGCAACTTCGGCTCTCCCGGCAACGACCCGGCCGCCGCCATGCGGTACACCGAGTGCAAGCTGAAGCCGCTGTCCATGGAGATGGTCCGTGACATCGACGAGGAGACCGTCGACTTCACGGACAACTACGACGGCCGCAACCAGGAGCCGACGGTTCTGCCGGCGCGCTTCCCGAACCTGCTGATCAACGGCTCGGCGGGCATCGCGGTCGGCATGGCGACGAACATCCCGCCGCACAACCTGCGCGAGGTCGCGTCCGGCGCCCAGTGGTACCTGGAGAACCCGGAGGCCTCGCACGAGGAGCTTCTGGACGCCCTGATCGAGCGCATCAAGGGCCCCGACTTCCCCAGTGGCGCCCTCGTAGTGGGCCGTAAGGGCATCGAGGAGGCGTACCGCACGGGCCGTGGCTCCATCACGATGCGCGCGGTCGTCGACGTCGAGGAGATCCAGAACCGCCAGTGCCTGGTGGTCACCGAACTCCCCTACCAGGTCAACCCCGACAACCTCGCGCAGAAGATCGCCGACCTGGTGAAGGACGGCAAGGTCGGCGGCATCGCGGACGTCCGCGACGAGACGTCGTCCCGTACGGGCCAGCGCCTCGTCATCGTCCTGAAGCGGGACGCGGTCGCCAAGGTCGTGCTGAACAACCTCTACAAGCACACCGACCTGCAGACGAACTTCGGCGCGAACATGCTGGCCCTGGTGGACGGCGTACCGAGGACACTGTCCCTGGACGCCTTCATCCGGCACTGGGTGACGCACCAGGTCGAGGTCATCGTCCGCCGTACGCGCTTCCGGCTGCGCAAGGCCGAGGAGCGCGCGCACATCCTGCGTGGCCTCCTGAAGGCCCTGGACGCCATCGACGACGTCATCGCGCTGATCCGGCGCAGTGACACCGTCGAGATCGCGCGAGAGGGCCTCATGGGCCTCCTGGAGATCGACGAGATCCAGGCCAACGCGATCCTCGAGATGCAGCTGCGCCGGCTGGCCGCTCTGGAGCGCCAGAAGATCGTCTCCGAGCACGACGAGCTCCAGGCGAAGATCCGCGAGTACAACGCGATCCTGGCCTCGCCCGTGCGTCAGCGCGGCATCATCAGCGAGGAACTGGCCGCGATCGTCGAGAAGTTCGGCGACGACCGCCGGTCCAAGCTGGTCCCCTTCGACGGCGACATGTCCATGGAGGACCTGATCGCCGAAGAGGACATCGTCGTCACCATCTCGCGCGGCGGCTACGTCAAGCGCACCAAGACGGACGACTACCGCTCCCAGAAGCGCGGCGGCAAGGGCGTACGCGGCACGAAGCTCAAGGAAGACGACATCGTCGACCACTTCTTCGTGTCGACGACGCACCACTGGCTGCTGTTCTTCACCAACAAGGGCCGCGTCTACCGCGCGAAGGCGTACGAACTCCCGGACGCCGGACGTGACGCGCGTGGACAGCACGTCGCCAACCTGCTGGCGTTCCAGCCGGACGAGGCGATCGCCGAGATCCTCGCGATCCGCGACTACGAGGCGGCGCCCTATCTGGTGCTGGCCACGAAGGGCGGACTTGTGAAGAAGACGCCCTTGAAGGATTACGATTCACCGCGTTCGGGCGGCGTCATCGCGATCAACCTCCGTGAAACGGAGGACGGTTCTGATGACGAACTGATCGGTGCGGAACTGGTTTCGGCAGAGGATGATCTGCTTCTGATCAGCAGGAAGGCGCAATCGATCAGGTTCACGGCGACGGATGACGCATTGCGTCCCATGGGCCGTGCGACCTCGGGCGTAAAGGGCATGAGCTTCCGTGAGGGAGACCAGCTGCTCTCGATGAATGTTGTTCGACCCGGTACGTTCGTGTTCACTGCCACAGACGGCGGGTACGCGAAGCGGACCAACGTCGACGAGTACCGCGTCCAGGGTCGCGGTGGCCTTGGTATCAAGGCCGCCAAGATCGTCGAGGACCGCGGCTCGCTGGTCGGCGCGCTGGTGGTCGAGGGGACCGACGAGATCCTCGCCATCACGCTGTCGGGCGGTGTGATTCGTACGCGAGTCAACGAGGTCAGGGAGACGGGCCGTGACACCATGGGCGTCCAACTGATCAACCTGGGCAAGCGCGATGCCGTTGTCGGTATCGCTCGAAACGCCGAGGCCGGTCGCGAGGCCGAGGAAGTCGACGGCGCGGTCGACGACTCGGACGAGGTCGAAACGGTCGCCGGTACGGACGAGGGCGAGCCGTCCTCGGACGAGTAGCGCGAGGAGAGAGTCATCGTGAGCGGAGCCACGGGCGCCGGTTCTACCGGTACGGAAAAGGACGGCGGCCGTGGCCCCGCCACGGAGGCGACTGACTCCCATGACTCTCATGGATCCCAGGGGGGAACTGTGACGGACACCAGAGGCCCGCAGACGCCGCAGTACGCGGCGGGCGCGGCCCCAGGCTCGCCGGTGCCTCCGGGCCCGGCGCCTTCCCCGGGGCCGGGACCAGCCCCGGGCCCGGCGGCTCCGGTGGGGGGCCACACGCCTCCCGTGGGCCAGCCTGCTCCCGTGGGCGCGCCGCCGCCCCCGGGATCGCCGCTGCCGGGGGAACGGCAGCCGCAGCAGACCTCTCAGCCGTACCACCCGCCGCAGGCGTACCCGGCACAGCAGGCGGCCACCGGCGCTGTCCGCAGGCCGCGCACCGGGGCCCGTACGACGCCCCGCACGCGCAAGGCGCGTCTGCGGGTGGCCAAGGCCGACCCGTGGTCGGTGATGAAGGTCAGCTTCCTGCTCTCCATCGCGCTCGGCATCTGCACGATCGTCGCGGCCGCGGTCCTGTGGATGGTCATGGACGCCATGGGCGTCTTCTCCACGGTGGGCGGCACGATCTCCGAGGCCACCGGCTCGAACGAGTCCAACGGCTTCGACCTGCAGTCCTTCCTGTCGCTGCCGCGTGTGCTCATCTTCACGTCGATCATCGCGGTCATCGACGTCGTCCTCGCCACCGCGCTCGCCACCCTCGGAGCGTTCATCTACAACCTCTCCGCGGGCTTCGTCGGCGGTATCGAGCTGACGCTCGCAGAGGACGAGTAAAACGTTGTCGTAACCGCTTCCTGCTTGGAGCGCATCTCCTGTGGGGGATGCGCTCTCACGCTGTCCGGGCATGCGTTCTCACGCCGTCCGGGCAGGCTGGAGTGGGGCTCGGATACCGATTTTGGGACTGACCCCGTCGTGCGCTAATCTTCAGAGGTCAGCGCGCGGGACATACACCGCACAGCGCGGCGGGGCTATAGCTCAGTTGGTTAGAGCGCATCCCTGATAAGGATGAGGCCACAGGTTCAAATCCTGTTAGCCCCACCAGTTCAAAGACCCTCAGGCCATTATGCCTGGGGGTCTTTGGCATGCACGGCTCGTATCGGGCTGCCGGTGCGAGGGCGACGTCGTGGCCAAGGGCCTTGAGCCGGCGGACCAGGTCGCGGGTCCGGCGGGTGGGGCCGATGAGGTGCTGGTGGGCCCAGGCTCGGTGGATGACCTTGGAATGGGAACAGGTGCTCGTCCACTCGGAAGATCCGGCGGCCCTGGGGCAGTGGTGGGCCGAGGCTCTGGGCCGGGTTGTCGTCCACTCCTCCGACGAGGAGTTCGAGATCCGCCAGACGCCGGATCGCCTGCCGGGGATGGACTTCGTCCGGATCGACGAGAGCAAGAAGGTCAAGAGCCGGTTGCATCTCGACTTCCGGCCCGACGACCAGGCCGCCGAGGTGGCCCGCCTTGAGGAGCATGGCGCGAAGCGCGTCGACATCGGCCAGGGGTGAGCAGCCGTGGGTTGTCATGGCAGACCCCGAAGGCAATGAGTTCTGTGTCCTTGGGCAACGGCAACAGTGAATCCCGTAGAGCCTTGTGATCCCTTGGGTATCTGTGGTCACTGAGATCTCTGCGAGTCCTGTCCCGGGAGTCTCAGGAGCCCTGGGAATCCCTGAGAGCGCGTCCCCCGGGGTGGCCGGGGACTTCCGCGTCCCGCTGCTGACCGGCCGTCAGGGAACGCGCGGCGCCCCCCTGCTGCGATGTGCAGGGGGGGCGCTCACAGTCCGGTCGACGTGCCTCCCGAGCTTGTCGGCCGGAGTCCGGGGGGTAGGGGCGGAGCGAGGAGCCTGATCCAGGTCAGTCGCTGCCTCGGAGTTCCTCGACGACCCGGGTCAGGTTGTCCTCCAGCGCCAGCATGCGTGTGTGGCGGTGGATATGGGCGTACTGCGCCTCTGTCTCCTGGGCGTCCCTCCACGCGCGCGTGTCGGCGTCCCCGGCCCGGCGCACGTGCTGGAAGAGCGGGACCTCCCGGGGTGCCAGGGTCCAGGAGAGCGGCCGGCCCCCTGCGACGAGGCTCAGGACGTGCCAGCCGCCTGCCGTGCCGTCGGGTGTCGGTGCCTGCGACACGACGGCGGACGCCGGGTGCAGTGCGGCAAGCCAGGAGAGGAGATACGCCCGCTCGCGCGCCACGACGTCGCGCTCGCGCGCGTACGCGTCGGCGTGCCGCTTCCAGCGGGCCGTCTGAGCCCTGGACGTGCTCAGGTCGTTCCCGAGGCGCTGGAGGAGATCCGCCCACCGGTCTGCCGTGTCGGGGGCCGCGGCGGGGGCTGCGACGGGAGTCCGCAGGAGGCTGCCGAAGAACCTGCGTGAGCTGCGTGGGCGACGTGACCGGCCTGCGGATGCGAGGGATCCGCGTCGGCCGAACCGCTTCGGGCGGGGGTCGGGCCCAGCCGGGAGGGGCGGCAG
>NZ_LIQZ01000479.1 GCF_001418655.1 Streptomyces phaeochromogenes | reverse complement strand
CAACCGCACCCCGCTCGTCGTCTACACCGCCGCCGTCGACCCGACCGAACTGCCGCGCCTCGCGGCGGGGGAGACGGTGCTGTTCCTCGCGGAGCGGTCGACGAGCACCGAGGTGCAGGGCCGGATCGTGGACCTGCTGGCACGCATCGGCACGAACTGAGCGCTCTTCCTGCCCAGCACTGATAGTTCCGTGAGAAGTGCTTGTGCGCATACATGAGTTGGGGCGCTGTTTCACGTGAAACAGCGCCCCAACTCACTTAATGTCTCAAATGCGGACAGAAGGCTGTTGCTCGCCCTCGGTGACCGTCAGATCTGGGTGACGTCCAGCTCACCCGCCGCGTACTGCCTGCGCAGCACCTTCTTGTCGAACTTGCCCACGCTCGTCTTCGGTACCGACTCGATGATCGTCCAGCGCTCGGGAAGCTGCCACTTGGCGATCTTGCCCTCGCCTGCAAGGAACGACCGCAGGGACTCGAAGTCGGCGCCGGAGCCTTCCTTCAACACGACGGTGGCGAGCGGGCGTTCACCCCACTTGTCGTCCGGGACGGCGACGACCGCGGCCTCGGCGACATCAGGGTGGGCCATGAGCGCGTTCTCCAGGTCGACCGAGGAGATCCACTCTCCGCCGGACTTGATGACGTCCTTGGCGCGGTCGGTGAGGGTCAGGAAGCCGTCGGGGCTGATCGTGCCGACATCGCCGGTCTTGAGCCAGCCGTCCTCGCTGAACTTGTCGGCGGGGCGCAGGACTTCGGCGCCCTGGCCGCCGTAGTACGCGCCCGCGATCCACGGGCCGCGCACCTCCAGCTCACCCGCCGACTCGCCGTCCCACGGCAGCCGCTCGCCGCCCGGGCCGGTCAGCCGGGCCTCGACGCTCGCCGGGAAACGGCCCTGCGTGAGGCGGTACGCGAACTCCTCGTCCGTGCCCACCACCTGGGCCGGCGGACGCGCGATCGTGCCGAGCGGGGAGGTCTCCGTCATGCCCCAGGCGTGACAGACGCGCATGCCGAGCTCGTCGAAGGCCTTCATCAGGGCGGGGGGACAGGCGGAGCCGCCGATGGTCACCTGGGTCAGTGAACTCACGTCACGGGGCTTGGCCTTGAGCTCCGCGAGCAGGCCCTGCCAGATGGTCGGGACGGCCGCCGCGTGCGTCGGGCGCTGGCTCTCGATCATCTCGGCGAGCGGGGCGGGCTGGAGGAAACGGTCCGGCATCAGCACGTTCACGCCGGTCATGAACATCGCGTGCGGCAGGCCCCAGGCGTTCACATGGAACTGCGGGACGACGACGAGGGAGGTGTCCGCGTCGGTGAGGCCCATGGACTGCGCCATGTTGACCTGCATCGAGTGCAGGTAGATCGACCGGTGGGAGTAGATGACGCCCTTGGGGTCGCCGGTCGTGCCGGAGGTGTAGCACATGGCCGCGGCCTGGCGCTCGTCCAACTCCGGCCAGTCGTAGCTCTCCGGCTTGTCGGCGATCAGGTCCTCGTACTCGTGCACCTGGACCGTCGCCCCGTCCAGCAGCGAACGGTCGCCGGGGCCGGAGACCACCACGTGCTCGATGGTCTTGAGGTGGGGCAGCAGTGGCGCGAGCAGCGGGAGCAGCGAACCGTTGGCCACGACCACGCGGTCGGCGGCGTGGTTGACGATCCAGACGAGCTGCTCGGGAGGCAGCCGGAGGTTGAGCGTGTGGAGGATCGCACCCATGGCGGGGATCGCGTAGTACGCCTCGACGTG
>NZ_LIQZ01000478.1 GCF_001418655.1 Streptomyces phaeochromogenes | reverse complement strand
CCTTCGACGAGCCCGTCGAGCTGTCCGACGTACGCGTGATGACGCTCGACGGCGACCGGCTCCCCGTCTCCCGAGCCCCGCGCGGGGGCGCCGACACCCTGCGGGCCGCGCTCCCCGAGGTGGCTCCGAAGAGCGGTGAACTCGCCCTCACCTGGTCCGTCATCGACGAGGAGGACGGACACGCGTCCTCCGGCCGGCTGACGTTCGGCATCGGTACGGCGGCGGCGCCCGCCACCGCCCAGGACCGCGGCGACGAGGCCGCACCCGCGCCCTCCCCCTCGGTGCGGCACGGCCTCGTCGTCGCTCGCTGGGCCGGCTATCTCTCGCTGGCCCTGTTCATCGGCGGGATCGCGTTCGTCGCGCTGCTCTGGCCGCGCGGGGCGGGTGAGCCACGGGCACGAGCGATGCTCGCCCTGGCCTGGGCGGTGGGGCTGCTCTCGACGGTCGTGGCGCTCGGACTGCAGGGCGCGTACGCCGAGTTGGGCGGCCTCCGCGACGCGCTCTCGGCGTCGGCGTACACGAACGTGCTCAGCACCGGTCCGGGTCTCGCGCTCGCCGCCCGTGGGCTGCTGTGGGTGCTCGCCGCCGTGGTGCTGAGCGCGCTGCTCCAGGGCGGCGGCCGTACGGCACGCTCGCCCGGCTGGCGGGTGGGTGCCCTCGCCGTGTCGCTCGGGCTGCTGCGGGCGACCGGGATGACGGGCCACAACTCCGAGGGCACCGGGCCGACTTGGGGCGCGCTGGCCGACCTGGTGCATCTGCTCGGGGCGAGCCTGTGGATCGGCGGTCTGGCCATGCTCGCGGTGGCCGTGCTGCCCCGCCGGGACCCCGACGAGCTGGCGCTGGTCGTGCCCGGCTACTCGAAGCTCGCGGGTGCGTCGGTGGCCGCGATCGCCGTGGCGGGGCTCGTGCTGGCGTGGCAGGTCGTGGGCTCGTACGACGCCCTGCTGCACACCTCGTACGGGCAGTTGCTGCTGGTCAAGACCGGTGTGCTGGCCCTCGTTCTGTTCGCCGCGTGGCGCAGCCGTCAGTGGGTGCGTACGCGTCTGGAACTCGCCGTGCTGCTGCGCGGCGAGGCCGCCACCGTGCGGCCCTTCGGTTACTCGGTCGCGGCGGAGACGGGGCTCGTCCTCGTCGTGCTCGCCGTGACGAGTCTCCTGGTCACGGCCGATCCGGGCCGCTGACCTCCCCTGAAAACCCCGAAATCCCCTCAGAGACAAGGGAGTTGCGTTGATGCACAGTAAAGACACCGGCGAACGGCGCCGCCGGGCGCCCGCCGGGAACCGCGCCCTGCTGGTCGCCGGGCTCGGCGCCGCCTTCGCGGCGGTGCTCAGCCTGGGGCTGCTTCAGGCGACGGCCGGTTCGGCGTCGACGACCGACACGGCGGCGGGCGCGGCTCAGGCGCCCGCAGCCGCGGCGGCCGAGGCCCGGCCCGCGGCAGCCGCCGCTGCCGACCACCAGGTCGACATCATGGGCAACAAGTTCGGCGACGGGAAGCAGCTGGTCGTCAAGGTCGGCGAGACCGTCCAGTGGACCAACCACGACACGGCCCCGCACACCGTCACCACCACCAAGGGCCCGAAGAAGTTCGACTCGGGCACTCTCGAGAAGGGCGACTCCTGGTCGTACACCTTCACCACGGCGGGCACGTACGAGTACTACTGCGCGGTGCACCCGGACATGGTGGCGTCCGTGAAGGTCGTCGCGGACGACAGCGGGTCCACGGGTGGGTCCACAGGCGGGTCCACCGGCGGTACGTCCGGCGGCTCCACGGGCGGCTCCTCCGGCGGTACGTCGGGGGGCTCGACCGGGGGCTCCGGCTCTGGCGGTACGAGCGGGGGTGACACCGGTGGCACGTCCGGAGGCAGCTCCGGCGGAACCAGCGGTGGCAGCACTGGTGGCAGTACCGGTGGCGGCACGGGCGGTGGGGACGGCGGCGACGAGCAGTGCGCCAGCGTCCAGGACGTACTGCTGCCGATCCTGCAGCACCTCGACGCCGCGCACCTGGAGCGTTCGCCGGGTGAGCAGGTGCAGGACGCGCTGGCCCTCGACTCGTACATCAAGATGCACACCGTCTGGGTCGAGAGCATCCTCACGCCCGCCACGGAAGGCGGGGGCGCGGTCGTCGACGACACCCTCGGTGTGCTGCTCCAGCACGTCAACTCGGCACATCTGGAGGAGTCGCTCGGCCAGCAGATCACCGATCTGCTCGACGTCGACAGCTACGTGAAGATGCACACGGTCTGGGCCGAGCACATGCTCGCCCCCACGACGGGCTATCTGACCAGCAGCTGCTGACACAGGCGCTACCAGCGCCCGTCACAGGAGGACGCCGGGCCGGCCGAGGCTCAGTCGGCCGGCCCGGCGTCCGGCGTTCATTCTCCCCCGCTCTGTTTCTCCTCGGAAGGAGAACCAGGATGACGACCGTCACCCTGCCCACCGTCTCCCCACCGCCCGGCCGGTACGCCGTCGCACCCGGCCGCTCCTTCGCCGAACTCACTGCGTACTACGGGCCGTTGGTGACCTTGCGACGCCGCGTCACCCTGACCGGGGCGTCGCTCACGGTCCCCAAAACCGAGTCCGGGTCCGGGTCCGGGTCCGGGCTCATGTCCCAGTCCGAATCCGCTGACGCGCGGCCCGTGTTCCGCTTCGATCTCGCCGGCACGATGAAGGCCTCCCTGGTCTCCGAGCACGTGGAACCCCTGGCCGACGGACGGCACCTGCAACTGCTCGCCGACCTCGACGTACGGGGTGTCGCGTTCCCGGTGCTGCTGCGCCTGCGCGTGGTGAGGTGCGCCGAGGACCGGCTGTTGGTGGTGGGCTCGACCCGGCTCCCGTACCGGCTGCTCCGGCGCGCCACCGGCTTCCGGCTGCCGTGGTCCCGCCCGGCGACCCGGCTGCGGCTGCTGCTCGCCGCGGAGTTCGCGTGAGCGCGGGACGGCGGGGCCGTCGGGGGCGGCGCGTGCCGCCGGGGGTCGCCGCACCCGCCGCACCCGCCGTATTCTCCGTACCCGCCGTATTCTCCGTACTCGTCCTGCTGGTACCGCTGTTGCTGCTGTGGGCGGCGCCCGGGCCCGCGTCGGCGGCCACCTACCGGGTGGCGATGAAGGGGTACGCGTTCAGCCCCGCGGCCCTCACCGTCCCGGTGGGCTCCACGGTGACCTGGACCAACCAGGACACGGCCCCGCACGACGTGAAGACGACCTCCGGCCCGGTCTCCATCCACTCGCCGATGCTGCAGAAGGGGCAGAGCTGGAGCTTCACGTTCACGACGGCCGGGTCGTACGGGTACTACTGCACCGTGCACCCGGATATGACGGCCCGGATAGTGGTCCAGGCGGCACCGGCTCCCGCGGCACCGACCCATACGCATACGGGGGCGGACGATCACGGGTCCGGGACAGGAGCTGGGACTGGGTCCAGGACTGGCACCGGGTCCGGGACCGGGCACCACACGGCTCCGACGACTTCGGCAGCCTCACCGGCGGGGCGCTCCAAGTCACCGACGCCCACCAAGTCCCCGTCCGCGCCGCCCACTTCGGCCCCCGCAGCCGCGGCGGCACCTTCGGCAGCAGGTCCGGCGGCGACCCCACAGGCCATGGAACCGACCGCCTCCGCCCGCCCCCTCGACGGCCTGCTCGTCCTGGCGGGAGTGGTGGCGGGCGTGGCCGTACTGTGCCTGCTGCTGGTGGGTTCGCGCTCGGCGGCGACGGAGGGCCGGGACTCTCCGTAGCCGGAGGCTACTTGGCTCGGTAGCGGCGCATCTTCGCCCGTGCCCCGCAGACGGACATCGAGCACCAGCGGCCACGGCCCGCCGGACTGCGGTCGTAGTACGCCCAGTGGCAGTCCGGCGCCTCGCAGGCCTTGAGGCGGAGCCAGGTGCCGGCGGTGAGGGACTCGGCGACGGCCGCGGCGACCCGGGACGTGAGGGCGGCCGGGTCCGCCGGGCGGAGGGTCGCCGAGCCGTCCGCCGCGGAGACCGTGACGACGAGCGGGGCCGAAGCGAGCAGCTCGTCGAGGGGGCGTACCTCCCGGTGTGCCGGGTGGCCCGCGTGTGCGAGACAGACGGCCCGCAGCGACTCACGCAGTTCCCGCGCGGCCTCCACGTCGTCCGCCGCCAGGCCCAGCCCGGCGCGCCCCTCCACCGTGTCCAGGGCGTCGGTACCCGTCTCGATGTCCAGGGTGTTCACCAGGGACTGGAGCAGGGCCAGCCCGCCGGGTGCGGGTGCGCGGTCATTCATGGTTGCGACGTTACCTCTTATGGGGGAGCATGCAGTAACCGTTACCTGCTGCACCGCTTTGCAGGTAACGACTGCAGGTGACGATCGACGTATGGACATCAGACGTATGGACATCAGAGGAGGAAGTCATGGCTGTCGCCGAACTGGGCACCGTCGTTCTGGACTGTCCCGACCCTCGCGCGCTCGCTTCGTTCTACGCCGAGGTGCTGGGCGGCACCGTCGAGACCGAGGGGGCGGCAGAGTGGGTCGACCTGCGGCTGCCCGACGGACGGGCGCTGGCGTTCCAGGCCGCCCCCGGCCACGTACCGCCGAAGTGGCCCGCGCCCGACGGCTCCCAGCAGTTCCATCTGGACCTGACGGTCGAGGACCTGGACGCGGCGGAGAAGGAGGTCCTGGCGCTGGGCGCGACCGTGCTCGAAGCGGCGGACCGGGGGCGCGGGTGGCGGGTGTACGCGGATCCGGCCGGGCACCCGTTCTGCCTCTGCGCCTGCTGAGGCGAAGCGGGGGCCAAGGCCGGCGCTTTTAGGCGCCGAGGCTGACGCTTTCCGGGGCCACGGCCGGTGCTTTCAGGGGCGCGGGGAACTGCGCACTCAGCCCCCGCCCACCCACACCCACACCCGCACCCGCACCCGCACCCGCACCCGCACCCGACAGCGAACCGCCGGAGGGCCGGAGGCTACCCGTCCATTTCGGCGATCTTCGCCGTGGACGGCTCGCGGCGGCTGCGGGCGGCGCGAGCCGTGAAGTCCGCGCTGCGCAGGACGCGTTGGACGTTGCCCCAGGTGAGCAGGGCGAGGTCGGACTCGGACCAGCCGCGGCCGAGGAGTTCGGCGACGAGGCGCGGATACCCCGACGCGTCGGACAGGTCCTGGGGATGCGCGGCCCCGGAGTCGTACGTCCCCGACAGGCCCACGCACTCCGGGCCCGCGAGCGCGCGTACGTGGTCGAGGTGGTCCGCGACGTCCCGTACCGACGGGCCCGTCTGCTCGGCGGTCAGCGGCACGAGGCACAGGCCCTTGGTGATGCCGAGCTCGACGAGCACGTCGTCGGGGAGGTTCGCCGGGTGGGGGCGCAGGTCGCGGGCGGCGGAGCGGGTGCAGACGACCGGGGACTTGGAGATGGCGATGGCGCGGCGCACGGTCGCGTCGGAGGCGCCGGACAGGTCGACGAGTACGCCGATGCGGTTCGCCTCGCGTACGACCTCCTCGCCGAACCTGGTCAGCCCGTTCTTGCCGGCCCAGGACGCGCCGGAGAGGGTGAGGACGCGCAGGCCGAGAGAGTGCAGCGCACGCAGGATGCCCAGCGAGTCGTCCAGCGCGGCAGCGCACGCGGGGCCGAGCAGCACGGCGACCCGCCCGCAGTTCCTGGCGTCCGTGACCTGCGCCGCGCTGTGCGCCATCCGCAGGCCTTCCGGATGCGCCTCCACCACGGTCTTCACCAGGTCGAGCTGCTCCAGCGTGGCCCCGACCGCCCGCTCGCCGACGAGGCCCTCGGGCAGATGCAGCGACCAGAACAACGCCGCCACGTGCCCTTCCCTCAGCCGGGGCACATCCGTGTCTATCGTGCTCTCGCCGAGCTCCAGGTCGTACCAGGGCAGGTGCCGCAGCGCCCACGGCAGACCGCTGTAGCCGTCGGCGACGGGGTGGGCGGCGAGCAGGGCGTGCGCGCGGACGAGGGGGTCCTCGGCCGCGTCCTCCTCGTCGCCCTCGGGTCGCGCGTCTACCTCGGGTCCCGCGTCTCCCGCGGGTCCATCGAATCCCTCGGGTCCCTCTGGTCCCTCGGGTCCGGCATCGGCTGCGAGACCCCGCTCGTCCTCGAGCTCAAGAACATCCGGCCCGAACTCGGCCTCGACATCGGGGCGATCCAGCTCGCCGACCTCGGTGGTTGCGTGCAGTTCGTCCTGCAGATCTGCCATGACGACGCTCCCGGGTCCGGTGGTGGCGACAGGTATCCCCACCGTGACACGGGGGCGGGAGAGGGTCTCGGTGGATGAGCCGTTCGAGCGACGGCACCCAGCGCTCCGCTGAGGGCGCGGGGCTGTGACATCCAGCGGCTCCACCGCGTGGGCGCGGCCGGCCCCCGCCAACCCGCAGCCTCCGAACCCAGACGCCCAGCGAAGCGAGCCGACGGAGCAACCCAGCAGAGCGAACCGGCGGAGCGAACCCGCGGAGCTACCCACACCCCTCCGCCCGTCCCAGCAAAAGCCCCCGCTCCCTCTCGTTCCGCGTCAGCGA
>NZ_LIQZ01000477.1 GCF_001418655.1 Streptomyces phaeochromogenes | reverse complement strand
CCGATCCCGCCGCGGCCGTCCCCTGGGGCATGCGGGTCGCCGCCGAGGCCGGCTGGCGGCTGCTCGTACTCGCGGGCACCGTCTGGGTGTTGATGCGCGTCATCAGCGCCGTGCAGCTCGTCGTCCTCGCCTTCGTCGCCGCGCTGCTCATCACCGCGCTGCTCCAGCCCACCGTGGCGCGGCTGCGGCGGTACGGGGTGCCGCGCGGGCTCGCCACCGCGCTGACCGCGACCCTCGGCTTCGTGGTCATGGGGCTCGTCGGATGGTTCGTGGTCTGGCAGGTCATGGAGAACATCGACAACCTCTCCGACCAGATCCAGGACGGCATCGACGAGTTGCAGCGCTGGCTGCTCAACAGCCCGTTCCATGTCACCGAGGACCAGATCAAGGACATCGCCAAGAGCCTGCGCGAGGCCGTCGGCGCCAACACGGACGAGATCACGTCGGCGGGACTGGAAGGCGTCACCGTCATCGTCGAGGCCCTGACCGGCATCCTTCTCACGATGTTCTCCACGCTCTTCCTCCTCTACGACGGCAAGCGCATCTGGCAGTGGACGCTCAAGCTGGTGCCGGCGGCGGCACGGCCCGGGGTGGCCGGGGCGGGCCCGCGCGCCTGGCGCACGCTGACTGCCTATGTCCGCGGGACGGTGATAGTGGCGTTGATCGACGCCATCTTCATCGGCCTGGGCATCTTCTTCCTGGACGTCCCGATGGCTGTTCCGCTGGCCGTCTTCATCTTCCTGTTCGCGTTCATCCCGCTGGTCGGTGCCGTCGTCTCGGGCGCGCTGGCGGTGGTGGTCGCGCTGGTGACGCAGGGGGTCTTCACCGCGGTGATGGCGCTGCTCGTCGTGCTCGCCGTCCAGCAGATCGAGGGCCACATCCTCCAGCCGTTCATCCTCGGCCGGGCGGTTCGGGTCCATCCGCTCGCCGTCGTTCTCTCCGTCGCGGCGGGCGGGATGGTCGCGGGCATCGGCGGCGCCGTCGTCGCCGTGCCGCTCGTCGCGGTCACCAACACGGTGGTCGGCTACCTGCGGTCGTACTCGCAGGAGCCGGCGTTGCGTACGTCGCCTGTGCCGCGGGGGGCGACGGCGACGGGGGTGGCGCCGGTGGAACACCGGCCGCCGTCGTAGGGCGCCCCTGTCCGCTGGGGCTCCGCACCAGACCCCGTGGGGGCGCGCCTTCTGGTGCGGGTCGGTCGTGGCTGGGTGCGCAGTTCCCCGCGCCCCTGAGGTATCTCAGCCCCTCCGGCGTTTGAGGAGCGGGGGTTCGGGGGCGGAGCCCCTGAAAAGGGACGGGAATGGGTAGGGGCGGCGGGGGCGAAATCCAAGGACGGTGAGT
>NZ_LIQZ01000476.1 GCF_001418655.1 Streptomyces phaeochromogenes | reverse complement strand
CCGACGGACATGCGTTGCACGCGTTTCGCGATGAGGTGTACGCGTTGGCCGAGGATTTCGTGATGGGGGCGTTGTTCGGGCGGGCTTTTGCCCGGCCCGTGGAGGATGCGCTCGCGGCTCCGCCGCCTTTGGGGTTGCGGATGCCGCTTGCCTCGGGGTTTGGGCGGTCTCTTCGGCGTTAGTTGCCCGGGGTGTGGTGGGTGCGGGTCGGTCGGGGCCGGCCGCGCAGTTCCCCGCGCCCCTGAAAGACTGCGCAGTTCCCCGCGCCCCCAAAGGGTGTGTGCTGATCCCCGCGCCCCCAAAGGGTGTGCTGATCCCCATGCCCTAAAAGATTGCGCAGTTCCCCGCGCCCCTGAAGAACGAGCCGCCCCCGTGCCTGAAAGCGTGCCGCTTCCCGTGCCCTGAGAAGGAGCGCGGGCGTCGCCGCGACGTACGCTGGACCCGTACCTCTTCCACGATCCGGAGCACCTTTTACGTGAACGAGCAGTCCCGTCGGCCCCGGCAGCAGGGCAAGCCGTACCGTCGTCCCAAGAAGGACCCCGTGCGGATGCTTGCCTTCGATGCGTTGCGGGCGGTGGACGAGAGGGACGCGTACGCGAATCTCGTGTTGCCGCCGTTGCTGCGGAAGGCGCGGGAGAAGGGGGACTTCGACGGGCGGGACGCGGCGCTGGCCACGGAGCTGGTGTACGGGACGCTGCGTCGGCAGGGGACGTACGACGCCGTCATCTCGGCGTGTATCGACCGGCCGCTGCGCGAGGTCGACCCGCCGGTGCTGGACGTGCTCAGCCTCGGTGCGCATCAGTTGCTCGGGACGCGGATCCCGACGCACGCCGCCGTGTCCGCGTCGGTCGAGCTGGCGAGGGTCGTGCTCGGGGACGGGCGGGCGAAGTTCGTCAACGCCGTGCTGCGGAAGATCGCGCAGCACGATCTCGACGGGTGGATCGAGCAGGTCGCGCCGCCCTACGACGAGGATCCCGAGGATCATCTCGCCGTCGTCCACTCGCATCCACGATGGATCGTCTCGGCGCTGTGGGACTCGCTGGGGGGCGGGCGCGCCGGGATCGAGGATCTCCTCGAAGCCGACAATGAGAGGCCCGAGGTGACCCTCGTGGCCCGCCCGGGGCGCTCCACCGCCGATGAGATCCTCGGCGCCCTCGGGGACGAGAACGCGCTGCCGGGGCGCTGGTCGCCGTACGCCGTGCGACTGTCCGAGGGCGGCGAGCCGGGCGCCATCGACGCCGTACGCGAAGGACGTGCGGGCGTGCAGGACGAGGGCAGCCAGCTCGTGGCGCTCGCCCTCGCCAACGCGCCCCTCGACGGACCGGACAAGGCCTGGCTCGACGGCTGCGCCGGACCCGGCGGCAAGGCGGCCATGCTCGCCGGACTCGCCGCCCAGCGCGGGGCCCTGCTGCTCGCCTCCGAGAAGCAGCCGCACCGGGCCGGCCTCGTCGCCAAGGCGCTCGCCGGGAACCCGGGGCCCTACCAGGTCATCGCCGCCGACGGGACACGGCCGCCGTGGCGTCCGGGGACGTTCGACCGCGTACTGATGGACGTGCCCTGCACGGGTCTTGGCGCCCTGCGTCGTCGTCCCGAGGCCCGCTGGCGGCGGCGCCCCGACGACCTGGACGGGTTCGCGCCGTTGCAGCGCGGACTGCTGCGTACGGCGCTCGACTCGGTGCGGGTCGGCGGTGTCGTCGGGTATGCCACCTGCTCGCCGCACCTCGCCGAGACCCGGGCCGTGGTCGACGACGTGCTCAAGCAGCACGGCGGCGGCTCGGCCGAACTCCTCGACGCCCGCCCGCTCTTCCCCGGCGTACCGGCGCTGGGTGACGGTCCCGACGTACAGCTGTGGCCGCATCTGCACGGGACGGACGCCATGTATCTGGCGCTCATCCGCCGGACCGCCTGAGGTCGGTCCGGCGGACACCTGCAGGCCGGGCCGACCTACTCCGGCGGGGCCGGCGGGCCTCCCGGAGTCGGTGCCGGTGCCGGTGTTGGCGCGGGAGACCCGGATCCGGGGCCGGTGGTCGGCGGCGGACCCGCCGTGCCCCCGTCCTCGTGGGCCAGCCGATGTGGCCACCACACCTTCGGGCCGACGTCCAGGAACAGGGACGGCACGAGGACCGAGCGGACGATGAACGTGTCGAGCAGTACGCCCAGGGCGACCGCGAAGCCGATCTCGGCGAAGGCGACCATGGGGAGCGTGCCGAGGGCGGCGAAGGTTCCGGCGAGGACCAGGCCCGCCGAGGTGATGACCGCGCCGGTGGTGGCCAGGCCCGTCACCACGCCCGTGCGGGTGCCCTGGCGGCCGGCCTCCTCGCGGATGCGGGTGGTCAGGAAGATGTTGTAGTCGATGCCCAGGGCGACCAGGAACACGAAGACGAACAGTGGGAAGTCCGTCGCCTCGCCCGCGTAGTCGAAGATGTGGCGGAACGCGAGCGCGCTGATCCCCAGCGCGGCGGCGAAGGACAGCACCACTGTGCCGATCAGCAGCAGCGGGGCGACCAGGGCGCGGAGCACGGCGCACAGGATCAGCAGGACCACGATGAGCACCAGCGGGATGATCAGGATGTTGTCGTGGGTCGTCGCCTTGTCCATGTCGAGCAGTGAGGCCGTGCCGCCGCCCACCTGCGCGTCGGCGTCGGGTACGTCGTGCACGGCGTCCCGCACCCGCTCCACCGTCTGTTTCGCGGCCTCGCTGTCCGCCGGGGCGGTCATGGTGGCCTCGAAGAGGACCTTGCCCTCGAACTCGGGTTTCGTGCCCGGTGGCAGGCCGAGGGATTCCGGTACGACACCGCGGGTGGCCGCGACCGCCTGGCCGACGTCCTCGGCCTGGGCGCGGTTGCTGACGATGACGAGCGGATCGCCGCTGCCCGCGGGGAAGTAACGCGCGGACACCTCCTGGCCGACGATCGAGTCGGGTTTTCCGGTGAAGGCGTCGGCGTTGCTGATGCCCTCCGCGCGGAGCTGGATGAGGCCCAGCGAGAGCAGCGCGAGCGCCGCCGCCGTGACGGCCCAGATCATGCGCGGGCGGAGGGAGATACGGCGGCCCATGCGCGCCCAGACACCGCTCTCGGTCGGGTCCGCGGAGCCGAAGTGCGGAATCACCGGCCAGAAGATCCAGCGGCCGAAGATCACCAGCAGGGCCGGGAAGAGGGTCATCATCGCGGCCAGTGCCACGGCGACGCCGATGGCGGCGACCGGGCCGAGGCCGCGCGTCGAGTTCATCTCGGCGGCGAGCAGCACCAGCATGCTCAGCACGACGGTCGCGCCGGACGCGAGCACCGCCGGGCCCGCCCGGTGCAGGGCGAGCGCCATCGCCTCGTGGCGGTCCTCGTGGCGGCGCAGTTCCTCCCGGTAGCGGGCCACCAGGAGCAGGGCATAGTCGGTCCCCGCGCCGAAGACGAGGACGGTGAGAATGCCCGCGCTCTGGCCGTTGACGGTCAGACCCGCGTGCTCGGCGAGGAAGTAGATCACCGCCTGCGCGGTGAACAGCGCGGCGACCACGCCGAGCAGCGGGACGATCAGCAGGGTGGGGCTGCGATAGGTCAGCAGCAGCATCACGATGACGACGGCCATCGCCGAGAACAGCAGCGTGGAGTCGATGCCCTCGAAGGCCTCGGAGAAGTCCGCGGACGTACCGCCCGGGCCCGTCACATGGACGGCGAGCCCGTCGCCGCCCTTGCCGGTCACGTCACGGATCGAGTCGACGGCGGGCGAGATCTCCTCCCAGCCCTTCTCGTCCATCCTGATGGGGACGAGGATCTGGGCCGCACGCGGATCGGTCTCCCGGTCGAAGATCGGGCCCCGGGTCTCGGCGCCGAGGATGCCGTGCGCACGCAGTTCCTTGATCTGGCGCGCGTCCTCGTTGATCTGCGCCCGCTCCTCGGCCGTCAGGCCGCTCCCACGGGCGTACACGACCACCGCGGGGATCTGTTCCGGCCTGAAGTCCTCGGAGATCTCCAGGACTTGGGTGGACTCGGCGGATCCGGGCAGCCAGGACGCCGCGTCGTTGTCCTGCGCGTCGGTGAGTTTCGAGGCGAAGGGCGCCGTGAGGAACAGCAGCACCAGCCACAGTCCCACCACGATCCATTTGCTGCGTCGGCCGCACACCAGCCAGCCGAGCCCGCGTCGCTGCTTCCCCTGCGTGTCCGTCATGGCGACCCCCGTAGCCGCGTGTGGAGCTGGTGGGCCGACAAGGATGGCACGGGCCGCGAGGCCGGTGCAGTCCCTCGGCGGGGTTGGTATATACCGATCGGTCCGGGTCGAGGACCTCGGAGACCTCGGGGACCTCGGAGAGCGGGGCGAACAACCCGCGCCGGGCATGGCAGGCTTAACGCATGGCCGCGCAGATCAACCCCAGCATCCTGTCCGCCGACTTCGCCCGCCTTGCCGAGGAGGCAAAGGCGGTGGAAGGGGCTGACTGGCTCCATGTCGACGTGATGGACAACCATTTCGTCCCGAACCTCACGCTAGGTGTGCCGGTCGTAGAGTCTCTGGCGCGTGCTACGGACACGCCGCTGGACTGCCATCTGATGATCGAGGACGCCGATCGGTGGGCGCCGCAGTACGTAGAAGCGGGTGCCGGTTCCGTCACCTTCCATGTCGAGGCCGCCGCCGCACCCGTGCGGCTCGCCCGCGAGATCCGGGCCAAGGGCGCCCGGGCCTCCATGGCCCTGCGGCCCGCGACTCCCATCGAGCCGTACGAGGATCTGCTCCCCGAGCTCGACATGTTGCTGATCATGACCGTCGAGCCGGGCTTCGGAGGCCAGGCCTTTCTCGACATCATGCTGCCCAAGATCCGCCGCACCCGCGAGTTGATCAACAAGCACGGTCTGGAGCTGTGGCTGCAGGTCGACGGCGGGGTTTCGGCCTCCACCATCGAGCGCTGCGCCGAGGCGGGCGCCGACGTCTTCGTCGCCGGTTCGGCGGTGTACGGGGCGGCCGACCCCGCCCAGGCGGTACGTGCATTGCGCACGCAGGCGGAGGAGGCGACGGCCCAGGCAGCATGGGCATGCGGCCACTGAGCCAAGGGAACGTGAACGCCGCCCCTCAGGGCTGATCAAGTACGCCGGATCTGCAAGGATGAACGGCGAATCCAGAGTGTGAACAGCAGTGAGGAGATCGCCGTGTCGGGTATGTCGGCGGGCCGGTCGGCCATGCGGATGGGACCCGCTGAGCTGGTGCAGGCGGCGGCCATGGCCCGCCGTTTCTACCTTGAGGGCAAGTCCAAGATCCAGATCGCCGAGGAGTTCGGCGTCAGCCGCTTCAAGGTGGCCCGGGTCCTGGAAACCGCTCTCGAACGGGATCTCGTGAGGATCGAGATCCGCGTCCCCGCCGAGCTGGACGCGGAGCGCTCGGACGCGCTGCGCGCCCGCTACGGCCTGCGGCATGCCGTCGTCGTGGAGTCCCCGGCCGAGGCCGAGGAGTCGCCCGACCCGGAGAACCTCGGTGAGGTCGCCGCCGACCTGCTCGGTGAACTCGTCGCCGAGGGCGATGTGCTCGGCCTCGCCTGGGGCCGCTCCACCATCCACATGGCAGCGGCGCTCGACCGGCTGCCGCCGTGCACGGTGGTGCAGTTGACGGGTGTCTACGACGCCGGGACGGCCGAGCGCGGCTCGGTCGAGGCGGTCCGCCGGGCCGCCCAGGTCTCCGGCGGGGACGCCCATCCCATCTACGCGCCGATGCTGCTGCCGGACGTGGCCACCGCGGCGGCGCTGCGCAGCCAGACGGGGATCGCCCGCGCCTTCGAGTACTTCGACAAGGTCACCGTCGCCTGTGTGTCGATCGGCTCCTGGGAGGCGGGCATCTCGACGGTGCACGACATGCTCACCGAGGAGGAGCGTGCCCACTACGCCACCCTCGGTGTGGCCGCCGAGATGTCAGCGCACCTCTTCGACTCCGAGGGCCGTCGCGTCGGCCGGGACCTGGGCGAGCGGTGCATCACCGTCGAGGCCGACCGGCTGCGGCGGATCCCCGAGGTCGTCGCGATCGCCGGCGGCCAGCGCAAGGCCGCCGCGATCGACGCGGTACTGCGCTCCGGCCTCGTCACCAGCCTGGTGACGGACACGGCGGCTGCGGACTATCTGATGACGGCGGGTTCGACCCCGCGCCCCGCCCTGAACCGGGCGGACCCGGACGGGCCCTGAGCCCGCAACGCTCCGACGGCGGCTCGGCAACGCGCCGCGTGGGGACGGCTGTGGCAGCATCGGCGACATGCTGCTCCGGTCCGTCCCCCGCCTGTTTCCGGGGCTGTTTCTCCGTCTCGTCGTGTGTCTCGTCGCGGTGCTGCTGACCGGCTGCTCGTCGGCGGACACAACGACAGGGACCGGGGCCGGCACCGGGTCGGCCACGAGCACCTCGGCCCTCTCCTGGGCCGAGGGCATGGAGACGGTCGAGGAGGCGCGGCTGCCCGCCGAGGCCCGTCGGACGCTCGACCTCATCGACGCGGGCGGCCCCTTCCCGTACGCCAAGGACGGCTCCGTGTTCGGGAACTTCGAGCGTGAACTGCCGCGCCACGAGCGCGGTTTCTACCACGAGTACACGGTGCGGACGCCCGGCGAGCGGGACCGCGGAGCCCGGCGCATTGTCACGGGGCGGGGTGGCGAGGTCTACTACACCGATGATCACTACAACTCCTTCAGGGCGGTGCTGAGATGACGCACGACGTGGCGGGCCGCCACGTGGTCGCGCTGGACCTCGACGGCGTCGCGGACAAGGCGGGCCTCATGGAGCGCTGCGTACGCGCCCTGGAGCTGCCGGACTGGTTCGGGCGCAACTGGGACGCGCTCGCCGACAGCCTCGGCGACTCCTCCGTCTGGCCCGCGCCCGCCGTGGAGAAGGGGCTGCTCGTCGTCGTCACCGGCTGGCAGCCGTACGCGAAGGCGCGGCCCGAGGAGTGGGAGATCGCGCGGGACGTGTTCGCCCAGGCGGCGGACGGCACTCCGGCACTCACCGTGGCGCTGGTTCTTGGAGGATCCCACCAGTAGCCCCCTGACCAGCCTGGACGATCGGCCCGGGGCGTGTTCACCCACCGGCGTGGGACAATGAGGTACGTGCTCTTCCCTCGTGCTGTCCTGTTCGGGGGCCACCTCTGAACGACTGGGATGTGCAGCACGTGCGTTTCCTCAACGACATCCAGCCCGCGTACGACCTGACGTACGACGACGTCTTCATGGTGCCGAGCCGCTCCGCGGTCGGTTCGCGGCAGGGCGTCGACCTGGCTTCGCCGGACGGCAGTGGGACCACGATTCCGCTGGTGGTCGCCAATATGACGGCCATCGCCGGCCGTCGGATGGCCGAGACACTGGCCCGCCGGGGCGGACTCGTCGTCATTCCGCAGGACATCCCCATCGAGGTCGTCACCGAGGTCGTCTCCTGGGTCAAGAGCCGACCTCTCGTCCTGGACACCCCGATCGTGCTGGCCCCGCACCAGACGGTCGCCGACGCGCTGTCCCTGCTGCCGAAGCGCGCGCACAACGCCGGTGTCGTGGTGGACGGCGAGGGCAGGCCGGTCGGCGTGGTCACCGACGCCGACCTGAACGGGGTCGACCGCTTCACGCAGCTGTCCGAGGTCATGTCCCGGGACCTGCTGCTGCTCGACGCTGACATCGAGCCGGGCGAGGCGTTCAACAGGCTCGACCACGCGAACCGCCGGTACGCGCCCGCCGTGGACAAGGACGGCCGCCTCGCCGGAATCCTCACCCGCAAGGGCGCCCTGCGCGCCACGCTCTACACACCGGCCACCGACGCGGACGGCAAGCTGCGCATCGCCGCCGCCGTCGGCATCAACGGCGATGTCGCGGGCAAGGCCAAGCAGCTCCTCGCGGCGGGCGTCGACACGCTCGTCGTGGACACCGCGCACGGCCACCAGGAGTCGATGATCGCCGCGGTCAAGGCGGTCCGCGGGCTCGACCCCCAGGTGCCGATCGTCGCGGGCAACATCGTCGCCGCCGAGGGCGTACGCGACCTCATCGAGGCCGGCGCGGACATCATCAAGGTCGGTGTCGGACCCGGCGCCATGTGCACCACGCGCATGATGACCGGTGTGGGCCGCCCGCAGTTCTCGGCCGTGCTCGAATGCGCCGCCGAGGCGAAGAAGTTCGGCAAGCACGTCTGGGCCGACGGCGGTGTCCGCCACCCGCGCGATGTCGCCATGGCGCTGGCCGCGGGCGCGTCGAACGTCATGATCGGTTCCTGGTTCGCCGGTACGTACGAGTCGCCGGGCGACCTCCAGCAGGACGCCAACGGCCGCCTCTACAAGGAGTCGTTCGGCATGGCGTCCGCGCGCGCGGTGCGCAACCGTACGTCGGAGGAGTCGGCGTACGACCGCGCCCGCAAGGCCCTGTTCGAGGAGGGCATCTCGACCTCGCGGATGTTCCTCGACCCGTCCCGGCCGGGCGTCGAGGACCTGATCGACTCGATCATCGCGGGCGTCCGTTCCTCCTGCACCTACGCCGGTGCCAACTCCCTGGAGGAGTTCGCCGAGCGGGCCGTCGTCGGCATCCAGAGCGCGGCGGGCTACGCGGAGGGCAAGCCCCTGCACGCCAGCTGGAGCTGACGCAACTCCCTTCCGTACGGCCCCCGTTGTCCCGCGTGCCGGGAGAACGGGGGCCGTGCCGTGTCCCGATGTCGCTAGGGTCGGTCGGATGAGGATCGACATCTGCCGGGCCGAGGACATCGCGGTTCTGGAGCGGTTCATGCCCTCGCACAGCGTGGACGGGAGTCACGGGGCGCGGTTCGCGCGGCAGGAGGCGGGGGACAGCAGCTATCTGATCCCCTGGCTCGACGGCCTGCCCGTCGGTCACGCGGAGGTCCGCTGGACCGGTTGCGAGGCTCCCGAGGTGCGGGCTGCCCGGCCGGGCTGTCCCGAGCTGAACGGGCTGTTCGTCTGGCCCGCGTCGCTCCGCTCGCGGGGCATCGGGACGGCACTGGTGCGTGCCGCCGAGGAACGGGCGGTCGCCCGCGGCACCGGCCTCATGGGGCTCGGCGTGGGTGACGACAACCCGCTCGCCGCGCGGCTCTACGCACGGCTCGGCTACCGGCCCACCGTGTCGTACGTCGACCGCTGGGCCTATCTCGACCTGGACGGTGTGCGCCAGGTGTGCGCCGACCCCTGCGTCTTCCTGGTCAAGGAACTTCCGTCAAGCCCTCTTGACGTCAAGCCTGCCTGACGAGACGCTGGCGTCATGACGACACCGCAGAGCACCGAGCTCCAGTACACGCTGCTGACCGCCGTGGCCCGTCTCGACGCTCTGCGCATGCGGGAGTCGCTGGCCGGGGCGGGGAGCGACGAGGAGGCCCTCGACCGGGGCGAGCTGCTCGAACTGCTCGCGCTGAGCGAGGTGGTGGCCCGCAAGGCCGCGTACGGGCGGCAGTTGAGCGTGCGCGCGGCGCGCCGTGCCGGGGCGTCCTGGTCGCAGATCGGGGCGGCCCTGGGCACCAGCAAGCAGGCCGCCTGGGAGGCCCACAACCGGTGGATCGACGAGCAGGCGGCGGTCCACGGGCGGCCCGGGCAGCTGGGCTTCGACGAGGACGACGTGGCCGAGGCGCGGGCCATCGCGGGGGAGCCGGACGGGGTCTGACGAGTCCTGACGAGTCCTTATCGAGCGGGCCCTGGGGTCTGTCCTGCGATGGGGGGCGGAGGGGCGTCTTGAGTGGGTGGCTTCCGGGGCTGCCCTGCCGTCGGGCGCGAGCGGTTTGCTGGGCCTGCGGGGCGGTCGAGCGAAGGGTTCCGGCGGTGGGCCGCGAGGCGTCTTGCGTGGGTGGCCCGGGTCTGCCCTGGGGCCGGCGGAGGGCCGGCACGAGCGGCCTACCGGGTCTGTGCGGCGGTCGAGCGAAGGGCCTCGGTGGAGGCCTGACGGCGGGGGCGTGCCAGGCCGGGCCGCGGGGCCGCGCAACGGTCGCAAGGCCCCGCGCAACGAACACGCGCCTGTCCGCGATCAACGCAACGATCTTGCGGAGGCGCGCAAGGTTGCTGCATTACGGCTGGAAAGGCTGTCCTCGTAGAGTCATGCGCTGAACGTAGTGTGGCGGGGACCCCGTGCACGGTGGTCCCCTTCCTTCGGACTGCCGTGGGGCCGCGCCGCCCTCACCGGCAGCGATGAAGGAGCCAGCCGCGTGCTCGACCACGGCGCACCCCCGCAGTCCCGCAGTCACCCCACCCC
>NZ_LIQZ01000475.1:12057-12387 GCF_001418655.1 Streptomyces phaeochromogenes | reverse complement strand
CCCGTGACGTACCCCGCCTCCACCCCCGCCAGATAAGCCACCGCGGATGCAACCTCCTCGACCGTCCCGAACCGCCCGACCGCAGTCATCGCAGCCTGACCCCCCGCATAAGGCCCACCCGCCGGATTCATATCCGTATCGATCGGCCCAGGATGCACGATGTTCGCAGTGATCCCCCGCTCACCCAACTCCCTGGCCAACGCCTTGGTCAGCCCGACCAGGGCAGACTTCCCGGTGGCGTACAGCGTGCCACCGGGCCCAGGCACCCGCTGCGTCATACACGTACCGATGGTGATGATCCGCCCGCCACGCTCCATACGCGAGGCCGCC
>NZ_LIQZ01000475.1:0-11960 GCF_001418655.1 Streptomyces phaeochromogenes | reverse complement strand
CACGACATCGCAGGCGGCCTCCTTGTCGCGTACGTAGGTCAGGGCGACATCCGCACCCTCCCGGGCGAGCCGCACCGCGGTCGCGGCACCGATCCCGCGGCTGCCGCCGGTCACGAGGGCCACGGTTCCGTTCATGGTTGCTTGTGAGGTCATGGGTCCATCCCAGCGCCCGGCCCGGTGGAATGCTGGCGGCGAACGGACACCGAGGTCCCCAGCGCTCCGGCGCACGACGTGACCCGCACCGCACCCGCACCCGGACGCGACGTCACCCATGCGGAGGCCGCCCGGAACTCTCCCCTCCGTTTCAAGCGTTCTCCCGTCGTGACTCTTCAGCAAGAGATCGTCGGCAACGCCATGCAGATGGCGGTCGTCAGCCTGCAGCCCGGTCAGACGGTGTACTGCGAGGCGGGAAAGTTCCTGTTCAAGACGGCGAACGTGACCATGGAGACACGGCTCTCCGGACCTTCGGGCGGCGGCGGCCAGCCCCAGGCCGGCGCGGGCGGCACAGGCGGTGCGAGTGGCGCCGGCGGTGGCATGGGCGGAATGCTGCGGCAGGCCATGGGCACGGCCATGCAGGTCGGCCAGCGCGCGCTCGCGGGCGAGTCGCTGGCGTTCCAGTACTTCACGTCGACCGGCGGTGAGGGCACCGTCGGCTTCGCGGGTGTGCTGCCGGGTGAGATGCGGGCGCTGGAGCTGGACGGCACGCGCGCGTGGTTCGCGGAGAAGGACGCCTTCGTCGCGGCCGAGTCCACCGTCGAGTTCGGCATCGCCTTCCAGGGCGGGAAGACCGGCCGCAGCGGCGGTGAGGGCTTCGTCCTGGAGAAGTTCACCGGCCGGGGCACCGTGATCATCGCGGGCGCCGGCAACTTCATCGACCTGAACCCCGCCGACTTCGGCGGCCGTGTCGACGTCGACACGGGCTGTGTCGTGGCCTTCGAGGAGGGCATCCAGTACGGGGTGCAGCGCGTCGGCGGGCTCAACCGGCAGGGCGTGATGAACGCCGTCTTCGGCGGCGAGGGTCTCTCCCTCGCCACCCTGGAGGGCAACGGCCGCGTGATCCTTCAGTCGCTCACCATCGAGAGCCTGGCCAACGCCCTCAGAAAGGCCCAGGGCGGCGACAAGCAGGGCCCCACGGGCGGCCTGTTCTCGACGAACGCGGGCTAGCCGGGAAGGCGCGCGGGCCGGATCCGGACGTACGAGGAATGGATCCGGACGCACCTGGTTCGCCCCCGGAACCGGGCGGGGCAGATCCATCGGCGGCCGGCCGATGAGTTGCGGGTGCCAAGACGGTCTGAGCTGATGACAGGACACCCGCTCCGGAAGAAGGCACGCCATGGGCAAGCTCTCTCTCACCGCTTTCGTCACCCTCGACGGCGTCCACCAGGCCCCGGGCGGCCGGGAGGAGGACCGCCGTGACGGGTTCGAGCACGGCGGCTGGAGTTTCCCGTACGACGACGAGGACTTCGGGCAGTTCATCACCGAGGTCTTCGGCCGCGCGGGCGCCTTCCTGCTCGGCCGCCACACGTACGAGATCTTCGCCGGGTTCTGGCCGAAGGTGACCGACACGGCCGACCCGGTCGCGGGGAAGCTCAACTCCCTGCCGAAGTACGTCGCCTCGTCGAGCATCACGCGGCCCGAATGGGCCGGTACGACGGTGATCGGCGGCGATCTCGCCAAGGAGGTCACCGCGATCAAGGAGAACACCGAGGGAGAGCTCCAGGTCCACGGCAGTGCCGCTCTCGCGCAGTCCCTCCTGGCGCTCGACCTCGTCGACACCATGCACCTGCTGTCCTTCCCGGTCGTACTCGGCACGGGCCGCCGTCTCTTCGCCGAGGGCGCAGTGCCGACCGCGTTCCGGCACGCCGGCGCGCGGCTCACGAGCAAGGGCGTCGCCATCCACACGTACGACCTGGCAGGACGCCCGGAGTACGGCACGTACGAGCTGCCGGAGGGGAGCGCGTAGCGGCCGGGACGCTCCCGTGCGGGGGTCTCGTGTCGGAGGTTAACTCCCGGAAAACTCATCCGACTTGCGGGACGAAATGACCGTCCTTGACATTGACATGCCATGGTCTACGCGCGTCATGCTAGAGGGCATGAGATTCCCCCCACGCACCACTCGCATCGGCGCTCTGGTCGCCCTCACGTCCGCCCTGCTCATCGGCGGCGCCGCCACGGTTCCCGCGAACGCGGCGGTGACCGCCGTCGGCAGCATCTGCTACGGCTCGCTGCCGTCCCAGGCGCACGACACGCTCGACCTCATCGAGCAGGGCGGTCCCTACCCCTACTCCCAGGACGGCAGCGTCTTCCAGAACAGGGAAGGCATCCTGCCCTCGCAGAGCACCGGGTACTACCACGAGTTGTAGTTCTTGACCGAAGTTCAAGGGTATTTCTGCAGCTCAGAGCCATGACCTAGGCTCAGTTGGAGCGGTGGGGGTCGATTCGGGGTCGAGTTTGATTGCCGATTACTTAAGGAAACAGCAGCTCCCTGGAGACTGGGGAGTCTCATCCTGGGAAGTGCTGGCTGGGACATCCAGAGTGGTGGCGTCTCGAACAGAACCCGGCGTATAGCCTGACTCGTCTGCCGCTACCTGCGGTTTTGCCTGGGAAAGGGCCTCTGATCTGCGACGGAGGCCCTTTCTGATCTTTCATGGGCTTGCCGTGTCAGGCGGCAAAAAGTCCCTCGGAAGTCCCTCGGACAGAGCTGAAAGTCCCTGAAAAATCCCTGGAGGGGAGGGGTGGACGACGCCTTTGAGCTGGGCGTTCACGACATCCATAGGAGCGTGATGCTGCAGTCGCAGACCTCGGCGTGGCCATGGACCGGAGAGATTACGCGGCCTCGGCGTTGGTGGTCGCAGTGGTCCGCGCGGACCATTCGGCGCGGGCGGCGGTGAGCCGGGGGAGCATCGCGCGAAGTTCTTCCCGGATATCAGCACCGGGCATTCGCTCGCCGGAACGTCGATGTTCTCGCTGCCAGAGAGAATGAGGTCGGGCGGGATGTCCCTCAGCCGTGCACAGACCATGAACGGCATCCCGGCTTCGTGGAAGAGTTCGAGGACGCCGCGCGTTGAACGCTGACGTGGGGTCATGGGCGATGACGACGGTCACATGGCCGTCGCCGCGCAGGAGCGAAGGCAGCACTTCGAGGGCGCGTACCTTCGAGGTGACCGAGCGGGGGCGACGACAAGGGGGCGTTCGCCGTGCTCGGCCCGTCTCGTACGCAACTAAGCTCCGGTTGGTGCGGGTGACCTCTCAAGTCGCCCTGCCGAACCGGAGAAGCTCCTATCTCCTGTCAAGCGGCCTGGGCAAGGTCGGCCTTCGCGATGTTTGCGCAGGTCAAGGCCCTGAAGATCTCGCGGGCTATGTAGCGTTTGAGGCAGCAGATGATGTCCTTCTTCTGCAGTCCCTGCGCAGTGCATCGGGCCACGTACTCGCGGGTGCGCCGGTCGTGCTGCATGCGGACGACCACGATGCGGTAGAGGGCCGCGTTGGTTGACCGGTTGCCTCCCCGGTTCAGCCGGTGGCGGTCCCGGCGGCCGGAGGAGGCCGGCAGGGGTGCGGCGCCGCACAGATGGGCGAAGGCTGCCTCGGAGCGCAGTCGCTCGGGGTTGTCGCCGACTGCCGCCAGGAGGCGGGCGGCGGTCTCGGGCCCGACGCCGTTGACGGCCAGCAGCATCGGCGCGGCCTGAGCCGCCAGTGCGGTCAACTCGGCGTCGTACTCGCTGATTTCACGCCCCAGGTCCTGGTAGCGGCGGGCAAGGCGTCGCAGGGTGAACTTGGCCGCGGCGGTGGGGTCGGCCAGGTCCGGTGTCTGCCTGATCAAGTCGCCCTCGCGTCAGCACCGCGCACTGCCGGGACTGCCGCAGCGGCTGGCCACGCTGGCTGATCCGCGGCACCGGCGCGGAAAGCGTCACCCGTTCGTGAGTGTGCTGCTGATCGCGTGCTCGGCCGTGCTGGCCGGGGTCCGCTCTTTCGCCGCGATCGGCCAGTGGCCAAGAACGCTCCGCAGGAGGCTCTGGCCCGGCTCGGTGCCCGCACCACCAGCGTGTTCGCCGTCCGCGTCGCGCCGAGCACGGCGACTGTCCGCCGGATCATCAACGCCACCTGTTCCGGCGGCCTGGCCGACCTGCTCGGCGCCGACCCGGCCGGGTCCGACACCTTGGCCGTGGGCGGCAAGAGCGCCCGTGGCTCGCGCAGCGGCGACAGCCCAGCCGCACATCTGCTGGCCGCGATGACCGGTGCCGGGACGGCCGTCACGCAGCTGCGGGCGCCGGACAAGACCAACGAAATCACCTGTTTCGCCGCATTGTTGGAGCCTTACGACCCGAGCGGCGTCACGGTGGCCGCCGACGCCCTGCACACCCAGCGCGCACACGCCCGCTTCCTCGTCGAGGAGAAACGGGCGCACTATGCCTTCACCGTCAAGATGAACCAGCCGATCCTGTATGCGCAGCTCAAGACCCTGCCCTGGGACAAGGCGACGGCGAAGTTCTACGACCGCTCCCACGGTCACGTGCGGTTGGAGACCCGGGTGGTGCAGGTCCTGACCGTCACCGCCCTCGGCATCGACTTCCCGCACGCCGCGCAGGTCGCGAAGATCGTCCGACACCGGACCTGCGCGAAGACCGGCCGACGCACCCGCGAGACGGTCTACGTGCTGACCGACCTCACCAGCCGACAGGCATCGCCCGAGCGTCTCGCGAAGATCGTGCGCTCGCAGTGGACCATCGACATGCGCCAGTGGAGGCGGAGGGCGAGGCCTGACTCTCGCAAACGGGTCCTACCTAACGGATCGCCAAGCGGTCATTTGTATGGCGCTGAGCCGAGCGAGGGAACACCATGGAATCAAGTAGGGCGATACATGTTGCTACTACACGATCAATTGCGTGCCGAGGAGGTTGGGCATGGCGACGAGCGAGGACGCCCTAGCCAGGCGGTTGAGCGAACTTCGGCGGGGTGGGTTCCTTGATCTTGCAGATCTCGACATAGGTCAAGTTCCAGAAATCATATTTGGCCACCCCAACAGAGAGAACGTGGCCAAACTCTCACTTTCTGGGAACTCGCTAACCCACCTCAATGGAGCGGAATTTCGACATCTTCCCAACCTCAAGCATTTGATTCTCAGCCGGAATGATCTGTCAGTCTTCCCTGCAGAGCTTGATGGATGCCAACAGCTGGAAGATCTCGATCTCGATGCGAATCGGATTAGTGTGCTTGATATCGGAAATTCGATTCTGCAAAACCTGCGCAATCTGAGTGTAGTAAGGAATGGCCTTGAAGTAGTTCACCCTAGCATCACGGAGGCCGCCCGACTCGAAGTGCTCGACTTGTCAAATAACTTTCTAGGTTCTCTTCCTGGAAATTTTGCCGATCTTAGTAACTTGCGAGAACTGCGCGTAGGTAGGAATTCTGGATTCAGTCCCGGTGTAGAGGTAGGAAGGTTGCCGAGCCTTCGATATCTCGACCTAACAGATAACAATTTGGCCGAACTGTCCGATGAGCTTGGCAACCTCCCCGAGAACGTTCTCATTAGGATGGACGGAAATTTCTTCAGTGACACTGTGAATCGCTTGGCTCGGCGAGACATGAGAAACCTTCTAACCTACCTTAGAACCCTTCATAGCGGTCGTCGATACGAAGCGAAGGTCATATTGGTGGGTGAGGGAAATGTCGGCAAGACCTCAATGATTGAAGCCTTGCTCGGAAATCCATTTGTAGAGAATCGCGATACGACCCACGGGATTGAGATAAAGACGGCCCGCTTGCCGGTCACTCGAGAGCTGATGGAGCTGTCACCTATTCTAGGGTCGGCCAGCGATATCTCTCTCAGGTTCTGGGACTTTGGCGGCCAGGAGGTTTATCGAGTTACACATCAATTCTTTTTTAGCAAAGATGCCATCTATCTTGTCGCATGGCGCCCTAGGGAGGGGCAGGAAGCTAATGCGGTTGAGGAATGGGTGAGGCGAGTCAAGATCAGGTCCGGCGATAGGGCCCGCGCTCTAATCGTTGCGACATTTGCAGACGAAGGACGCCAGCCGGAGATTGACTACTCCGAGCTCAGAACCAGGTATGGGAACATCCTCACGGGCTCCCTTCGAGTTGACAGCCGGACCGGTAGTGGAATTCATGAACTCGCCAGTCGGCTCCTCGAAATCGCGATTAGCTTGCCCCGTATGGGTGAAAGGATCACTGAAAGCTGGCTGGACGTTCAAGAGGAGATATTTGATCGAACAGAGGCCTACATTACGCGTAGCACATTTGACTACATTTGTGCTCGCAGGGGTCTAGAAATAGACGAAGCTGAAGCACTCGCGGCACTACTTAACGACCTGGGATATATCGTCTACTACCCAGAAGACAACGATCTGCGTAGTATCCTGATCCTTCAGCCGGAGTGGCTAACAAAAGCCATCAGTTATATCCTGGAAGATGAGCAACTCCGAAGCAACTCAGGCATGCTTCAGCACGAAGATTTGGCGCGCATCTGGAGCTCTGGAGAACGGCGCCTCGATAAATGGCTCCACCCGTACCTCTTGAGGCTCATGGAAAAATTCGATGTGTCCTACCGAGTAAGTGGAGATGAATCCAGTCTGATTGCTCAGCTTGTGCCCTTCTCCAGGCCCGAAGCGCCATGGCCAATCGATCGGTCTCCGGATAATGAGCTTTCTTTTCATTGTGCATTTTCGGATGCGCCTACAGGAATTATTCCATGGCTGATTGTTCGGACTCGCCATTTCAGTCACAGTCAGTGGCGCAAAGGTTGCTATCTAGCCCATCCCGAGTACGATGCACGTGCCCTCATTGAACAAGTTTCCGACACGGAAATCTCCGTAAGGGTCTTTGGTGCCTCAAGGTCCTTCCTCTTCGACATCCTGCGAGATACGGTTGAGCAGCTGATTAGGCTACGCTGGCCGGGTATTACCTATCAGATGAGAGTTCCATGCATAGGTACTCAGTCGGTTTCTGGGCGCTGCACGGCTACTTTTCCAATGACTAGTCTCGAGCGTATGCGGGCGCAGGGGTATGAAGCACTACGCTGTCCTGAGTGTCTAACGGAGAATGACGTCAGTCGTCTCCTAGTCGGGTTCCCGTCTGCTACGCCTTTGCGTGAGGAGATCAGCCTTGCCGCTGAAGTGCGTGGCTTGCGAGGGGAAGTCAGTCAAGCATTGCATGCGATTCTAACTTACCAAAGGGCTGCGAATGCTGAAGTGATGGACTGTCCAAGAATTTTCACTCTGCGGCCTGTAGATCCTCGGTCGTTCGACATGCGGCGGATTTGGTCTAGTAAGCTGCTGCTTGAGCTGTGGTGTGAGGAAAAGAGCTCTCCTCACCCTGTAGGTGAGCCTTACGAGCTCAGGGCGGCGAAAGAGTGGGTGGTCGCCGTTGGGCCGTATCTACAAGTGACTGCTCAGGTTGTGTCCTTGCTTGCGCCGATCTCAGGTGGGTTCGCAGGCCTATTTAGTGCCGAAGGAATCAAAAACAGCTCCGACCTAATGAAGTCAATCGCTGATGCAGTTGGTCCAGTTAATGCGGATCCTGTCCCAGATGGGCAGAATCAACCTTCCCTGTCTCCTGCTGAAGGAGCAGCACTTCGAAGCTTTCGCGAGCTATTGTTCAGCCTCGATGAGCAACGTCACTTTTGTGGACTGCGGCGAGCTTTGGCTTATACAGGTGACTATTTGTGGCTTTGTTCAGAGCACTACGGCAACTATGAGCCACCACTACCTCGATTGCCGGGTGGGTCAGCTAGGTCATAAGCACGGAGGTCGGCCGAAGAGGGCAACGCCAGCCCTGGGCACACGATTTTTGGCGGGCTCAGACCGACACGAGGGGGAGAGGTCCCACGCCGTACCAGCCATTGCTGTACTCAGGGTCATTGAGAAGTGATCTTGTGTCCGGGTTCGTCAGGTGAGTCCGAGGGCGGTCAGGGGTCGTTGGCAGTCGCGGGCGGTGCGGCGTAGGGCGGCTGCGATGTTGGTGTGGCCGTCCTGGCGGTGGACGCTGATGGCGAGGTTGCGCAGGCTGGCCATGGTGCGGGGCAGATGCCCGGTGCGGATCTTGGAGTCGTCCTCGCGGAAGGTCCGGTCCCTGACGTGGTGCAGGAGGTTCTCGATGCCCCAGTGCCCGCGGATCCAGGCGGCGAGTTGGGCGCCGGTGGCCTCGCCGGGATGCAGGCTGGTGATCAGGTAGACGCGCTCGATGGTCAGCTTGCCTTTCGTCTTCTCCTGTCTCCAGCGCACGACTTGGAGGGCCTGGCGGGCTCCGGGGTAGTCGATGTGGTCGAACATGGCGGCCTTGAGGCGGCGGATCTCGTTGCGGTGGTGGGCGCGGGTGCGGTCGTAGTGGTCGAGCGTGATGTCGCGCCAGGGCAGCCGGCTTATCCGGTCGTGGAGGCCGGGGTGGTTCTTCTTGACGACGGCGAGGTAGTGGGCACCGCGTTCACGCAGGTAGGCGCCGTGTGCGTGCTGGGTGTGCAGGGCATCGGCGGTGATCAGAGTGCGTTCCAGGTCGAGAGGGTCGAGCAGCGGGGCGAAGGCGGGTATCTCGTTGCTCTTGTCGGCGACCTGTCGCTGGGCCAGGACGCTGCCCGTGTGGTCCATAGCGGCCAGCAGTGCGGTCGCGGCCTGGTCCGGGGTGCGTGAGCCGCGCAGTACCTTGCCGTCCACCGCGATCGCCCGGCGCACGGCCGCTGCCGGTTCGGGCGCGGGGCGACGCTCCTGCAGGTAGCGGCCGATCGCGGTGTCCAGGACGTCGCCGTCGACAGCCAGCAGCACCAGGCGGATCGTGCCAGCGTGAGGCGGACGGATGACTCCGGTCAACCGGTCGGTCTGGAAGCCCAGTTGAGCGAGTACGTGCTGGGGTGCGTCGGCCACCCACTCGCCGATCGCCACCAGCGACTTCGCGCTCGCCAGGACTGCGGCCGCCGCCGCGGCCAGCAGCGCGGTCACCGGATAGCGCACCCCGCGTCGGGCCCGTGGATCGGGCACCCGGCTCAGGCAGCGTCGCAGGTCAGAGGCCGTATCCGGGCCCGTGGGGCGGACGGGTGACCCCAGCAGGCCGAGGGCGGCGGGTATGCGGGATGATGAACAGGCAGGCACGGTCTCGCTCGGCGGTCATACGGATTCGACACCCACATGATCACCGGCGCCGTGCCTGCGCTGGTTCCCAGGGCCGACCGTCGACGCATACGACAAGCCGTCACTTCCCATGCAAAGCCGACGAGTTACGCACCTCGACACTCCTCAAAGCCCCTGTTGCTGTACTGGTCTCGGTGCTTAGGCTCTACATCGTCGCCGTCTCGGACAGCAACGTTGTAGAGGTCGTTGCCGCGGCGCAGGGTGACGCTCTGATGGTCTCGCGCCAGCCGATCCCATACCCAAGGGACCGGCTGGCGTGTTTCTGTCAGCTGGGCCCTGGACGCCTTACGGATGCCGGGCGACGCCCTAGGACGGCACCGAGTCACCAGACCGGTCACCAGCTGTTGCACAGGCCCCGTGCTTGCGGCGCTCCCACTCGACCTTGCGGCGCTTCACTCGACGCGGTGCCTCCGCCGGGCCTACCTTCGAGGTCCTTCGTCCTTCCCGTGCAGGGGGACCCATGCGGTCACACAGACCAACGCCGTGGGCGGCAGCGCGGTTGCTGATGTCCGTACGGCTGCTGCTCGCAGGCGGTCCCATCCTTCCGGGATATCCATGGCCCGACAACGAGCTGTACCTGTGGGCGTGCAAGGGGGAGGAGGGCTGCCAGTGGGCGGAGTTCCTGCCGAGCGAGCCCTCCGACTACTTTCACTGTCCTGACCATGATGCGGACGACCTGTATCGGGCCCAAAGCGGCGTCGAGAAATTGTTGAACGTGCGGTGCCCGACGTCCGACTGCGTGGCGACCAAGCCCATCAACCGCTACGACAAGAAGAAGCACACGCCTGCGTTCTTCCGCTGTCCCGAGGGCCAGCACAGGGGGAGCCGATGAGCCAGCTGGGCGCGCTCGGAGTCACGGATGCCGATCTCACTCCGCGGCTGAAGTTCGTCAACATCCTTCCTTCTGTACTTCTCCTCGCCGTCGTGATCTCGCTGATCCTCGGCGGTGCCCCCGCTCACGCTCCCAGCCTGCAGAGGTTGCTGGACAACGCCCGTTCGTACGGCTGGACCGGTGCCGTCCTAGTCTCCGTTGGTGCGCTGGTCGCCGGTCTGCTGCTGCAGCCGCTGGAACTCGCCTCCATCCGCCTCCTTGAGGGCTACGTCAGCCCGACGGGACCCCTCGGGCCGCTGGCCAGAATGAGGACGTGGGTGCATGCGAACCGCAGGTCCAGGCTTACCTGGCAGCGCAATCACCTGGCGTACGAGGACCCCCGTGCCGCGACCGCGCGATTCCGCCTCACCTTCATGCCGCACCGGGCACCCGTACTGCCCACGGCTCTGGGCAACCGGTTGCGAGCCGCGGAGGAGCGAGCGGGGCGCCCTTATGGGCTCGACGCGCTGCTGACCTGGCCTCGCCTCTACCACGTCCTGCCCCAGGACGTACTGCAGACGGTCTCCACAAGCCGCAACGAGCTCGACACCGCCGCCAGGCTGTCCCTGTCGTTCGCCCTCACTTCGGCCGCCACGGCCGGGTTGTTGCTGACCCACTCTTGGTGGCTGCTCCTGCCGGCGGCCTTCGCTGTCCTGTCGTGGTTCGCCTACCGGGCGGCCGTGCACGCGGCGACCACCTACGGAGACACGGTCGCGGCCGTGATCGACGTCTTCCGGATGAGGCTCCTGCAGGAAATGCACATTGCGATTCCCACCGACACCGAGAAGGAACGCGAACTCAACGAGAAGCTGACCGATCTGTGGGCGCGGCAGGATCGCAATCCCTTGCCCAGCCCGGTGGAGTACGACACCGGAAGTGCCGGATCCGGCGGTCAGGCGGGGTCAGGGGGTCCCTGACATCTCCTCGACCCTGCGGATCTCGATCCCGCCGAGCACCGAAAGCGCCTTGATGTGCAGTGTGGGTTTCTCCGGGGCCTTCGGAGCCGAGACGGGCTGCTGGCGCCAACGGGACGAGTAGCGCTCCACGTGTACGTCCCAGTTGGTCGGCACCAGCACATCCACTCCGCTCAACACCGCCGTCACATCGAGCCGGGCCTCGTGCCAGACACGATCGGCGACGCGGTTCTCGTGCAACCGCGCCTCCCGCAGATCGATCACGCATCCGCTGGCGACCGCCGTGACCGTGGCGAGGGAGAACTCGCCGCGTGGCCACACCACGCTCCTCGCCTCCGCCACCGAGACCAGGCGTGTCACGAGCAGACCGTCGGCGGTGGGCGCCGCGACCGCCATGCTGACGAGCATGAACGTGCCTGCGAGGAGCAGGGCCAGCGGCCACAGGTAGGGGTGCACGGAGTCTGGGAGGGGGTCCCGGATCAGGAGGAGGAGAAGGGCGCCGGCGAGGGCGACGGCGAGAGGGCCGCGGAGGACGTTCTTGGTGGCGAGGAGGAGCCGGAGGGTGCCGCCGAGGCCGAGGGCCACGAGGGTGAGGGGCCACCAGTCGCCCAGGGTGGCGAGGACGTGCGCGGAAGGCGCGAGCCGGTCGACGAGGGCGGTGAGACCGACGCCGGACAGCGCCAGCGCGATCCATATGCGCAGATGGCTTCTCACGGAAGCGAACGTTAGTACACGGGACGGGGGTTGGATCTGGGCAGCTGTGTCACTCACCCAGGTCTTCTGCCTTCGCCGGTCAGCTCATCAGCTCACGTGTTGCCCCTCAGGTGTCGCACCTCGGGCTCCGCCTGCCCGGATCGGCTCAGCCCGTCACCGTGAACCAGGTCCCCCGCGACTTCTTCCACTCCGCGTGCGTCAGGTCCCTGGCCTCTGTGCCGTCGCCGTACAGGTCGGCGGAGCCGTTGTCGGTGAGGAGTTGGGCTCGGGCGCCGGGGGTGGTGAGGTCGGGGACGTCGATGACGGCCTCCCAGCCGCCGGGGTCGG
>NZ_LIQZ01000474.1 GCF_001418655.1 Streptomyces phaeochromogenes | reverse complement strand
CATGAGGAGCATGTTCTCCTCGCCGGTGATCAGGCCATCCACCGCGGAGAACTGACCGGTGACACCGATCGCGGCCCGCACCCCCTGGGGGTCGGCGGCCAGGTCGTGGCCGCCGATGTGGACGTCGCCGGTGCCGGGGTCGGCGGAGACGAGCGTGGACAGGATCTTCACGGCGGTGGTCTTGCCGGCGCCGTTCGGGCCGAGCAGGGCGAAGACCGTTCCTTCCGGGACGGCCACGTCGACGCCGTCGAGGACGGTCTTGTCGCCGTAGGACTTGCGCAGCCCGTTCGCCGCGATGGCCAAGTCGGTCATGATGAGTGCTCCTTCAGAGGCTGCGGAGGGTGATGTCGTCCGAGGCAGCGGACGTTGATGTCGTCCAGAAGCCGCGGACGATGTGGTCGCTCAGAGGCTGCGGGCGGTGATGTCGCCGTAGGCCGTGGTCGCGCGGATGCTCAGGGCGGCGTCGGCGCCGTCGGTGTTCTTGAGTGCGTTGTTGATCCGGCCGTAGGTGGTGCCCGCGTCCAGGGAGGCGGAGACTCCGCGTGCGGCGCCGACCGAGATCTCGCCGGCCTCGGTACGGAGTTCGACCGTGCCGCGCACGGCCTCGGTGATGTCGATGCCGCCCTTCTGGGTGCTGATCTCCGCGTCGCCGCCCAGGCGGCCGACCGAGACGTCACCGGCGAGGAGGGTGAGGCGGGCGCTCGCGGTCTCGTCGAGCTTGACCGAGCCCTGCGCGCCCTCGAAGGCGACGTCACCGAGCCGTCCGACGCCCCGGAACTCGGCGGCGGCCGTCTTCGCCTCGACGCGGGAGCCGACGGGCAGCTGGACGGTCACCTCGACGGATCCGGAGTGGCCGAGGATCCGGTTCTTCGCCGGTGAGGCCTCGATCCGCAGGACACCGTCGTCGCCGTACGCGACCTCGGTCTGTTCCGCCGCCTTCACGTCGCGGCTGTTCGAGGTGTCCGCCGGCAGGACCTCGACCGTGGTGTCGGCCCGGTCGGCGGCGATGAACCGGATGCGTCCCGCGGGGATGTCGAGAACGGCGGAGATCGCGGCGGGGGTGTCGAACTTCTGCATGGTGTTCTCCTCTTGCACTGCTTGTCTTGCGCTGCTTGTTTCTGACAACCGAAACGCTACGTTGCGTTCATGGATCGCGCAACGAGGTTGTTGCATTCGATTGTCATCAGTGCAGCTCAGAGTGTAATTATCGTTGCAACCGTCTGAGTTTTAACGCAACGACAATCCCGTCGCGCGTTGCATTGGGCTGCGAGTGAACGCTATGCTGGAGGCGTCAAAGAAGCGTGAAAGGGGACCGCGATGCCGGGAGGCAGACTCACCCAGCAGGAACGTCAGCAGATCGGGCTGGGGCTGGCCGACGGGCTCGCCTACGCGGAGATCGCCAGGCGTCTCGACCGTCCGACGTCGACGATCACGCGTGAGGTGATGCGCAACGGCGGCCCCACCGGCTACCGCGCCGACCTGGCCCACCGTGCCACCGAGCGCCGCGCCCACCGGCGCAGGCAGGCCGAGCCCCGGGGGTCGGAGGCGCCCCCGCAGGCCTTTGGGCGCGACGCGGAAGCCGTGCGCGAGTACGAGGAGACGTTCACCACCGTCTTCATGCAGCAGGGCCTGCCCAAGATGATGTCCCGGGTGCTCGCCTGCCTCTTCACGAGTGACGCGGGCAGCCTCACCGCGTCCGAACTCGTCCAGCGCCTCCAGGTCAGCCCGGCGTCCATCTCCAAGGCGATCGCGTTCCTGGAGAGCCAGGACCTCGTCCGCCGGGAGCGCGACGAAAACCGCCGGGAGCGCTATTCGGTCGACGACGACGTCTGGTACCAGTCGATGGTGGCCAGCGCCCGCGGCACCCTCCAGCTCGCCGAGACCGCACGGCAGGGCGTCGGCATCCTCGGCCCCGACACCCCGGCCGCCGACCGCCTCGAAAACATCGCCCGCTTCCTCGACTTCGTCAGCGAGAGCCTCATCCGCGCCGCGGACCAGGCCCGCGAAGTCCTCCACACGAAACCCGAGTCGACCGTGCCGAAAACCGTGCCTGAATCCGTGCCTGAAACCGTGCCTGAAAGCTGAGCGGGAGCCCGGTCACGCGACCCGCAGCAACAGCTTCCCCGTGCTCGTCCGGCCGCCCATCAGCCGGTGCGCCTCGGACGCCTCCTCCAACGGGAACTCCGCGGTCACCGGCAGGGAAACGACCCCCTCCGCCACGGCCGTGAACGCCTTCTCCGTCAGGGCCCGCAGAGCGCCCGGCGCTGTCTGGGCCAGGGTCAGGATGGAGAAGCCGGAGACCGACAGGCCGGTCGGGTACAGCTCCGGCTGCCCGACCCGCCACGGCTCGGCCGAGCTCGCGTTGCCGAACGACACCAGGCGCCCGAAGACGGCCAGGGAGGCGAGGGACGCCCTGAAGGTCTCGCCGCCGACCGGGTCGAGAGCCAGGTCGACGCCCCGGCCACCCGTCGCCGCACGCACCTCGTCCACGAACTGCACGGAGTCCGTGGTGGACGGGACGACGAACACATCGTCGTAGCCGTGGTCCAGCGCGTACTTCGCCTTCGCCGCGCCCGACACCACCCCGAACACCCCGGAGGCCCCCGCCGCCTTCGCCAACTGCCCCACCGCAGTGCCGATTCCGCCCGCCGCGCCCTGCACGAGAACCGTCTCGCCGGGCTGCAGCCGGCCCACCGCGTGCACGAGGGCGTACGCGGTCGGCAGGACCGTGGGCAGCGTGGCGGCCGTACGGAGGTCCACGCCGGACGGCAGCGGGAACACGGTCGTCGCGTCGGTCACCACCACGTCCGCGTACGCGCCGCCGGCCGTCAGGGCCGCCACCTCCTGGCCGACCTCGACACCCGACACGCCCTCGCCGAGCGCCCGGACCCGGCCCGAGACCTCAAGGCCCGGGACGAACGGCAGCGACGGTACGCGGTAGCCCTCGCCCCGCGCCTTGAGGTCGGCGAAGTTCACCCCCGTGTACGCCACGTCCACGCTCACCTGGCCGGGGCCCGGCTCGGGCACCTCCGTCTCCACCGTCCTGAGGACCTCGGGGCCGCCGTACTCCTGGACCTGAACCGCGCGCATGCCACACTCCCCGGTCGACTGTTCAATGAAAAGCGAACACTCCGGAGTGTATGGTTTCCGTCGAACACTCGGCAAGGCGGAAACGCCCGTATTCAAGACGGCCGTGCTCAGAACGATCGTGCTCAAGGGGAGGCGGACATGGCGGAACGCGTCAGTCACCGGGCGGCTCCCGAGCACATCCACCCCGACGAGGTCCCGGTCCTGACCGCCCTCGCAGCCCTCTCCGATCCCGTACGCATCACGCTCGTACGGGAGCTCGCGGGGTCCCCCGTCTGGACGCGCAGCTGCGGAAGCTTCGACGTGCCCGTCGGCAAGGCGGCCCTCAGCCATCACTTCTCCGTGCTGCGCGGCGCCGGACTCGTGGAGCAGCGCGACGAGGGCGCCAGGCGCGTCAACCGCCTGCGCCGCGAGGAGTTCGACGCCCGCTTCCCGGGGCTCCTCGCCCTCGTCCTGCGCGAGGACTGACCCGTACGACTTCCTGCGCGAGGGCGGCCCGGCGGCCCAACGCCGGTCGGCGGGCGGCCAGTCAGTCGGTCGTCGTCGGCAGTCGCAGCCGGGCCCGGTAGCCGCCGTCCGCCGTCGGGCCCGCCTCGAAGGAGCCGTCGAGGTTCTCGGCACGTTCGCCCAGGCCGATCAACCCCTGTTGCGAGCCGGGCAGTTCGAGGGTCGGACGGGTCGGCGGGGTGTTCGTGACGATCACGCCCAGCTCGTCGCCGAGGTGCCACAGCTGCACGGTCGCCGTCGCGCCGGGCGCGTGTTTGCGTACGTTCGTGAGGGCCTCCTGCACGGTCCGGTAGACCGCGCGCTGGGCCGGGGCCCCGATACCGGGCGGCAGTTCGCCCTCCAGGGTCACCTCGATGCCGCACGTGTCGATCAGCTGTCGCAGGTCCGCGAGTGTCGGCTGCGGGGTCAGCTCGGTCGTACGGCCGCCCGAGGCCCGCAACAGCGTGACCATGTGCCGCAGTTCGTCGAGTGTCGTGACGCTGAGCTCGCGGATCGCTCGGGCGGCCTCGCGCGAGCCCGGGTCCGGCGCGCCGACCTGCAGCGCTCCGGCCCGTACGGCGATGAGGCTCACCTGGTGGGAGACGACGTCGTGCATCTCCCGTGCCAGCTGGGCCCGTTCACGGGCCAGCACGTTCTGGGCGTGCAGCAGCCGCTCGTGCTCGCGTGCCTCCTCGATCTCGACGAGCCGGACCGCAGCGTCGCGCCGGGCCTGGACCAGCTGCCCCAGGAAGACCGGGGCCGCCGCGGTGGCCAGCAGGTAGACGAAGTTGACGAAGGTCCAGGTGCGGTCGTCCGACGCGTACTCCGACAGCGGCCACGGCATGGCGGAGGCCGCCGCCGACGCGGTGGCGCAGGCGGTCAACAGGCGGCGGTCCCGGCTGAGTTCGGCCAGTGTGTAGAGGGCGGCCAGGGGAGCTACCACGACCGACGAGAACAGCGCGGCGGGCAGCGACAGCAGGAAGACGGGCAGCGGGAACCGCCGCCGTACGGCGAGAGCCGCGCAGGCGGCGACCGAGAGGACCACCTCGACCGGGGTGTCCAGGTCGAGCTGCCACCACACGTCCAGCGCCGCGAGGGTGACGAGCAGCGAGTCCGTGAGCCGGGCCGTCCACGCCGCACGCGGACGCCCGGTCATGAACGGCCAGTCCCTCTTGCCCCTCCCCTTGCCCCTCGCCTTTCCCGTCAACGCCCTGCTTCCCCATGGTCGGCGTGATGTCCCTAACGGTGCATGTCTTCCACCCCGGCCGCGCGCAGATGCCGTCTCAGCAGTACGTCGGCGTCGGTCTCCGCGCAGCGGTCGCGCCAGGCGCGGGCGTCGTCGCGGCGTATCGCGAGCTCGGTGCACGTCGGGCAGCCGGGTACGGGCACGGGCGGACGGCTCAGGTCCTCCTCCTGGCCCCGCTCCTGACGAACCGTCACGGCATCCTTCCCGAGCGCTTGTTGGTCGCCTTCAGGGCCGCCGCCAGCCGTTCGTCGGCGCAGCGCTTTCTTGACCCCGGCGGCCCGTTCTACGCCGTCGTGATGGACGAGAGCTGTCTGCGCAACGCGATGGGGAGCTCGGCCGTCATGCGCGACCAGTGCGCGCACCTGTTGCGTGTCGCGCGGCACTCCAACATCCACATCCAGGTCGCTCCGGCCGGTTCCTTCGGACTCGACCGGCCCAGCGGCACCGTGTCGTTGATTACGCTCCCCGACGGGCATCAATGGGTCTACGCGGAAGCCCTCGATCGCGGCCATTTCAACGATGATCCGGCCGTCTGTGCGTGCTATGCCCAGACCTATGATGTGCTCAGGGCGGACTCTCCGTCAGCCCGCGAATCCGCCGCTTTGATCAGCGACGCGATGGAGGGGTACGAGGAGCATGGACAAGCACGGGCTGAGCGCGGCGACTTGGACCAAGAGCACCTACAGCGACGCCAACGGCGGAGACTGCATCGAAATCGCCCCCGGCATCCCCGGCATCGTCCCCGTCCGTGACAGCAAGAACCCCACCGGCCCCGTCCTGCTCATCCGGCGGAGCGCCTGGGCGGTGTTCGTGGCGGGCGTCCGGTAGGAGACGCCAACTCCTTTGGTGGGGCTACCTGTACCTCCATTTCGGGAGGCCGCTTCATGGTGGCGGGGAGCGGGCGGCGGGATGGTTGTACCCAGACGCTCCCGGAGGTTCACAGCCTCTCCGCCGGAAGGAAACCGCCATGAACATCCCCGCTACCCCCGCCACCGTCGTCGCGGCCCCCGAGAGTGAGCTCGGGCCGCTGCTGGACGCCTGGGACCAGGCGCACACGGCCGCCACCGCTGATCCCGAGTGGCGGCATCTGCTGGACGAGATGGCGCATCCGCGCACGACGCAGGCGTTCTACCGGCTGGCGGCGGGGCGTTGACCGGGTGGGCCTTTTTCCGCCCCCGCCGCC
>NZ_LIQZ01000473.1 GCF_001418655.1 Streptomyces phaeochromogenes | reverse complement strand
AATGTATTCCCGTAATCGGGACAACACCACGAGAGCGGAACCACCGATCGGAATAAGATCAATGATTCACAGCGTCCTCGCTGATGCGCCTGCCGGAACAATGCCCGGCAGGACTTTTTCAAAGGAACCTCCACCCACCACATAATGCGGTGGACGGGGTATCAACATATCTGGCGTTGATTTTTGGCACGCTGTTGAGTTCTCAAGGAACGGACGCTTCCTTTGTACTCACCCTCTCGGGCTTTCCTCCGGGCTTCCCTTCGGTCTTGCGTTTCCGACTCTATCAGACCGTTTTCCGATCCGATTTCCTCGGTACTTTCCGGCCTTTCGGCCTTCCGGCGGTGTTGACTGTATCAGATCCTTTCGGGTCTGACTCCCTGTCAACCGGGTTTGTCTTTGCGGCTGTTGGGCCGTTCCGACGATCCAAACTTTAGCGGATCCTCTCGGCAGTTCCTAATCGGGCTGCCGGCCCCAAATCGAATTGAATTCGGGCACGCCGAATTCGCCCCGTTGGGGAGATCGTGCTGATGGTTTGGTGTGCCGCTTCTGCGGCGGAGGTGCTGTCGCAGAACCGTTACGGCCCCGTGGCAACTCGAAGAACCTTACGGACCGGCGAGGGGAGTGTCAAGTCTCCCCCGGGCGGCCACCCGGCAAACCAGCGGCGAGCAGGAAGTCCGAGCCGGGGCCGAGCCCCAACTCAGGCTTCAGTCAAGGTCGGTGAGCCGGCCGCCGGCGTCCGGCTGGGCGTGCTCCACGCGGCGCAGCAGCCGGGTGAGCACCTCGCCCAGGACTCCGCGATCCTCCGGGGAGAGGTCCTGGAGCAGCTCCTCCTCGAAGACGGAGGCGAGACGCATGGCCGCCAGCCACTTCGAGCGCCCCTCTTCGGTGAGCTCCACGATGACGCGTACGCGGTTGGACTCGTCGCGCTCACGGGTGACCAGGCCCTCCGCGACCATGCGGTCGATGCGGTGGGTCATGGCGGCCGGGGTGAGGCCGAGTCGCTTGGCGAGGTCGCTCGGGCCCATTCGGTAGGGGGCGCCGGAGAGGACGAGGGCCTTGAGGACCTCCCACTCGGCGTTGCTGATGCCGAGGGTGGCGGTCTGACGGCCGTAGGCGACGTTCATGCGGCGGTTCAGGCGGCCCAGCGCCGAGACGATCTTCTCGACCTGGGGGTCGAGGTCCTGGAATTCGCGCTGGTAGGCGGCGATCTGCTCTTCGATCGTCGGCTCGCTGACGCGGCGGGTGTCACCCATGGGCCGCAGTATGGCACGCGCCCGCTTGGCGTTGAAGTCCTTCGGGATGTACTGTTTAGATCCTAACTTTAGCTTCGAAGTCTTCACCTCTAACTCCTGAGGCAGACGTAAGACTTCTCCTACCAAGGCAGGTGAAAGTGACCAGGGCGATGGGCGCTGAGATGCGCCGGATCCATGTGGGCAACGCACTCAGCGCGTTCGGGCTCGGCTTTACCGTCCCGTATCTGTACGTCTATGTGGCGCAGGTACGGGATCTTGGTGCGATGACGGCGGGGCTCGTGCTCGCCGTCTTCGCCGTGGCCGCGCTCGTGGTGCTGCCGTTCGCCGGGCGGGCCATCGTCCGCCGGGGCCCGCTGCCGGTGCTGCTCGCCGCCCTGGTCACCGCCTCCGTCGGAGCGCTGAGCCTCGGGCTCGCGAGCAGCTCGACGACCGTGCTGTTGTCCGCAGCCGCTCTCGGTGCAGGTCAGGCCGTGATGCAGCCGGCCCTCGCGACGATGATCGTGGACTTCTCGTCGGCCGAGACGCGGTCGCGCGCTTTCGCCACCCAGTTCTTCCTGCAGAACCTCGGCCTCGGGGTCGGCGGGCTCATCGGCGGTCATCTCGTCGACGCCTCGCGGGCGAGCTCCTTCACGCTGCTGTTCTCGATCGAGGCGGCGATGTTCCTGCTGCTCGCCGTGATCATGGCGACCGTACGGATGCCGCGGGCGCCCAAGGTCGAGGGTGCGCCGGGAGGAGCCAGGGGCAGTTGGAAGCAGTTGCTCGGCAACCGGGCCATGGTGCAGCTGTGCGCGGTGGGCTTCGTGCTGTTCTTCGCCTGCTACGGGCAGTTCGAGTCGGGGCTGAGCGCGTACGGCGTCGAGGCGGCCGGGATCTCCACGTCCGCGCTCGGGACCGCGCTTGCCGCGAACACGGCGATGATCGTGGTCGCCCAGTTCGCCGTGCTGCGGTTCGTCGAGCGGCGGAAGCGGTCCCGAGTGATCGCCGCTGTCGGGCTGATCTGGGCCTTCGCCTGGGTCGTCGCCGGGTACGCAGGGCTCGGGCACGCCAGCCAGACCATGGCGACGGCCGCGTTCGTGTCGACGTACGCGCTGTTCGGGCTCGGGGAGGCGATGCTGTCGCCGACCGTCGCGCCGCTCGTCGCGGATCTGGCGCCGAGCGGGATGGCGGGGCAGTACAACTCCGCCTTCGCCCTGGTGAAGCAGCTGGCGCTCGCGGTCGGGCCCGCGGTGGGCGGTCCGATGGGGGCCTCGCTGCATGCTCCGTACGTCGTGACGTTCCTGCTGTTCTCGCTGGGGATCACGTTCCTGGCGGTGCGGCTGGGGAAGCAGCTCACTCCCGTACAGAATCAGCCGTCGCTGGCTAAGAGCCGGGTTGTGGCGCGGGGCGGGGCTTCGGCCGAGTCCGTGCAGACCGCGGCCTGACGGGCGTACGGAGCAAGAGGAACTGAGGACGGCCGTCACCACTCATGTGGTGGCGGCCGTCCTGCTGTTTGCGCGGATGTGCTCAGTGGACGGCTGTCACCAGGGTGGACGTGAACGGGAGCGTTGCCGTGCCGTCTGGGTTCGTGTGGTCGGCGAGGGTCGCGGCCACCGCCTCTGCCGCCTGGGTGAGGCAGTCCGGGCCGCCTGCCTCCTCGATGGCCTGGCCCCAGGGGACGGCCGAGAGGTGGCCGCGGGCGAAGGCGGCGAGCGGGGGCAGGGTGATGCCGAAGGTGATGTCATGGCTGACCACGTCGTGGAAGCCGGCGTCGGTGAGGGCGGCCGTGAGGCGTTCGGCGGGGCAGGAGAAGGCCATCGCGAGGTGCGCCTCGGCCTCCGGGCCGCCGTACTCGGTGATGGCGCGGTGGTGGGCCTCGAAGTACGGGGAGCGGTCCCGGGCGGCCCAGGCGGTGGCGGCGAACCGGCCGCCGGCGCGCAGGACCCTGGACGCCTCGACGAGGGCCGCGCCGAGGTCGGGGAAGAACTGGACGCCCTGCTGGCAGAGGACGGCGTCGAACGTGTCGTCGGGGTAGGGGAGGCGGTCGGCGGGGGCCGGCGTGAACTCGATGTCCGGGTACATGCGGGGTGCCTTGGCGGCGGCAACCTTGAGCATGCCCTCGTTGAAGTCGGCGGCCGCGACATGGCCCGTGGGGCCGACCCGGGCGGCGGCCGCGCGGGCCACGAAGCCGGTGCCACAGGCGAGGTCGAGGACCTGGTGGCCGGGACACAGGTCCACGGCGTCCAGCACCGCCTCGACGAACGGTGCGTTGATCGGTGCGCCGTACTCCTCGTAGCGCTCGGGAGCGCTGCCTTTGAGCTGAAAGCCCGTTTCTTCTGCCTGGGGTGAGCTAGCCATGGGTGAGCTACTAGCACCGCGGGGCGGGTCCGACCAGATGCCGCGCGGCTCCTGGGTCAGGTGGTGCGCGGGAGTGCGAACTCGCACCACACCGCCTTGCCGCCGCCCGGGGTGCGGCGGGAGCCCCAGTTCGAGGCGATGGTGGCGACGATCGCGATGCCCCGGCCGGACTCGTCGGCCGGCTCGGCGCGGCGGCGGCGCGGGAGGTGGTCGTCCCCGTCGGTGACCTCGACGATGAGGCGCCGGTCGGTGCGGCGGAGTCTGAGGCGCATGGGCGGGGTGCCGTGCTGGAGGGAGTTGGCGACGAGCTCGCTCGCGGCCAGTACGCCGAGGTCGTGCAGGTCGGTCGGGAAGCGCCAGCTGGTGAGGACGCCGGAGGCGAAGGCACGCGCGCGTGGGGCCGCTTCCACGCCGCCGAGCAGCTCCAGGGCGGCGTTGCGGAAGAGCTCGCTGTCCGGTCCCGTACGGGCCGGGTGCTGGAGGACCAGGACGGCGACGTCGTCGTCGTGGTCGGCGGTCACGCCCGCCGAGCGGACCAGGCGGTCGCAGACGACCTGGGGGGTGCCGGTGGCGCCGGCGAGGGCGCGCTCCAGGGAGGCGATGCCCTCGTCCAGGTCCGCGTCGCGGCGCTCGACCAGGCCGTCGGTGTAGAGCACGGCGGTGGAGCCGGGGCCGAGGGGGATCGAGCCGGAGGCGTGCATCCAGCCGCCCGTGCCGAGCGGGGGGCCGGTGGGTTCGTCGGCGCGCAGGACCGTGCCGCTCTCGTCGCGGACGAGGATCGGGAGGTGGCCGGCGGAGGCGTACACCAGCCGGCCCTCGTTCGGGTCGTGGACGGCGTACGCGCAGGTGGCGATCTGGTTGGCGTCGATCTCCATGGCGAGGCCGTCCAGGAGCTGGAGGACCTCGTGCGGGGGCAGGTCGAGGCGGGCGTAGGCACGGACGGCCGTGCGGAGCTGGCCCATGACGGCCGCCGCGCGGACACCGCGGCCCATGACGTCGCCGATGACGAGGGCGGTGCGGCCGCCGCCGAGGGTGATCACGTCGTACCAGTCGCCGCCGACCGCGGCCTCCGTGCCGCCGGGGTGGTAGGTGGCGGCGACGCGCAGGTCGTCGGGCTCTTCGAGCTCCTGGGGCAGCAGGGAGCGCTGGAGGGTGACGGCGGTCTCGCGCTGTCGGCGCTCGCTGGCGCGCAGCCGCTCGGCGGCCTCGGCGTGGTCCGTCACGTCGGCGGCGAAGATCAGTACGCCACTCCCTTCGGGAGTGGCCGAGACCTCGACCGGTGTGCACGTGAACGTGTACGAGCGTCCGCCGGGGGCCTTGCGGGACTTGACCGTACGGGGCTTTGAGCTGCGCAGGACCTGGTCGAGGAGCGGTAGCAGGCCGATCTCTGCCAGCTCGGGGAGCGCGACGCGGGCGGGCTCGCCGGCCGGGCGGACGCCGAAGGCCGCCACATAGGCGTCGTTCACGTACGCGAGGCGGTGGTCCGGGCCCTGGACCAGGGCGACGAGGGCCGGGATGCGGTCGAGGACCTCGCGGACCGGCAGCTCGTCGACGACGGGCAGGAGCGCCGCGTCGGACATCCGCTCGGCGCGTGCCGCGGGCACGGAGCCCTCCGAAGGGAGCGCCGTCGGCGAATCCTCGGTCCGCGCTGCCGCGCGGCGCTGCGTTCCGGGGAGCCGGGCGCTCCAGCGCGTGAAGTTCACAGTGGGACAGGCCTCGTGGGTTTGAAGGGCGAGCGGTCGGCCCGCCCATGGTGTGGACCAGTGTGTCCGACCGGACCGACATCCGTCAGACGCGGGCGCGCCCGGTGGAGTTCCTTGGTCCGGTCAGGACGACCCCTTCGGGTTCTGAGGAGGCTTTCCACCGGCCGCGAGTTCGAACTCCGCACGGGGATGTTCGAGCGAACCGAGGGAGACGATCTCCCTCTTGAAGAGCCCCGACAGGATCCATTCGGCGAGCACGCGGGCCTTGCGGTTGAAGGTGGGCACCCTGCTCAGGTGGTAGACGCGGTGCATGAACCAGGCAGGGTAGCCCTTCAGCTTGCGCCCGTAGACGAACGCGACACCCTTGTGCAGTCCCAGGGAGGCGACCGAGCCGACGTACTTGTGCGAGTACGTCTCCAGGGACTGGCCGCGCAGCGAGCGGGCGATGTTGTCGGCGAGGACCTTGGCCTGGCGCACGGCGTGCTGGGCGTTGGGGGCGGTCTCCGTGCCGGGCTCGGCGGCGGTGACGTCGGGGACGGCGGCGGCGTCTCCCGCGGCCCACGCGTGCGTGGTGCCGTCCACGGTCAGCTGGGCGGTGCACTTCAGACGGCCGCGTTCGTTCAGCGGGAGGTCGGTGGCCGCGAGGACGGGGTGCGGTTTCACGCCGGCGGTCCACACGACCGTACGGGTCGGGAAGCGCGCCCCGTCGCTGAGGACGGCGACGCGGTCCGCGCAGGAGTCGAGGCGGGTCTCCAGGCGTACGTCGATGTTGCGGCGGCGCAGCTGGGTGACCGTGTACTTGCCCATGTCCTCGCCGACCTCGGGGAGGATGCGGTTCGAGGCCTCGACGAGGATCCACTTCATGTCGTCGGGCTTGACGTTGTGGTAGTAGCGCGCGGCGTAGCGGGCCATGTCCTCCAGCTCGCCGAGGGCCTCCACTCCGGCGTAACCGCCGCCTACGAAGACGAAGGTCAGGGCGGCGTCGCGGATCGCGGGGTCGCGGGTGGAGGAGGCGATGTCCATCTGCTCGATGACGTGGTTGCGCAGCCCGATGGCCTCTTCGACGGTCTTGAAGCCGATGGCGTACTCGGCGAGCCCGGGGATCGGGAGGGTCCGGGAGACGGAGCCGGGGGCCAGCACGAGTTCGTCGTACGTGATCTGCTCGGGGCCCGTGCCCTCCTCCTCGGTGGCGAGGGTGGTGAGGGTCGCGGTGCGCTTGGCGTGGTCGATGGACGCGGCCTCGCCGATGACGACCCGGCACTGGTCGAGGACGCGGCGCAGCGGCACGACGACGTGGCGCGGTGAGATCGAGCCCGCGGCGGCCTCGGGCAGGAACGGCTGATAGGTCATGTACGGGTCGGGCGTCACCACGACGATCTCCACGTCGCCCCGCCTGAGCTCGGGTTTCAGCTTCCGCTGGAGCCCGAGAGCGGTGTACATCCCGACGTAGCCGCCGCCGACAACGAGAATGCGCGCACGTTCCTTCACTCACCCATGACGCACCGGCTACGGGAGTTTGTCCACAGGCCCGTCAATTTGTGTGACCGGGCGCCTGAGACGCGCACGGTTGGCCGATTTGCCGGAGTGCGGGGAAGCTTCGCAGGTCAGCGGGTGTGAGCGGGGTGGAAGTAGGGGGCGCAACCGGGACGTATGCGGCCCGTAGCCCGATCGGGGGGCGCTCCGTGCGGAACCTGCCCCTTCTGAATTGACCCCCACTCAACTATGTTCGTGTGTCATCGGGGTGTAGGGGGATGCGCTCGACGGGTTCGTGCGGCGAGACCGCGCGGCGAAGGCTGTTCCGCTCGCTCCGGCTGTCAATGGCGGGGAGAGTCTCCGGGGGGAGACGTCATTACCGGGGGAACACATATGCACATTCAGGACTCTCAATGGTCTTCCGCGTCTGCCATCGGAGCGGGCGGAGCGATCAGTGCGGCGGCATCGAACGGACGCGGCGTGGGGGACCCGTCGCGCACGACGCCACTGCGCGTGGACGCACAGCGCAATCTGGAGCACGTACTTCGAGCGGCCCGTGAGGTCTTCGGCGAGCTGGGGTACGGCGCGCCGATGGAGGACGTGGCACGGCGCGCCCGCGTCGGTGTCGGCACGGTGTACCGGCGCTTCCCGAGCAAGGACGTCCTGGTCCGGCGGATAGCCGAGGAGGAGACCTCCCGGCTGACCGACCAGGCGCGCTCCGCGCTGGGTCAGGAGGACGAGCCGTGGTCGGCGCTCTCGCGCTTCCTGCGGACGTCGGTGGCCTCGGGTGCCGGGCGGCTGCTGCCTCCGCAGATCCTGCGGGTGGGCGTCGGCGACGAGGGGTCCGAGGGCACGGTCCTGGACGAGACGCGGGTGCCGCAGCAGCGGTCCCAGCCGCTCTCGCCCGAGCTGCGGCTCGTGGAGCAGCGGCCGGCTCCCCTGCAGGAGTCCGTCGAGGTCGTGTCGATCGAGGACGACGCGGGTGCGGCGCAGCTGCTGGAGGTCGTGGGGCGGCTCGTGGACCGGGCTCGCGCGGCGGGCGAACTGCGTGCGGACGTCACGGTGGCGGACGTACTGCTGGTGATCGCCACGGCGGCGCCCTCGCTGCCGGACGCGGCCCAGCAGGCTGCGGCGTCGGCTCGGTTGCTGGACATCCTGCTGGAGGGGCTTCGGTCGCGGCCGGCGTGATGCGCGGTGCCTCCGGCGGGGTGCGGGTGTCTTCGGC
>NZ_LIQZ01000472.1 GCF_001418655.1 Streptomyces phaeochromogenes | reverse complement strand
GTCCAGGCGGCCCAGGCCCGTTCGCTGGTGGGGCCGGTGCCGGACAGGAGGCGGGAGAAGGCCTCGAAGGCCTCGGGGGTCGGCTGGAGCACCGGCACGGGGCGGGCTCCGGCGGCCGGTTCGTCCCAGGGTTCCTCGTCGGGCAGGAAGGTGGTGCGTCCGCCGGTCTCGGCCTGCCTGATCAGGAGCCCCGGTTCGGCGGGCAGTGCGGTGCGGCCCCAGAGCCGGGGCGGCAGCGGCTGGACGACGGCGAGCGGCGAGGTGCGGGGCCAGCCGTGCAGGAGCCGCTGTGCGCTGCCGTTCTGCCACAGGGGTCCCACACAGTCGCTGATCACGAGGGTGAGCCAGCGGCCCGTGGGGTCGTGGAACTCGTCGGCCGAGCGCAGGCGGGTGTGGTGGCTGGGCCCGGCGGTGGTGCCGATGAGCGGGATGCCGCCGTCGCCCGCGTACAGATGGTGGACCCGGACGCTGCCGAAGGCGCCGGACTGCTGGCAGGCCTGGCGCAGTTCCTCGACCAGTTGCCCCCAGACGGCCATCGCGGGGCCGGTGTCCATCAGGAGCTGGATGTCGCAGCGCCGGCGGCGGCCGGGGCGGCGGACGGGCACCAGGACTCCGCTGGCGGCGGCGTGGTCGGCGGTCGCCTCCTCGTCGATCGCTCCGTCCCGGGGCGGGGCGGCGGGTCCGCGGTAGCGGCCCAGGGCGCGCAGCGCCTGTTCGAGGCCCAGCAGGCCCGGCAGCGCGGTGGCCGCCGGGGCGCGCACCGGGAAGACCTGCCGGGCGCCGTCGGTCCCTGGACCGGCACCGCCGCCCGCCGTGTGCAGGGGGACGGCGCCGAGCGAGGTGTCCGTGCCGGGTTCCTGGCCGGTCCCGGGGGTGTGGTCCGCCGGTGGGCGGATCGTCGGCCCCGTCCCGTTCTCCGCCGGGGCGGACGGGTCGGCCGGCCCGCGGTCCTGCCCGGCGCGGGGCGGCGCCGGATCGAGCCACCGGGACAGCCAGACGGCGTCGGCCACCTCTTCGGCGGTGGGGTCGAGTCCGCCCCGGCGCAGCCGGCCGATCAGGTCCTCCAGATGCATCCCGTGCATCCGGCTCACCGCGAGCGGTCGAGTGGGTGCATGAGCAGGTCCGCGATCCGCTCGCGGGTGAGGCGCTCCGCGTGGGGGGTGTGCTGGGTGAGGAAGAGGGCGTTGAGCAGTTGGTCCGCGGCGACGACCTCGCCGGGCTCCCGGTCGAGGAACCGGTCGATGAGATCGCGGCCCTGCTCGACGCTCTCGCCGCCGAGGTGTGCCTCGACCATGGCGGTGAGCTGTTCCTCACCGGGCGGTTCGAGCTCCAGCTGGATGCAGCGCCGCAGGAGGGGAGCGGGGAAGTCCCTTTCCCCGTTGGACGTCAGGATGATCAGCGGGAAGGCGGTGCAGGCGACGCGTCCGCCGTGCACGGGCACGCGGCGGCCGTCGTGGGTGAGGACCTCGACGACGGGTTCGCGGTCGGCCACGCGCTCCAGCTCGGGGATGGCGAACTCGCCCTCCTCCAGCGTGTTCAGAAGGTCGTTGGGCAGGTCGAGGTCGCTCTTGTCGAGTTCGTCGATCAGCAGGACACGGGGTACTTCGGCGGGCAGCAGCGCGGTGCCGAGGGGGCCGAGTCGTACGTACGATCCGATGCCGGACGGGGCTGCCGCGGGCGCCGCGGTGGCGCCCTGGGCCCGCTCCAGCTGGACGTCCTGGAGGCGGCCGATGGCGTCGTAGCGGTACAGGCCGTCCTGGAGTGTGGTGCGGCTGACGACGGGCCAGCGCAGTACGCGGCCGAGGCCCAGCTCGTGTGCCACGGCGTAGGCGAGGGTGGACTTGCCGGTGCCCGGGTTGCCGGTGACGAGGAGGGGGCGGCGCAGATAGAGGGCCGCGTTGACGGCGTCGACCTCGGCGGGCCGGGGCGCGTAGTTCTCCACGAGGCGCCGCCGTACGCCGAGCCGGCGGGCGCTGCTGGGGTCGTCCGGTCCGGACTCGGGTCGGTCGGGTGCCGCCGCGAAGTCCCGCCAAGGGGGCGGCGGGGGTAACTGCCGCACACCGTCGTGCGGCTGACCCACCCCGCGGTAGATCCGCCAGTCGTTCACCATGGGCTCCTCCCGGCTCTGGTGATCATGCAGCGGGTCCCGGCTGTTCGATGTACGACGTTACCGCCGGTGCGCCGGGCCTGCCGAGCTTCCTGTTCGTCCGGTGTCGAATCCGGTCAGCGAACATCCGTGCGAGGCAAGGGAGTTGGGAGTCGATTCACGTGTCGGGGGCTGCCATGAGGGGCGGTTGCATGGGTTCCGTTCCGTGTGGCGGACGATCCGGCGGATCGAACAGTACAGCGATGTCGCCCACGAGACCCTCCGCCGTGTCGGGATCCGACACCCGGATCCTGAGCTCGCGCACCTGCCGGTGCAGCCCCTCGGCCCCGCCCGCCAGGCCGAGCAACTGCCCGGCCTGCACGTGGAACTCGCGGCACTCCTCGTGGTCGTGGCCGTCCCTGCGCCACAGCACCAGGGGGTGCCCGGCGGCGAGCGCGGCGGCCATGGCGTCGAAGCCGGGACCGCTGCCGACCGGACCGCAGTGGACGGGAACGCACGCGTCGTCCATACCCGAGAGCCGGCCGTACGCCGCCATCCTGCCCTCCGGACGTCCCGTCTGCGGGTGCCCCTGTGCCGTCGCCTCACCCCTCAACGGCCCGGCGGACAGCGGCCGGTTCGCCACGCCCGCCCATCTGCGGCGCCATTCGGGGCTGGCCGGCCGGGCGTTGCGCCGACGGTCACGGATGACGACGACCCTGCGCAGTCCCAGCGGCATGGACTGTTCGTCGAAGAGGTCGGCGTCGTCCCAGGCGTCGTCGGCGCCGATCCGCCAGTCGTCGAGCGGCACGTCGAACAGCCGGCGCGGCAGGAAGGCCTCGACCGCGGCCAGGTGTTCGCCGCGGTCACCCAGGCGCAGGGCCTCCGCCAGCGGTTCCCTCAGGTACTGGTGCAGTTCGTCGCGGCGCACGCCCTGGTCGTTGCTGTAGAGCGGGGTGACGTCCTGGCCGTCGTAGAGGAGCTTGACGCTCAGGGGATACCGCTCTCCGTAGACGGGCTCCCCGACGTCGACGAGGACGTCCGCCCGGGCCCGGGACGGTGTCCGCGCCATCGTCGGGACGGTCGCCGGTGTCCGGAGGTTCTCCTCGGACAGGCGGTCCAGGAGGGCGTCGATGTCCTCGCGGATGGCCTGCCGTGCGGAGAGGGTCGCCTGCTCGGTGATCCAGGCGGTGAAGTCGCGCAGCCGGTCGCGGTCCACGTCGGCGGGGTGGTCGAGGGCGGCGTGCCTGGCCACCTTGGCCGCGTACAACAGGACGGCGTCGAGGGCCAGTTCGGGTCTGCCGCCGTGGTCGTGGTCGCCCGGGTCCCGCAGGCCGTGCAGGAGTCCGGCGCCCTCGCGCCAGGTGCGCGGGTCGTGCTCGATGGGCGAGCGGTAGTCCTCCTGCACCACACGGGACTTGACCTCGTGAACGAGGTGCATGACCTCGCCCGGGCCGCCGGGCGGCGGGAGATGGGCGAAGTGGCCGTAGAGACGGACGCGCAGTCCGGGGTCGAGCCCATGGGCGCCGGGAGCGCGCAGCCGGGTCTGGGTCCTGGTCCAGTCCGCGCCCGCCGCCGGGTCGTTGAAGCGGTCGAGGTGGTGGAGGTCGTGCGCCCCCATGACGGTGTGCAGGATCTCGCCCCCGCGCACGTCGTACAGCTCGCGCAGCGCGGTGATGGGGACGGCGGCTCCCTCGTGCCGGCCGCGCCCCTTGTTCATGCCGATGACGGCGCCGTGCCGCAGGTCGACCACGGGCCCGCCCGAGACTCCCTCGACCGGCGTCTGGCCGGTGAGGAGCAGCGCCTTGCCGTCCAGGGCGGACGCCTGTCCGATGCCGTGCCGCATACCGAGGTCGCCGGTCTGCCGTGACCAGCCGTGCAGGCTGACCAGGGCGGGGATGGTCGGCGCCCGGTCGCTCAGCCAGACGCACGGCGCGTCTTCCGCGCCCCGCACCCTGACGAGCGCGATGTCCGGGAACCGCCAGCTGCCGCGGACCCCGTCGGGCTCCTCGGGCCGCGGTTTGGCGAGCACCACCTCGCCGGTGGTCTTGCCGCCCTGCCAGGTCACGCCGACGGCGTTGCCACTTCGCCACACGGCCGCTCCCCCCTTTCCCACGACATGGGCGCAGGTCAGCAGCCAGCCGGGTGCTATGAAGAAACCGCTGCCCCAGTACTCCTCACGGTCCGGTGCATACCCGTCGCCCGGGGCCACGATGCGCGCGAGCGAGGGGCGCACCATCTCCTCAAGGGCGCTCATCCGGTGCCGGAGGCCGAGGGTCCGGGCTGCCCGTCGCCGCCGTCTCCCTGCCCCGCACCCGCCGCGCCCGCCTGCCCCGCGGGCTCGGTCCAGGTCAGCGACACGGAAAGGGAAGCCTGGCCACCGCCTCCCGCGATGGCTCCTACGATCCTGCCCGCCTGCGCCGACAGTTCGATGCCGAAGCTCACGGCCACCTCGACCGGTGCCGGGGTGTCGAGACCGGCGCGCAGGGAGCGCACGACGCCACCGACCGCGTCGGCGAGTCCGCCCGCCATGTCGATGATCCGGTCCCCGACCCCGGTGTCCTGATATCCGTCCCCGTCCAGCGCGGCCTCGTCCGCCGCACTGACCCTCGCCCATACGACGGTCCCGTCGTCGAGCCGTATCCGTTCGATCCCTCCACCCACGGCGCCCCCGTCCGTTCGCTGCCGGTTTCCCTTTGCCAACTGTGAAGCTCCCCTACCGCAGGGAAGGAGAAGGCTAACTCCCGACCTGGGACATGTGCGAGGGGCACCTATACGAGAGGCGCCTCTATGAGAGGCACCTGCCGGTGACGGCTCCCGGCGACCGGATCCGGCGGGCAGTACATAGGCTGTGAACGGAAACCGGTCCACAGACTGTGAACTGTGACCGGAGGCGGAACACGGACGCACGCAGGAGAACACCCCATGTACTTCACCGACCGCGGCATCGAGGAACTGGAGAAGCGGCGCGGCCAGGAAGAGGTCACCTTCGAGTGGCTCGCCGAGCAGCTGCGTACGTTCGTCGACCTCAACCCGGACTTCGAGGTCCCGGTCGAGCGCCTGGCAACCTGGCTGGCCCGACTGGACGATGACGAGGACGAGGAGTAAGCGGCAGGCCTGGGGCTCCGGTCCACAGCTGCGGGCGCCTGGCCGGTGCGGGGTCGGTTGCGGACCGTGCCTGGCTTCACCGGGCGTGACCGCTCGGCACGATCGGCGTCCAGCCGGGCCGGCTGGCTGACCGACCGACCGGCTGGCCAGTTCAACGTCTGCGGCGGGTCCGCTCGACCTTCCCGGCGGGCCCGCTCAGCCTTTCCGGCGCAGCCGCTCGCCCTCTCCGAAGAGCTCTCTCGACCTCCCGCC
>NZ_LIQZ01000471.1 GCF_001418655.1 Streptomyces phaeochromogenes | reverse complement strand
GGGGCGGCGGGGGCGAAATCCAAGGACGGTGAGGTCGGTCGATGAGGGGCGGTAAGGCGGCGCGCAGCGCACTGCTCCGGTGGAGCGTGCTCGCCGTGGCAATCGGCGCCTGGCAGACAGCCACCCGCACTCACACGAGCGTCTATTTCCCGCCACCCACAGAAATCGCCCGCCACACCCACAACCTGTGGTTCTCCGGCCCACCCACCCACGCCTTCCTCACCCAGGAGGCCACGGAAAACATCCTCCCCAGCCTCGCCCGCATGACCACAGGCTTCGCCCTCGCCGCAGCCGCAGGAATAGCGATAGGCACAGCCCTGGGCCGCTCCCACCGCGCCTACGCCCTCTGCAACCCAACCCTCCAGTTCGCCCGAGCGATCCCACCCCCGGCCCTGGTCCCCGTCTTCGTCGTGGTCTTCGACTTCGGCACCCAGATGCAACTCGCGTCGATCGTCTTCAGCGCCATCTGGCCCGTACTGATCAACACGGCGGAGGGAGCCCGCAACACCGACCCCCTGCGCATCGACGTGGCGGCCGTCCTACGCCTCACCACGGCAGAACGACTCTGGCTCCTGTTCCTGCCCTCGGCCCTCCCGCGCATCTTCGCGGGCCTGCGCCTGAGCCTGTCGCTCTCCCTCATCCTGATGGTCTTCTCGGAGCTGTTGCCCGGCACGGCGAACGGCATCGGCTTCACACTCACCGACGCCCAGTCGCGCTCCGACCTGCTCACCGTGTGGGCCGCGCTGGTGCTGCTCGGCGCGCTCGGATACGTACTCAACACCGGCCTGTTGGCGGTCGAGAAACGACTGCTGGGCAAAGGGAGGCCTGCATGAAGCCGAAGCCGAAGCCGGAGCCGGAGCCGGAGCCGGAGCCGGACGCGGGATCGACCCGTGCGGCCGAGACCGTCACCGTCCTGGAAGCCGTCATCCGGTTCTGCCGGGACACCGGCATGACCACCGTCTTCGGTAACCCGGGCTCCACGGAACTACGCATGTTCCGCGACTGGCCCGACGACTTCACCTATGTGTTGGGACTACAGGAATCCGTCGCCGTAGGCATGGCCGCAGGACACGCACTGGGCACGGGCCGCGCCGCCCTCGTCAGCCTCCACTCGGCGGGCGGAGTGGGCCACGCCCTGGGCGCCGTCTTCAACGCCTACCGCGACCGCGTACCCCTCGTGATCCTGGCCGGCCAGCAGTCGCGCGCCCTGACCCAGCTGAGGCCGTTCCTCGGAGCCGACGACCCCGTACAGTTCCCGCGCCCGTACGTGAAGTCGAGCCGCCAGCCGGACCGTGCGGCCGACGTACCCGCCGTGCTCGCCGAGGCCCACCGCCTCGCCATGTCGCATCCGCGCGGCCCCGTCTTCGTCTCCGTCCCCGAGGACGACTGGGACCAACCGGCCGCGCACGTCGAACCGCGCACGCTGCACGGCGGGTTCAGCGCCGACGCGGGCGCGCTGTCCGCGCTGGCGACACGCCTGGACACCTGCGAGCGGCCCGCGCTGGTCGTCGGCCCCGGAGTCGACGACGAGCACGCGACCGCCGAGGTCCGCGCCCTCGCCGAACGCACTCGCGCCGCCGTCTGGATCAGCCCGATGTCCGGGCGCTCCGGCTTCCCCGAGTCGCACCCGCTCTTCCAGGGGTTCCTGCCGCCGGCGGCCGACCGGCTGGCGGCCTGCCTGGAGGCGTACGACGTGGTGGTGGCCCTGGGCGCGCCCTTGTTCACGTACCACTTCCACACGGAGAGCCCGCCGCTGCCCGCGCGTACCGAGCTCTTCCACCTCGACTGCGACCCGGGGCAGGCGGCCTGGCTGCCGACGGGCACGAGCATCGTCACGACGCTGAAACCGGCCGTCGGGCAACTGGCCGCGCTGGTGCGGGAGTCGGACCGCAAACCGCCGCCCTCCCGACCGGTCCCGCTCCCCGCCCACGCCCCCGGCGACGGCGACGGCCCGATCAAGCCGGAGCTCGTGCTCGACCTGCTCCAGGAGCGGCTGCCCCGCGACCGTGTCCTCGTGGAGGAGACGCCCAGCCATCGCGAAGCGCTCCACGCGCGCGTGCGCATCGAATCGGCGGGCGGGTTCCTCACCACCGGCAGCGGGGCGCTCGGCTGGGGGCTGCCGCTCGCCGTGGGGCGCGCGCTGGCCGACCGGCGGCGGGTGGTGTGCCTGGTCGGCGACGGCTCGGCGCTGTACTCCGTGCAGGCCCTGTGGACCGCCGCGCGCCACCGGGTGCCCGTCACCTACGTCCTCCTCGACAACGGCGGATACGCCGCCGTACGCGCCCTCGGCCGCCGCATCGACATCGCACCCGTGCCCGGCACGGACATCGGGGACATCGATTTCGCCCGGGTCGCGACGGGCTTCGGCTGCCCGGCGGCGTACGTGGAGGAGTCCGCCGACCTTCCCGCCGCACTCGACCGTGCGCTGGCCGGACACGGCGACGACGACGGGCCCTTCCTGCTCCACGTCCGGGTCGACGACGGCGCGTTCGACTCCGACTCCAGGGACAGGTGACCGCCCCGCATGCTCCGTCTCGACTCGCTCGGCCAGCGGTACGGCGATCATCCCGTCCTGCACGACATCACGCTCACCGTCCCCGACGGCCAACTCCTGTGTGTCGTCGGGCCGTCCGGGTGCGGCAAGTCGACGCTGCTCCGCACCATCGCGGGGTTGCAGCCCGTGGGGGAGGGCTCCGTCAGCGTCGACGGGGAGCCCGTGACCGGTGTGCCCGACCGGCTCGCCGTCGTCTTCCAGGACTACGGGCGGTCGCTCTTCCCCTGGCTCTCCGTCCGGGAGAACGTCGCCCTTCCCCTGCGACGGCGGGGCCTCGGACGGGCCGAGCGGCGGGACGAGGCCGAGCGGATGCTGGAACGGGTGGGGCTACCCGGTGCGGGTCGCCGCCACCCCTGGCAGCTCTCCGGCGGTATGCAGCAGCGTGTCGCGATCGCCCGCGCCCTGGTCTGCCGCCCGTCCCTCCTCCTCATGGACGAGCCCTTCGGCTCCCTCGACGCCCAGACCCGCGAGGACCTTGAGGACCTCCTCCTCGAAGTCCACCAGACCGAGGGGCCGACGATCGTCTTCGTCACCCACGACATCGACGAGAGCGTGTACGTGGGAGACCGCGTCGTCGTCCTCTCCTCCGGCCCCGCCTCCCGGATTGTCCTCGACCTCCCGATTGCCCTCCCGGGCAAGCGCGACCAGATCACGACGCGGGGCTTGCCGGAGTTCGTGAGCTTGCGGGCGGAGGTGGGGAGGGCGGTACGGGGTTGAGGGTGCGGGTTGGTTGTGGCTGGCCGCGCAGTTCCCCGCGCCCCTAGGTGTCTAGGGGCGCGGGGAACTGCGCAATCGTTCAGCCCCTCCGGCGTTTGA
>NZ_LIQZ01000470.1 GCF_001418655.1 Streptomyces phaeochromogenes | reverse complement strand
CCCCCGCACAGCCCGTACCCGGGGCGCCCGCGGCACCCGTACCCGCGGCTGTCGGAGCCGCAAGGCGCGCAGGACCAGGGCCGCCGGGACGCCCACCGCCGCGGTCCACCCGGCCGCCGCGGGCCCCGTCTGCCACCAGACGGGGCCGAAGTCGGCGAGTGCGTGGGTGCCGAGGGGGCCGCCCGACAGGGTGGCGAGGACCGCGAGGGCCAGTCCGCAGAGGAGGGCCGCGAAGGCCGCGTTCCCGGCGGTCCGGCCGGGCGACCAGGCCTCACCACGGTGGGCCACAACCGGAACCCCGCCCTTCCTTTTCCCCTGCCCCTTCCCGTCTCCGTCTCCGATTGCCTCTCCCCCGTCAATCCGGCCCGGCACCCCCGCCCGCACCGTGAACCAGGCCACCGCCACGCCCGCCACCAACGGCACGGCGCCCGCCGCCCAGTTCACCGGAGTGCCGGGGCCGGCGCCCGGAACCGCCGCCAGCAGGGGAAAGGGCGGCAGCAGTGGACCGGGCGACGACATCAGGGGATCGGCCGCGTGCCCCGCGCCGAGTACGAAGCCGGGGCCGAGGGCGTACGCGGCCCCCCACACGGCCGCGTTCGGCACTAGGGCCAGGGCCAGCAGCAGTACCGCGAACCGTCCCGACCAGCTCTCCGTGAGGTGCAGGAACGACACGCGGGCCAGACCTCCGTGCCACACGAGTGAGGCGCCGACCAGCACGGCCCCGCCCCCCACGAGCACCGCCGCACCCGCACCCGCCGCGCGCACGGCGGCCGGGAGCCGGACCCCGGGGACGGAGGACACGAAGGAGGCGAAGGGGAGGGCGCGCAGAGCCCGGCGCGCGGGCGGCGGCAGAGGCCCGCGGGGGCGCCCGTACGCCGTCCACGCGCCCACCCCCGCCGCGGTCACCGCGAGCAGCGGCAGCCAAACGGCGACCGACGCCCAGGACGGACTCAGCGCACCGCCCGAGGCGTACAGGGCCGCGGCCGTGCCGACCGTCAGATAGCCCGCGACGACACCGCCCCAGGCCGTACGGACGGCGGGCGGCACCGACTCCTCGTCGCCGTCCGCCGCATCGCGCCCCGCGCGGTGCAGCAGCCACGCGGGCAGCACGACCAGGAGCAGCGGCGTCACGCCGACGGGCGCGGGTACGCCGGACAGCGTGTCCGTGCGGACCAGTTCACAGCCGTGCGCGAGCAGCCACAGCCCGGCGGCGACATGCAACGCCCCGTCAGGACCGCTGTCCGGATAGGGAGAACTGATCCAGAGGACCGTCACGAGTACGGTGAACGCCGCCAGTCCGAGCCCCGCCGCGAGCGCGCCGCCGACCAGGCCCGCGGCCAGTCCCGGTGACCTCCTGCGCCATCGGGCCAGCAGGTCCGGCTTGGTCAGCAAGTTCGGCAGGGACGGCAGGGACGGGCTGCGGTCCGGACTGCGGTCGGTCGTCTGGGTCACGCCGCCATGCTCCCAACGACACGCGCTTTCTCCTCGTAACAGGCGAACCCCGGATGTGTCGCTCAATATACGTTTTATGTACTTTTACGTGCGAAGGGGCGCCCGGTGACGCAGACCCCTTCCTGCCCGCCGCCCCTTCCGGAGGCCGAGGCCGAGGACGGGACCGAGGTGAACACCGAGGCGGAGAACCAGACAGAGAACAAGGCAGGGAGCAAGGCGGAGAACCAGGCCGAGAACCCTGCGGAGAACCCGGACGGGCCCGAGGCGGAGGCCGACTTCGAACTCGCGCCACCCGCCCCCGCCCTGACGCCAGGTCAGGCCTTCGACGCCCTCTACGCGTTCGCGGCCCCCGCCCTCGTACGGCAGGCCTATCTGCTGACCGGGCGGCGCGAGTTGGCGCGCGAGTCCGTGGAGCGGGCCTTCCAACTGGCGTGGCAGCGCTGGCCGGAGGTGGCGGTCGACCGGGACCCGGCGGGCTGGGTGCGGGCGGCGGCGTACGAGTACGCGATGTCCCCCTGGCACCGGCTGCGTCTTCGGCACCGGGCTCCGGAGCCGCCGCCCGCCGCGCTGGACGACCGCCGGCTGCTCTCCGTACTGCTCAGCCTGCCGCCCGCGTACCGCCGCACGGTGCTCCTCTACGACGGCCTCGGCATCGGGCTGCCGGAGACCGCGGCGGAGACGGAGGCGAGCACGCCCGCGGCGGCGGGCCGGCTGCTGCACGCGCGTGAGGTCGTCGCCGCGCGCGTGCCCGAGCTGGCGGATCCCGGGGAGCTGAGGCTCAGGCTGACGGAGCTCGGGAGCAAGGAGTCGCTGCGGACCGCCGCGAAACCCGTCGTGGTGCGGTCGGGAAGCGAGCGCCGCGCCCGTCGCTGGACCCGCGCGGCCATCGCCTTCACGGTCCTGCTCATCGGGTCCACCGCGTTCACGCTCCGCACGGCTCCCGACCACTACGAGGCCCCGCAGGCGCCCGCCGCGACGATCAGCGGGGTTCCGCCGCGGTCGGGCCCCGGTCCGTTGTCCGAGGAGGAGCAGGAGATCCGCGTCAAGCTCCGCTCGACGTTCCAGAACGGTCCGGAGAGGCTCCGCCCGGAACTCCGCTGAGGAACGAGCGTAAGGGCGCACCGAGAACCGCCGAGTGCGAACCCGGCGACGCGGACGGGCCCGCACCCCTGGAGAAGGGGTGCGGGCCCGTCCGCGTACAGGCTGCGATTCAGCCTCCGGGAGCTGTGCCGGGGGCTGCGCCAGGAGCCGTGCTCAGCCGGCCAGGATGGCGCGGGCCAGCTTCGCCGTCTCGGTCGGGGTTTTGCCGACCTTGACTCCGGCGGCCTCAAGGGCCTCCTTCTTCGCGGCGGCCGTGCCGGAGGAGCCGGAGACGATGGCGCCGGCGTGGCCCATGGTCTTGCCCTCGGGCGCGGTGAAGCCCGCGACGTAACCGACGACCGGCTTCGTCACGTTCTTCGCGATGAAGTCCGCGGCCCGCTCCTCGGCGTCGCCGCCGATCTCACCGATCATCACGATCAGGTCGGTGTCGGGGTCGGCCTCGAACGCGGCGAGCGCGTCGATGTGCGTCGTGCCGATGACCGGGTCGCCACCGATGCCGACGGCGGACGAGAAGCCGATGTCACGCAGCTCGTACATCATCTGGTACGTCAGCGTGCCGGACTTCGAGACCAGGCCGATGCGGCCCGGCTTCGTGATGTCGCCCGGGATGATGCCGGCGTTGGACTGGCCCGGCGTGATGAGTCCGGGGCAGTTCGGGCCGATGATGCGGGTCTTGTTGCCCTTCGCCTTCGCGTACGCCCAGAAGGCGGCGGAGTCGTGGACGGCGATGCCCTCGGTGATGACGACCGCGAGGGGGATCTCGGCGTCGATCGCCTCGACCACGGCGGCCTTGGAGAAGGCCGGCGGCACGAAGAGGACGGACACGTTCGCGCCCGTCTTCTCGATCGCCTCGGCGACCGTGCCGAAGACCGGGATCTCGGTGCCGTCGACGTCGACGGACGTGCCGGCCTTACGGGGGTTGACGCCACCGACGATGTTGGTGCCGTCGGCCAGCATGAGCTTGGTGTGCTTCATGCCCGTGGAGCCGGTCATGCCCTGGACGATGACCTTGCTGTCCTTGTTGAGGAAGATAGCCATGGCTGTGGTTTTCCCTCGTCCCTTACTTGGCCGCGGCCAGCTCGGCGGCCTTGTCGGCCGCGCCGTCCATGGTGTCCACGCGCTGCACCAGCGGGTGGTTGGCGTCGGACAGGATCTTGCGACCCAGCTCCGCGTTGTTGCCGTCGAGACGGACGACCAGCGGCTTGGTGACTTCCTCGCCCTTGTCGGCGAGCAGCTGCAGCGCCTGGACGATGCCGTTGGCGACCTCGTCACAGGCGGTGATGCCACCGAAGACGTTGACGAACACGGACTTGACGTCCGGGTCGCCGAGGATGATCTCCAGGCCGTTCGCCATCACGGCCGCGGACGCGCCGCCGCCGATGTCGAGGAAGTTGGCGGGCTTGACCCCACCGTGGTTCTCACCGGCGTACGCAACGACGTCGAGGGTGCTCATGACGAGACCCGCGCCGTTGCCGATGATGCCGACCTCGCCGTCGAGCTTGACGTAGTTGAGGTTCTTCTCCTTGGCGGCGGCCTCGAGCGGGTTGGCCGCGTCCTTGTCCTCCAGCGCCTCGTGCCCGGGCTGGCGGAAGTCGGCGTTCTCGTCGAGCGAGACCTTGCCGTCCAGCGCCAGGATGCGGCCGTCCTTGGTCTTCACCAGCGGGTTGACCTCGACGAGGAGCGCGTCCTCGGCGACGAAGGTCTCCCACAGGGTCACCATGGCCTCGGCGACACCCTCGGCCACCTCGGCCGGGAACTTCGCCAGGGCCACGATCTCTCGGGCCTTCTCGATGTTCACGCCCTCGACGGCGTTGACCGGGACCTTCGCGAGGGCCTCGGGGGTCTTCTCCGCGACCTCCTCGATGTCCATGCCACCCTGCACCGAGGCCATGGCCAGGAAGGTGCGGTTGGTGCGGTCGAGGAGGTACGAGACGTAGTACTCCGCCTCGATCTCCGGGGACAGCTCGGCGATCATCACCTTGTGGACCGTGTGGCCCTTGATGTCCATGCCGAGGATGTCGGTCGCACGGGCGACCGCCTCGTCGGCCGTGGCGGCGAGCTTGACGCCACCGGCCTTTCCTCGGCCACCGACCTTCACCTGGGCCTTGACGACGGACTTGCCGCCAAGCCGCTCGGTCGCCTCGCGGGCTGCCTCAGGCGTGTCGATCACTTCACCGGCCAGCACCGGTACACCGTGCTTGGCGAAGAGGTCCCTCGCCTGGTACTCGAACAGGTCCACGCGCGTCCGTCCCTATCAGGTATCTCGCGGTTCGTTGTCTGCGTGGGCGTGCCGCGAAGGGCAACGTGACTGCGCGGTCACAAGGAGGGCGTGGGCACGGTGGCCGGCACGCGGCATGTCCGCCTCGCAGGTTATCCCCGCTCGTGGTGGGGTCGTAAATCGCAGATCACACCTGGGCGGTGATTACGGTCACAGATTGCCAGTTTAAAGGGCCTCACCAGGCTGGGGTTTGCCTGGTGAGGCCCCTCGAACAGCCCCTGACAGTGACGTAAGGGGCGTAGGGCGGCCGGTCCCCACCCCAATGAGGACCGCCCGGCCCTGACCGCAGGGTTTCGGTCGCACGGACCGACGGATTTCGGCCGTACGTGGCCGTCGCCCTGCGGGGTCGGTGGGTGCCGTACGACCGGCCGCCGGGCACGGTCGTACGACGGGGGCGTCGGTCAGACGCCGTAGGGGGAGCCGTGCTGCCCGTACGGGGCGGCCGGCGGCGGCACGTGGCTCGGGGTGTCCCCGTCCTGGGTGACCGCGTACTGGGCGGTCGGCAGGTAGCTCGGGGTGACGGACTCGGCCACGTCCTCGACTCCGCCGACCGCGTTTTCGGCCAGCGGGGCGGCGGCCGACTCGACGGTTCCGGTCACGTTCCCCGCGAAGGGCCCGACCTGTCCGGTCACGTCGGCCGCGAACGGGGCGACCTCGCCGACGACACCGTCCGCGAAGGGGCGTACGTCACCGGTGACGCCGTACGCCAGCGTCGTGGCGCTGCCGCCGACCCCGTCCACCACAGGCCGGACGTACTGGACGACCGTGTCCACGACCGGCCGTACCGCGCCGACGGCACCCTCGGCGAACGGCGGCACCTGGCCGACGACTCCCTGCGCGAACGGGTCGACCTCGCCGACCACGCCGTACGCGAGCGGCGGAACGTCACCGACGACACCGCCCACGAAGGGCCGCACGTCGCCGACGACGCCGACGACACCGTCGGCGAGCACGGTCGCGTCTCCGACCGCCTGCCCGGCGACGGGCACCACACCGTCCACCGCCGTGGCGGCGACGGGCGGGAGAACGGAGTCGACGGTCTCGTCGGCGACCTGGGTGACCACGGCGGTGGCGTATGGGGGGACGTCCGCGACCACGCCGGTGGCGTACGGGGCGACATCGCCGACGACACCGGTCGCGTACGGGCCGACGTTCCCGACCACGCCCGTCGTGTACGGGGTCACGTCGCCGGTGACGCCGTCGGTGTAGCTGCGTACGTCGGCCACCGCGTCGGCCACCACTTCGTGGGCGAGGCCGGTGGCGTTGCCCACGGTCCGGCCGGCGACCGGGACCACGCCGTTCACGGCACCGGTGGCGACCCGGGTGACTCCGGTCACGGCCCGGTCGGCGACGGGGGTGACCCCGCCGACGGCCCGACCGGCGACCGGAGTGACACCGTGCACGGCGGTGACGGCGACGGGCGGCAGCGCGGTGGCGGCCGTCTCGTCGACGACCGGGGTGACGGTCCCTTGGATGCCACGGACGATGGTGGAGGGGGCGGTCCGGCCTGCGGTGGCGACGGTCTGCCGCACCCTCGCGCGGGCGCCGGAGGGGACTGCGGTGGCGGTGCGCCGGGTGGCCCCGAGCTTCGTCTGCGTGGCGGCCAGGGCCTGCTCCAGCTCCGGCGCGAACGCCGAGAGGGGGCCGAAGAGGTAGTCGACCTCGCCGTGGGGGCGGGGGCCGGGGGCGTCG
>NZ_LIQZ01000047.1 GCF_001418655.1 Streptomyces phaeochromogenes | reverse complement strand
TCACGACCACCAGAACCGTGTTCGATCCGCTCCGTTTCGAGTACGCGATCACCGCCTCTTGGTCCGCCTGGTGGAAGTGCAGGTCGCGCAGTTGCCTCAGGGCCGGACTACGGCGCCTGACCGCGTTGAGTTCGGCAATCAGAGGGGCGATGCTACGACCCTCGCGCTCCGCCGACTCCCAGTCCCGCGGACGTAGTTGGTACTTCTCCGAGTCCAGGTATTCTTCGCTCCCCTTCCGCACCGGGACGTTCTCGCACAGCTCGAATCCGCTGTAGACACCCCAGGCCGGCGACAGGGTCGCGGCGAGCACGGCCCGTAGTTCGAAGGCGGGCCGGCCGCCCTGCTGGAGGAACTCGTGCAGGATGTCGGGGGTGTTGGCGAAGAAGTTGGGCCGCATATAGGCGGCTGCCTCGCCCGACAGCTCGGTGAGGTACTCGGTCAGTTCTTCCTTGGTGTTGCGCCAGGTGAAATACGTGTACGACTGCTGGAATCCGATCGCGCCGAGCGTGTGCATCATCGCCGGTCGGGTGAACGCCTCGGCCAGGAAGATGACATCGGGGTCGGTGCGGTTGATGTCGTCGATCACCTGCTCCCAGAAGATGACCGGTTTTGTATGGGGGTTGTCCACACGGAAGATCCGCACCCCGTGACTCATCCAGAACCGCAGCACCCTGAGCGTCTCCTGGATCAGCCCCGGCATGTCCTTGTCGAAGGCGATCGGGTAGATGTCCTGGTACTTCTTCGGCGGATTCTCGGCGTACGCGATCGTGCCGTCCGAGCGGTGGTGGAACCACTCCGGATGCTTCTCCACCCACGGGTGGTCCGGCGAGCACTGGAGCGCGAAGTCCAGCGCGATCTCCATGCCCAGGCTCTCGGCCCGGCGTACGAAGGCGTCGAAGTCGTCGATCGTGCCCAGGTCGGGGTGGACGGCGTCGTGCCCGCCCTCCGGTGAGCCGATCGCCCAGGGGACTCCGACGTCGTCCGGGGACGCGTCGAGCGTGTTGTTGGGGCCCTTGCGGAAGGTCGTGCCGATGGGATGGATCGGTGGCAGGTACACCACGTCGAAGCCCATCTCCGCGATCGCGGGCAGCCGTCGCGCGGCGGTCCGGAAGGTGCCGGTGACCGGCGGCTTGCCGTCCTCGACCACCGCGCCCTCCGAGCGCGGGAAGAACTCGTACCAGGAGCCGTACAGCGCCCGCTCCCGCTCCACCAGCAGGGTCAGCCGCTCGGCGGACGAGACCAGTTCGCGCAGGGGGTGGCGCGCGAGGACGTGGTCCACGTCCGGCGTGAGCGCGGCGGCGAGGCGGGCCGCGGCGGGCCGGTCGGTGTCGCGCAGGGCCTCCACGGCCGCGAGGATCGCGTCACGGCGGCCCTTGCTCTTCGGTACGCCGGTCGCGGCACGCTCGTACAGCAGCGCGCCCTCCTCCAGGACCAGCTCGGTGTCCATGCCCGCCGGGATCTTGATCTGCGCGTGGTGGCGCCAGGTGGTGATCGGATCGCCCCAGGCCTCCACGGTGTAGGTCCAGCGGCCCGGCCTCGGTACGGAGACGGTGGCGCCCCAGCGGTCGGTGCCGGGGGCCAGTTCGCGCATCGGGGTCCAGGGGCCCGAGCGGCCTTCCTGATCACGCAGGACGACGTTCGCGGCGACCGCGTCGTGGCCCTCGCGGAAGACCGTCGCGGAGATCTCGAAGGGCTCGCCCACCACGGCCTTCGCCGGGCGGCGCCCGCCCTGCACGAGGGGGCGCACGTCCAGGACGGGGATGCGCCCGATCAGAGGGCCGCTTCCCGGGGCCGGGGCGAAGGCGGGGGCGGGCGTGAGGCGGGTGGTGCTC
>NZ_LIQZ01000469.1:1261-5378 GCF_001418655.1 Streptomyces phaeochromogenes | reverse complement strand
TTTCTGAACGCGTTCAGAAAGGTGTCCATGGTGGCACTGTATGCGGGAGGGGTGACGGCTGGGGCGGCAGTGCCCAGAAGTTGACCGAACAGAGACGGGGGCGGGACGAGAGTCTTGGCGCGGTTCACATATGTGACCGTCTGGGTCTGCTTGTGTACCGGCGTCCGCCTTGTAGCGGCTCAGCCCTGGCGGCAGCGGGCAATGAGCTGTGAACCCTCGGCGCCGAGCAACTGCGGCATGAGCCGACGCAGCGCAGCCGCATGCTGATGGACTCGCTTGAGCGTGGCTCGCCGGGTCGGGGCCGAACCGGGAACGTCCTGAGCGGGACCGCATCCGCTCGCGACATACAACTGGTCGAGCCATACTCCCCTGGCCCTCACACCGTCCGATGCGGCCGGGGTGACCAGCGTCGTCACCTCGGGCTCGTGTCCGTCCAGGAACCAGACCTGCACGTCCAGGCCGACGCCATGGAAGAGAAGCCCGTTGTCGGTCGGCTCCGGGCCCGAAAAGCCGGCGTCCTCCACCAGGAACGCGAACTCGACGCCCACCTCCGCCAGGAATGCCTCGGTCGGATCCCCTCGATTCCCCATTCCTCCGATACTCCGAGATCGTCAGCCCCGACGGAAGACGCGAACCCGGTGAGCCTTCACGGTCACAGCCCTACACCCACGTATCCAGCCACATCCGTGACCGCCAACTGTCGATCGGGATGGCTTCGCCGGTGTAGATCGGCCAGAAATAGATGAAGTTCCAGGCGATCAGCAGGACCAGGACTCCCGCCGTGGCCGCGCCGATGACGCGGCGGCGTTCCGTGGAGCCGGGGGGGCCGAGGATGGCGCCGATCATCATGGCTACGGCCAGGCAGAGGAAGGGGAGGAAGACGACGGCGTAGAAGAAGAAGATGGTGCGTTCCTGGTACATGAACCAGGGGAGGTAGCCCGCCACGACGCCGCAGGCGATCGCGCCCGCGCGCCAGTCGCGGCGGAAGAGCCAGCGCCAGAGGACGTACAGGACCGCGAAACCCGCCGCCCACCAGAGCAGGGGCGTGCCGAGGGCGAGGACCTCGCGGGCGCACTTCTCGCCCGCGTCCGTGGGGCAACCGTCCTTGCCGGGCAGCGGTGACTCGTAGAAGTACGAGACCGGGCGGCCGGTGACGATCCAGCTCCACGGGTTCGACTGGTAGGTGTGCGGGGAGTGCAGGCCGACGTGGAAGTCGTACACCTGGGTCTCGTAGTGCCACAGGCTGCGCCACCAGCCGGGGAACAGCCAGGACCAGCTGCTGGTGCGGCCGTCGGCCGTGGCCCAGTCGCGGTAGTAGCCGCCCTTGCCGTTGGTGGCGGAGAGGAACCAACCCGTCCACGACACGATGTACGTGGCGATCGCGACCGGGACCGTGGCGAGGAACGCCCAGCCCACGTCGTGCTTGAGGACCGCCAGGTGGGGGCGGCGGGCGCCCGCGACCCGGCGGGAGCCGACGTCCCACAGGACCGTCAGCAGGCCGAACGCGACGAGGAAGTACAGGCCGTTCCACTTCGTGCCGATGGCGAGGCCGAGCAGCAAACCTGCCGCCAGGCGCCAGGGGCGGCGGCCGAGGAGCGTTTCCTCCGCGATGCGCGCGTCCGGGCGTACGAAGCCGTCGGCGTCCGGTGGGAGCGCGGCGGCGAGGCGTTCTCGGACCTTGTCGCGGTCGATGAGCAGAGCGCCGAAGGCCGCCAGGACGAAGAACATCAGCACCTGGTCGAGCAGCGCGGTGCGGCTCATCACGAAGTGCAGGCCGTCGACCGCCATCAGCGCGCCCGCCAGGCAGCCCAGGAACGTCGAGCGGAAGATGCGGCGGCCGATCCGGCACAGCATCAGCACCGACAGCGTGCCGAGCAGCGCCGTCATGAACCGCCAGCCGAACGGCGTGAACCCGAACATCCACTCGCCGAGCCCGATGACGTACTTGCCGACGGGCGGATGGACCACGTAGGCGGCGTCCGTCGGGATCTTGACGTTGCCGCCGTTCTGGAGGATCAGCTCGTTGGCGTTCTTCGCCCAGTTGACCTCGTACCCGCGGTGGATGAGTGCCCAGGCGTCCTTGGCGTAGTACGTCTCGTCGAATATCACCGCCTTCGGGCTGCCCAGGTTCCAGAACCGCATCACGCCCGCGATCAGCGTGACGAGCAGCGGACCGCCCCACGCCGACCAGCGGACGAGGCGTTCCGCGGCCTCCCTGCGGAGCCCGATCGCCGCCCACAGCCGGGGGCTGGGCTCGGTGTACGCGGGCACCAGGCGTGCGCGGACATCGCTTCTGGGCGGGGCCGTGTAGCCGAACCGGCGCAGCCGTTGTTGCCACGACGGCCGCTGGTCTTCGACGCCCTGTCCCTGCCGGGTGTCCGTGGAGGACGCGGTACTGGTCACCGCGCCATCGTAGGGAACAGGTCTGTGTGAGTCCCGCGGGCCGCCCCTGCGAGGATGGAACCGTGACAGGAACCCTTGTACTCGCAGGCACGCCCATCGGGGACATCGCGGACGCACCGCCCCGGCTGACGGCCGAGTTGGCGGGGGCCGACGTCATCGCCGCCGAGGACACGCGGCGGCTGCGGCGGCTGACGCAGGCGCTGGACGTACAGCCGTCCGGGCGGGTCGTCTCGTACTTCGAGGGCAACGAGACCGCGCGTACGCCCGAGCTGGTCGAGGCGCTGGTGGGCGGGGCGCGCGTGCTGCTCGTGACGGACGCCGGGATGCCGTCCGTGTCCGACCCCGGGTACCGGCTGGTCGCCGCCGCCGTGGAGAAGGACATCAAGGTCACGGCCGTCCCCGGGCCCTCCGCGGTACTCACCGCGCTCGCGCTGTCCGGGCTGCCCGTCGACCGGTTCTGCTTCGAGGGATTCCTGCCGAGGAAGGCCGGCGAGCGGCTGTCGCGGCTGCGCGAGAACGAGCACGAGCGGCGCACGCTCGTCTACTTCGAGGCACCGCACCGCCTCGACGACACCCTCGCCGCGATGGCCGAGGTGTTCGGCGCCGAGCGGCGGGCCGCTGTCTGCCGTGAACTGACGAAGACGTACGAGGAGGTCAAGCGCGGGCCGCTCGGCGAACTCGCCGCCTGGGCCGCCGAAGGGGTGCGCGGCGAGATCACCGTCGTCGTGGAGGGCGCCCCGGAGATCATCGAGTCGCTCGACGCCGAGGAACTGGTGCGCAGGGTGCGGGTGCGCGAGGAGGCGGGGGAGCGGCGCAAGGAGGCCATCGCCGCCGTCGCCGCCGACGCGGGGCTGCCCAAGCGCGAGGTCTTCGACGCGGTCGTCGCGTCGAAGAACGCGACGCGCCCGAATCCCTGAGCCGACAGCTGTGTCCGGCCTCATCCCCGAGTGGGCCGCCGTGCTCGAACCCTTGAGCGGACCCCCGCGTCCGACCCCATGAGCGGGCAAAGGACGATCGCCAAAAGCAAAGCTCGGACCGTGTTCTGAGGGTGCTCCGACAAGGAAAGGCCAAGACGGCTCCAACACTCGACAGGTCTGGTGCGCTTCGGCCTGCGGAAGCGTCCACTGGTTAAAGGACGCACCCGTCCTCGTCCAGCGGACAAGAGGAGCTGGCATGAGTGAGATCGCAGGTCAGACCGGGCAGATCACCGGAGACCCTGGCCACCGCACCACGGCGACCGACATAGTCCACGAGTCGTACTCCTTCGCCTGCATGCGCTGCGGGCACGGCTGGGAGCAGTCGTACGAGATCGAGCACCACCTCGACGCCGAGGGCACCGAATTCGTCATGTACGTGGCCGACGGCCGGGTCGTGCCGTCGCCGCTGAGCCGCCCCAGCTGTCTGAACTGCGACGGCCATGTCGTCCGCATCATGCGCGCGGGGCAGGTCTCCTCGGCGCAGAACTCGCTGCGCCGCCCGACGCCCGTACGGCCGCGGAAGGCCTCGGACAGCGAGACCCCGGAGTCGGCGGAGGACGCCGGGTCGGCAGCGGGCGAGGAGCGCCACCACTGGCACCTCTCCGATCTGCTGCACCCGTTCCACCACCGCAAGGCGAGCTGATCCGGTCCTCCGGTCCGCCGCCCGATGCCGGGCCCCACATCCAGCGGCCTCCCCCCGCCTCCCGGACCGTGGGGCCCGGCATCGACCTTCCCGA
>NZ_LIQZ01000469.1:0-1239 GCF_001418655.1 Streptomyces phaeochromogenes | reverse complement strand
CTTCCCGAAACCCACCGAGACCTCCTGAGACATCCCGAGACCTCCCGGGACCCCCTTCGCAGGATCGGGCTTCGTAGGATCGGTGCATGCCTTCCAACGCCGAAGCCCCGCCCCCGCCGACCCCTCTCCGGGTGCCGGTCGCCGACTCGCACACTCACCTCGACATGCAGTCCGGCACGGTCGAGGAGGGTCTCGCCAAGGCCGCGTCGGTCGGTGTGACCACGGTCGTCCAGGTGGGCTGCGACCTGAAGGGCTCGCGCTGGGCCGCGCAGACCGCCCTCGACCACGAGGCCGTCCACGCGACCGTCGCGCTGCACCCGAACGAGGCCCCCCGGATCGTGCACGGCGACCCCGACGGCTGGTCCCGGCAGGGCGCCCGGCAGCCCGGCGGCGACGGCGCGCTGGACGAGGCGCTCGCCGAGATCGACCGGCTCGCCGCCCTTTCCCACGTCAAGGGCGTCGGCGAGACCGGCCTCGACTACTTCCGCACGGGCCCCGAGGGCAAGGCCGCCCAGGAGAGGTCCTTCCGCGCCCACATCGAGATCGCCAAGCGGCACGGCAAGGCGCTGGTCATCCACGACCGCGACGCCCACGCCGACGTGCTGCGGGTCCTGAAGGAGGAGGGCGCCCCCGAGCGGACCGTCTTCCACTGCTACTCCGGCGACGCCGCCATGGCGGAGATCTGCGCCCGCGCCGGCTACTACATGTCGTTCGCCGGGAACATGACCTTCAAGAACGCCCAGCCGCTGCGTGACGCCCTCGCCGTGGCCCCGCTCGAACTGGTCCTCGTCGAGACCGACGCGCCCTTCCTGACCCCCGCGCCGTACCGCGGACGGCCCAACGCCCCGTATCTCATTCCGGTCACGGTCCGCGCCATGGCCGCCGTACGGGGTCTGGACGAGGACGCGCTGGCGACGGCGATCTCGGCGAACACTGCCCGCGCGTTCGATTTCTGAGCCGTAACGACCTGCCCGCTCGCGGGGGTCCGACCGGGGGACGCGTCGCGACACAGCGTAGTCGTGATGCTTTGGAGAGTGACGAACGCTCCGCTAGGTTCCTCTGGCCCGATCCGGACCGGATCCCTGGAGCGTGTCGTAGTGAGCAATTCGCAGTACGAGACGTATGGCCCGACGTACGAGATCCCTGAGCCGTACGGCCACGGACACCCGGACATGGATCCGGACACGTACCGGCCCGCGTACGAGGACGTGAACGGGGGCGGGAGCGCGAGTGGGGGCG
>NZ_LIQZ01000468.1 GCF_001418655.1 Streptomyces phaeochromogenes | reverse complement strand
CACCCCCTCAAACTCCAACGCGCCCTCCGCCCCCTCAAGCGAAGCGTCCCCGCCCCGTTCGGACAGGAACTGGACGAAGCGGCGACCGCGCACCGGATCGCCCGGCTCGGAGCCTCCCCACAGTGGTGGCTGCCCGTGCTGCGCCCCGCGACCGAGCGCTGGCTGACGCTCCACCTCGTGCACGACACCGGCCCGACGATGCCGATCTGGCGCCCGCTGGTGCGCGAACTGCACGCGGCCCTCGCCCAGTCGGGCATCTTCCGCACGGTGGAGCTGCACCGGCTGGAGACCGACGGCACGGTACGCCGCCCCGGCTCGCAGGAGGCGTACGCGGACGGGCGTACGGTCACCCTGCTGATCAGCGACTGCATGGGCCCGCAGTGGCGGGACGGCCCGGCGGGCACCCGCTGGTACTCCACACTGCGCCGCTGGTCGGCCAGGATGCCGGTCGCCGTGGTCCAGCCGCTCCCGGAACGCCTGTGGCGCACCACCGCTCTGCCCGCCACGACCGCCCGGATCGCCGCGCCGGGGCCCGCCGCGCCCAACTCCGCGTACGACGTGGACTCGTACGCCATGGAGGACCTCCCCCGGGACGTGCTCCCCCTCCCCGTGCTGGAGGCCTCGGCGCCCTGGCTGGCGAACTGGTCGGCGCTCGTGGCGGGCGGGGGCCGACTGCCGGGCGCGGTCGGCCTGTTGGGGACCGCACCGCCTCCCGCGCCGGTCGACGAATGGGGCCGCAGCGATGTCGAACGGCTCTCCCCCGAGGAGCTGTTGCTCCGCTTCCGCTCTCTCGCTTCCCCCGAGGCCTTCCGGCTGGCCGGTCATCTCGCCGTCGGACGCGCCGAGTTGCCCGTCATGCGCCTGGTCCACGCGGCGATCGAGAGGAACCCCCAGCCGCAGCATCTCGCCGAGGTGATCCTCAGCGGCGCCCTGATCGCGGTCCCGGGCAAGGCGGGTTCGTACGTCTTCCGCCCGGGCGTACGCGAACTGCTGCGCCGCACGCTCCCCCGCACGGCACTCGGCCGCACCTCCGAACTCACCGCGAGGGTGGGCGCGTTGATCGACACGCGTGCGGGAGTGACGGCCGGCGATTTCCGCGTCGCCGTGCCGGGCCCCGGGGACATCACGACCGACGGCGAGCCGTTCGCATCGGTACGGGAGGAGAGCGTACGGAGACTGGGCGGCCCCCCGCCGAAGTCGGACACCGCCGGCCTGGTGCTCGGCAGGTACCGGCTCGTACGGAGGCTGGGGCGGGGCAAGCACGTGATGGAGGCCGAGGACATCAGGTCCGGACAGACGGTCGCCGTGTATCCGCACCGGATCGGGCCGGAGCAGCACGAGCATTTCCTGGCCACCGCGCGCGTCCTCGCCGGTGTCCGGCATGCCAACGTGATCGACGTCCACGACTTCGGCGTCGAGGACGGCATCGCGTACCTGGTCACGGAGTTCGTCGAGGGAGCCACGCTCGCCGAGAGTTCACGGCTGCCCTTCGCAGCGTTCGTGTCCGTGGTGCGGCAGATCGCGCTGGGCCTCGGGGCTCTGCACGAACAGGGTGTCGCACACGGTCGCCTCACACCGCAGAGCCTGCTGATGTCTCCGGACGGCACCGTCAGGATCACGCACTTCGAGCCGGTGCAAGACCGGGGGAACGACGAGTCGAAGGATCTGGAGGCCCTCGGGCATCTGCTGGAAGACCTGGGCGTGGAGGAGGCGCCGGAGGAACTCCGGCAGTTCGAGGGGGCGTTCAGGTCGCGGCTCGACGGAGCTGTCCGCCTTCTGCTCTCTCCGGACGCTGACAGCCAGAGTCGCGCCCTCGAACTCCTCAGGACCACCTCCTTCGGCGCAAACGCGAGCGAGACCGCTCCCCCTCCCGCCTTCGCCGCGGACCGATACCGCTACCGCCTGCTCGGCCCGGTGCGGATCGAGCGGGGCGACGACGCCCTCCCCAACCATTCCCCCGAGGAACAGGCCGTGCTGTGCATGCTGCTCCTGCGACGCGGCGGGCCGGTGTCCCACGTCGAGCTGACCGAGGGACTGTGGGGGCGGCACTCCCCGGGACGCGCCGGAGGACTGTCCACCTACTCCTCGGGGCTGCGGAAGATCCTGGGTCCCGGCATTCTCACCACGACCGGGGGCGGCTACGCCCTGTACGCACCGCACCACAGCGTCGACGTGAACCGCTGCGAAGAGCTGGCCGCCGAAGCGAAGTCCCGTCACGAGGACGGTGATCCGACGACGGCCCGCGACACCGTCCAACGCGCCCTCGACCTCTGGTACGGCGAACCCCTCGACGGCGTCCCGGGCCCCGCAGCCGAGGCGACCCGCGCCCGCCTGCGCGCCCTACACCTCTCGCTCTACGCCACCCGCGCCGAACTCGACCTGGAACTGGGCCACTTCGAGCGCGCCGCCGCCGACCTGGACGACCTGCTCCGTACGCACCCCGAACACGAGGACTTCCGCCGGCTGCGCGCCCTCGCCCGCAGGAACCTGGACCGCGTCGCCGACGCCGACCGGCCGACGATCACGATGGAGTGCGCGGACCCGGACGACCGCCCGGAAGCTCACAACAGGCTCGCCCCCTCCCTGGTCCGGCTGCTCTCGCTCAGCGGCCTGGCTCCCGACGACTACGACATGCGCTCCGACGACAACGGCCACTTCGTGTTCACCGCTGCCGAGTTGCCCGTACGGTCCGTACTGCCCGTGCTGAATGCGACCCTGCGCAACCTGCCGGGCATACTCCTGGAGGCAAACAACCCGCCCAGGGTCCGGTTGACGTTCTGGCACGCCGCGCAGCCCCCCACACCGGATTCTCTGCCGGCACCGGAGCAGTCGGACATCGCGGTCGTCCTTTCCCCCGTCCTGTACGAAGAACTCACGGACAGCGATCTCTCTGTCGACCTCGCCCTCTTCCGACCGTTGTGGTCGGAGCAGGCCGACGGTCCGCCCGGTCCGGTCCTCGCCTGGTACTGCCCCCTGAACCTTCCGGAGCTCGCCCCTCATCCCGGGACCAAGCAGGGCGGCCTCGTCCGCGGCCCGTTCGTCACCCGCCCTCCCCGGTGGATCCCCCTTCCGGAGCCCGGCCGCACCGCCGTCGTCATCCAGCCCGCCGACGGCGCACTGACGCTCCTCGACCCCGCCCGGCTCGTCGACACACCGGCCTCGGGGCCCACGATCGCGTACTACGAGGTCGACCTCACCCCCCAGCAGTCCGTCCACCGGCTCTCGCTCCCCAGCTCCCGCGGCGGAACCTTCACCGCGTCCGTGGAACTGGCCTGGCACGTCGAGGACCCGGTGGCGTTCGTGGGCGACGACACCGGCAACGTGTCCGAACGCCTCCTCGCCCACGTCGTCAAAGAGGCCGGCCGCGTCACCCGCCGTCATCCGGTCGACCGTGTGCCCGCACGGGGCGCGCTGCACAACGGACTGCACAGCTGGCCGGTCCCCGGGCTCTCGGTCACATGCTCGGTGCGGCTGAAGCCAACCGAAGAGCCGCCCTTCCACCCGCCCGCGACCCAGTCGTTCGCCGCACCCCCGGACGCCGCCGCACCCTTCCTCGTCGACGTCCCCCACGTACTCATCGGCTTCGACGGCCCCCTCGTACGCCTCTACACGCGGGCCAAGGAGGAACAGGCCACCCAGGAACTCGCCGCGCTCCTCGCCGAGCTGCGCCACCCCGACGCCGCGCTGAGCGGCGAGCCGCTCTCGCCGGGGGGCGCGCCCGTGTCACCCCTGGAGGGACGGTCGAACCCGCTCGACCTGTTGCGGGCGTTCGCCGAGCACCCCCTGGGTGCCGATCTGCGCCGCCGGCTCAACCGCATCGAGGAGCGGGCGATCTCGACCGCCACGGCCACCCCGTTCTCCGACTCCCTGATCACCACGCTCAACGCCCTCGGCCGGCGCGTCGCCGTCGTCGCCGACAACGCGCCGAGCGCCGTCTGGATGTATCTGCAGGCCCACGGGCGGCTGACCGGCCTGGTCAACGGAGTGCACGGCCGCGCCGAGGAGCTGACCCGGCTGATGCCGAACCCCGACTGCCTCCTGCGTGCTCTGGACCAGCTCGGCGACCGACGAGCCGACCAGTACGGCGTCCGACGGCGACGCGCCGAGGAGCTGACCCGGCTGATGCCGAACCCCGACTGCCTCCTGCGTGCTCTGGACCAGCTCGGCGCGTCGCCGTCGGACGCCGTACTGGTCGGCTCGTCGGTCGCCGAGCTGACCGCCGCGAACGCCATCGGCCTCCGCTTCCTCGGCTACACCCGCTCCGAGCCGCACAAGCAGCGCCTGCTCCGCGCGGGCTGCGAGCTGACC
>NZ_LIQZ01000467.1 GCF_001418655.1 Streptomyces phaeochromogenes | reverse complement strand
GCCCCGGCTGGGGTGGCCAGCCCCCCGCGGGCCCGGGCTGGGGCGGCCAACCGCCCGCAGGCCCCGGCGGGTACGGCGGCTACGGAGGTCCCGGCGGCCCTGGTGGCTACGGCGGCCCCGGCGGTTACGGCCCCGGCGGCCACCCCGGCTGGGGAGGCGGCTGGGGCGGTCCCCCGCCCGCGGCCAAGCCCGGCGTCATCCCGCTCCGCCCACTCGGCGTCGGCGAGATCCTCGACGGCGCGGTGTCCACGATGCGCACGCACTGGCGCACCGTGCTCGGTATCTCGCTCACCGTCGCGATCTTCACGCAGATCGCCGTGATCCTGCTCCAGGGCTTCGTCCTGGACGACAGCGCCAGCACGGAGACCCTCAACGACCCCAGCGCCACCGCCGGCGAACTGTCGCGCGCCCTGGGCGACAGCCTCCTGAACTCCGGCGCCGTCCTGCTGATCACCCTGCTCGGCACGATCGTGGCGACCGCCCTGCTCACGACCGTGACCAGCCGCGCCGTGCTCGGCAAGTCGGTGACCACCGCGGAGGCCTGGAGCGACGCCCGGCCGCAGCTGCCCAAGCTCTTCGGCCTGACCTTCCTGCTGCCGCTCATCGCCATCACCGTCGGCGCCCTGGGCACACTGCCCGGCATCCTCGTCGGCCTCGCAGGCGGAGGTGACGGCGCCATCGCGCTCGCCGTCTTCGGCGGCCTGGCCGCGGCCGTCGTCGCGCTCTGGCTGATGATCCGCTTCTCGCTGGCCTCGCCCGCCCTGATGCTGGAGAAGCAGAGCGTCTTCAAGTCGATGAGCCGCTCCGCGAAGCTCGTCCGCGGCTCCTGGTGGCGGGTCTTCGGCATCCAGCTGCTCGCCACGATCATCGCGAACATCGTGGCGTCGATCATCGTGATCCCCTTCGCCTTCCTCGCCTCCGCGCTCAGCGGCGAGGGGGTCACCGGCTTCCTCAACACCGGCACCGGCGACCTCGGCTGGACGTTCCTCGTCATCAGCGGGATCGGCTCGGTGATCGGCTCCATGCTCACGTTCCCGATCACCGCCGGCGTCTCCGTGCTCCTCTACATTGACCAGCGCATCCGCCGCGAGGCCCTCGACCTCGACCTGGCCCGCGCGGCCGGCGTCCAGGACTACGGCTCCGGCACCCCTGGTTCCACCCCGGGGAGCTGACGGAGTGAGCCTGGCGGGGGGAGTTCTCACAGCGGTACTGACGCTGCAAAGCACCAACGGGACGGCCGTACTCGCGCTGTCGCGCGGCGAAGGCGAACCGCCGGTCACGATCCCGCGCGACGCCGCGCAGGAAGCGGCCCGGCGCGAGTTGTCCAAGCGGATGTACCACGAGAACGACCCCAGCCTGCTCGAACGCGCCCTGGACGCCTTCTGGGAGTGGGTCGACAAGCTGTTCAACGCCGCCTCCTCCGCGACACCGGGCGGCGCACTCGGCCTCCTCGTCGTCGTGCTGGCGGCCCTGGCTCTCATCGGCGCCCTCTGGTGGCGCCTCGGCACCCCACGCCGCGGCCCGACGTCAGCGGCCCCGCTCTTCGACGACCGGCCGCGCAGCGCCGCCGAGCACCGCGCCGCGGCCGAGGCACACGCGGCCCAGGCCCACTGGAACCAAGCCGTCCAGGAGCGCATGCGCGCCGTCGTGCGTTCCCTGGAGGAACGCGCCCTGCTCGACCCCCGCCCCGGCCGCACCGCCGACGAGGCCGCCGCCGAAGCGGCCCGCACGCTCCCCGCCCACACCGACCGACTCCGCGCCGCGGCCCGGAACTTCGACGACGTGACGTACGGCGGACGAACGGCCGGCCCGGATACGTACCAACGCCTCTCCCAACTCGACCGCGACCTGGAACGCACCAGGCCGGTCCTCGTGAGCAGCACCCACAGCACGGCCCACAGCGCCCACCGGGGGGCCGCCGAGTGACCACCGAGGCCCCCGCACCCGAGGCGCCCGAGGCCACCCCGCCGTCCACCTCGGCCTCTCCCACCGCCCGCCAGCTGTGGACCCGCTCGCGCGGTGTCCTGCTCGCGCTCGTGGTCCTCCTGGCGGCGGCCGTCGCCATCGCCGCGGTCCGCTCGGACGCCGAGAGCGGCAGCCTCGACCCGCGCTCCGCGACCCCCTCCGGCAGCCGCGCCGTCGCCGAACTCCTCGCCGACCGAGGCGTGTCCACCCGCGTGGTCACCACCCTGAAAGAGGCCGCAGCCGCCACCGGCTCCGACACGACCCTGCTGGTCGCCCGCCCCGACCTGCTGACCGACCGTCAGCAGAACCGCCTCCACTCGGCGTTCGCGAACTCCGGCGGCCGTACCGTCCTCGTCGCCCCCACCACCCCGTCCGTCGGCACCCTCGCCCCGGGAGTGGACGCCGACCCCGCGCCCAGCTTCGACACCACGCTGTCGCCCAACTGCTCCCTGCCCGCCGCCCGACGAGCGGGCAAGGCCGAAACGGGCGGCATCCGCTACACCACGAACGCGCCCGGCGCCGACTCCTGCTACCCCGGCGACGGCCTGCCCACCCTGCTGCGCGTCCCGGCGGCCGAGGGGAACGGCGACACCGTCGTACTCGGTGCTCCCGACATCCTCCAGAACGAACGCCTCGACAAGCAGGGCAACGCCTCGCTCGCCCTCCAACTGCTCGGTTCCCGCCCCCACCTGGTCTGGTACCTCCCCTCACTCTCCGACGACTCGGCCACCGACGCCGGCGACCGCAGCTTCTTCGACCTGATGCCCTCCGGCTGGCTCTGGGGCACGCTGCAGCTCTTCTTCGCCGCGATCCTGGCCGCCCTCTGGCGCGCCCGCCGCCTCGGCCCGCTCGTGCCCGAGAAGCTCCCCGTCGCGATCCGCGCCTCCGAGACCGTCGAAGGCCGCGCCCGCCTTTACCGCAAGTCCAACGCCCGCGACCGCGCCGCCGCGGCTCTGCGCTCCACCACCCGCACCCGCCTCGCCCCCCTCGTCGGTGTCTCCCCCGCCCAGGCGCACGCGCCCGAGGCCCTGCTCCCCGCCCTGTCCGCCCAGCTCCACCGGGAAG
>NZ_LIQZ01000466.1 GCF_001418655.1 Streptomyces phaeochromogenes | reverse complement strand
ACTGTGAGGCATCATGCGCTGCGTCATCGCCCGGTTCCCGTTCGACCTCGACAAGAGCGGGGTCCTGGACTCGATGAAGGGCGTCAAGCCCGAGGCCATCACGGGCGAGTCCGTGATCATCGGCCGCCGCCACTACCCCGTCAAGCAGGTCGGCGAGGTCATCACCCGGCAGGACCGCCGTGACTTCACCAGCGGAGAGGTCGTACGGGCCATGACCCGGCTCGGCTTCACCTGCCAGGCCGGTCCCGCGCCCGAGCCCGCCCCGGTCGCCGCCACACCGCTCCAGACCGCGTCGGCGCTGCTCGGCAGCCCGGCCCCGGCCCCCCTGGGCCTGTGACTGCCGGCGCGAGCCGACACCAGGACGTACTCCCCGGCTGACGCCGGGAACAAGCGATGAGGGCCCTGCCGACGCGCGTCGGCAGGGCCCTCATCGTTTTTTGCGGAGCGTGTCCCTTCCGCGGAGCGCGGCGGGTACGGCGGTTCGGTGGCCGGACGGGTACAGCGGTTCAGTGGTCGGAGTAGCTGACGTCGCCCACGGTCCAGGCGCTGACGTCCTCGATCGCGACGCGGTACATCCCGCCCGTCTCGGGAATCCCGATGTTGCCCTGGAGGATCCGGGCGAGGTGGAAGTGCAGATACGCGGGTGGCTCGCCGTGGGCGCCGCGGTCGCCGTCCTCGGGGCCGCCACCCGCTGTCGGCTCGGCACCGAAGACCGCGGAGAACGGGCCCAGGCGGTCCGAGTCGTTCAGGACCTCCGACACCCGCCCCCTCCACACGGCTTCCGGAGCGAGCCGGCCGGTGATGACGGCACCGCCGACCACCACGGTCAGCGACATCTGATTGCTCTGCCCGGACTCCACGAGGGCGGAGATGTCCACGAGGAGCCGGTCGGGGTTCGTCATGGAAGCCGAGTCTATTCAGCGACTCGTCCGACCTCACCCGCCCGGCCCCGCCCGCCCGCACCCCGACGTCACCGGGTGTTACCGGTCGTCACCGCGGACCGCAGAATACCTACGCCTCAAGCGAACCGAAATCTGCTCTCGCCAGAGTAGACATTGGCCTGCGCCGTGGCTAAGGTTTCTCTCGTAGACAAGGTCAGAGAGACCCGGCAGACACGAACTGGCGGGTGGAAGACGACAGTTTCACCACTGGTCCCGAGAAAGAACGGAAGGAGCAGACGCCATCAGGATCGCCCGGCCAGGGCATCATCCGGCCGGGTACCGCAAGACCCCGGAATGGAAGGTGGTCCCCGGTCACGCATTCGCGATCCCCGCATACCCGCCCGTCTCCCGGGCCGGACTGCGGAAACAGAAGGTCGGCGCAGCAGTAGAGCCGACAGATGGTGTTCAATTTCCTTCGGGGCCCTGGTGCCGTACGGCGCCAGGGCCCCTCGACGCGTTGGTCAACGAGGTGACATGACAGCAGATACTCCGCTCAGCGGTCGTCTGGACGACGACGACTACCCCGCGTACACGATGGGCCGGGCAGCAGAAATGCTCGGCACCACCCCGGGTTTCCTCCGGGCCATCGGCGAGGCACGGCTGATCACTCCGCTCCGCTCCGAAGGCGGACACCGGCGGTACTCCCGCTACCAGCTACGGATCGCCGCGCGCGCCCGCGAACTCGTCGACCAGGGGACCCCTGTCGAAGCCGCCTGCCGCATCGTCATCCTCGAGGACCAGCTAGAGGAAGCACAGCGCATCAACGCCGAGTACCGCCGCGCCGCGAACGAGACGCCCGAGACTCCCGCCTGAGTGGACCGGAAGCCAGTTCGCGGAGGATGCGGGTCAGGTCGTCCGGAGCTGCCGCGAGACGGACGGGGGTGCCCGCGTCGTCGAGTTCGGCCATGTGCCAGCCGCTGGGCACGGTGTCGCCGTCGCTGCCCCGGACCCGCCGCACTCCCTTGACGACAAGCCGCTCCACCGGCACCGGCTTCGCCGCGAACCTGCCCGGGCCTGGATGGGGCGTCACCGCGAGCGGCCCGCCGCCGAGAACGACATGGGTGCCGAAGCCGTACGGGTTGTAGTCGGTGTGCTCCAGAAAACGGGCGGCCAGGAACACGTCGTACTCCGTCTCCGTCTCGTCCATCTCCTCGTCGTCCGTCTCCCTCTCGGCGAACCCGTCGGCCTCTCCCGTAACTCCTGTCTCTCCCGTCACTCCGGTCGTCGCGTCGATCTCACCGGGTGTACGGACACGGGTGGCGCGCCACGCCCATACGAAGAGGGCCAGCGTGGCCGTCGAGCCCGTGGCCGCCCAGGTGATCGCCGCGGGATCGGTGAGCAGGGTCGTGGGGTGGAGGTAGGCGAGCGGCAGTAGCCACAGGGCCGTGCCGACGAGGGCGCCCGCGAACGGCAGGGCCGATGGGAGGACCTCGTCGTCGGGCAGCCGGCGCCCGCGCAGACGGAGCAGCACCCGAGCGGCGGGGTGGCCCGCGGCCAGCAGGCACACGGCCGCGACGACGGCCAACTCGCCGGAGGCGGGGACGTGCAGGCGGTACACGTGACGCTCGCCGACGACCTCCCGCACCTCACCGCGCCAGACGGTCAGTTCGACACTGTCGCCGGGCTCGAACATCTTCGCGCCGTCCGACGAGACCGCGAGCCGATCCATCGGCCGGCCGTCGACGAAGTACAGCCAACTGCTCTTGCTCCTGGACCAGGTGGCATCGGTCCGCGCGATCACGGCGGTCAGGGTGGTCAGGCACTCGTCGCGGTCCGCGGCGGGCGTCCCGGCGGTGCACGGGGTGGCCGACCGCCACGCCCGCTCCCCCGACGCGGCGCTCGGCACGAACCAGGCGGCCAGGCCCGCGCCCCCGAGCAGCAGCAGGCACAGGGCCAGTGACCCGGCCCAGCCGCGCCCGGCGGTGCGGTACGAGACGACGGGGACGTGGTCCGACTCCGGGGTTCCGTGGAGCCGGTGCAGCGCACGGAACGCGTCCAGCTTCGCGTCGAAGTCCGGGTCGTCGTAGGACCAGCTCCGCGGCAACGGCAGGAGCAGCTTGCGTCCGTCGCGCAGCAACAGGCTGACGCCACGGGTGTCCTGGACCCGGGGAGTGTTCGCGTACTTCAGGCGTACGCGCAGGTCGGCGAGGTCGCCCCAGCGCACGCTCCGGCGGCGAAGGAGCGTCCAGGAGTGCACGCCGTACGTGTCGGCGCGCACCCGGGCGGTCGCCTTGTGGAGGGCGGCGAGGCCCAGCAGCCCGAGAAGCAGACCGCCGCCCAGCCACCCGTCCGGCCCCCGGTACGCCGCCCGCACGAGAGCCGCGCCCGCGCCGGCCGCCGAGAGGGCGGCGAGGAACAACAGGACGCGCTTTCCCGGCGGACGGCAGCTCACTTCCCGGACATCGGTCATGCCCGAACCCTGTCACCGCCCGCCGGGCGCGCGCGTGTGCCGGATGCGGCAGCGTTCGGGCCGACGACGCTGCCGACCGGGGCCGCCCGCCGTGTGCTGGGGCCAGCCCCACCGCCGGTCCCCAGGCCAGCCCCATCGTCCGGTCCGCGTCCCGCCGACATCCTGGATACGGCCGAGCGGCGGGACCGAAGGACGAGGCGGGGCGGGGCGGCCGTATGCGCGCCCCCGCGCCCCCGTCGTGGCCGCGCAGCGTCGATTCGTACGACCAGGGGGTAGAACCGACCATGCACTCACGCATCCTGACCGTCACACTCGCGGCTTCAGCCGTGCTCACCCTGACCGGTGTCGCCACGCCCGCGAGCGCCACCGCCGGGAGGGCCGCACCGTCGCTGGAGGGCGTCTGGCGGATGGACGGCTACGGCACGGCGGTCGCCGTGAGCGGTCGCCGTCTGACGACGTACGACACCACCGCCGTCAGCTGTCTGCCGGGCACCATGAAGGGCGAGCAGCAGGGGCGCACCGCCCCGGACGGCAGTCGCCGCTTCCCCGTGTTCGGCGGGGCGGTCGACGTCACCGTCACTCCGCGGGGCGATGACACCGCGCGGCTGCGGATCGCCTCCAGCGCGGGGGCCCGTACGCTGCACCGGATCGCCGCGCTCCCCGACCGGTGCGCGAAGAAGCCCGCCGCCGATCCGCGTGCGGTCTTCGACGTCTTCTGGCAGACCTACGCCGAGAACTACCCGTTCTTCGCCGCCAAGCACATCGACTGGCAGGCCGTCCGCGACCGCTACCGGCCCCGTGTCGGAAAGGACACGACCGACGACGAACTCTTCGCCGTCCTGCGGGAGATGATCGCGCCCCTGCACGACGCGCACACCTCGCTGTCGGACGGTAAGGACCGGGAGTTCGGAGGCCTGCGCCCCGACACACCGCCGCACGGCCCCGAGGACCTCGCCCGGATCGACACGGCCGTCGCGAAGGCGGTCGGGGTGCCGCTGCGGCAGTACGCGGGCGGCGCGCTGTCGTTCGCCCGCCTCCCGGAGGGCACCGGCTATCTGCGCATCACCCGCTTCGTGGGTTACACCGAGGAGGAGTCGTACACGAAGTGGGAGGCGGAGCTGGACGCGGCCCTGGACAGCATTCCGTGGAGGAAGCTGACCGGGCTGGTCGTGGATGTGCGGCTGAACGGCGGCGGCGCCGACCCGCTGGCGCTGCGCGTCATCTCCCGGCTGACGGACCGTCCGTACACCGCGTACACCAAGTACGCCCGCAACGACCCCCGGGACCCGACCCGGTTCACGCCCGGGCAGCCGATCACGGTACGGCCGCACCACGGGCCCCGCTTCGGCGGACCGGTCGCGGTCCTCACCGGCCCGCTGGCGGTCAGCGCGGCCGAGACCTTCACCCAGGCGCTGATGGCACGCAGCCCGGAGCCCGTACGGATCGGGCAGAACACCCAGGGCGTCTTCTCCGACACCATGGACCGCACCCTGCCGAACGGCTGGAGCTTCGCGCTGCCCAACGAGGAGTTCCGCACGGCCGACGGCACCACCTTCGACGGGCCCGGCATCCCACCGCACCACCGCACCCCGGTCTTCACCGAGGAGGAGTTCGAGCAAGGCCGCGACAGCGCGCTGGCGAAGGCACGGGAGCTGCTGCGCCACCGGGACGGGTGAACGTGCAGGACCGGTGAGCGGGACGGACCAGTGAGCGGGACGGACCGGTGAGCCGTCCTGGATCTCACCGGTCCGTTTCGCGGTACGTGAATCGGGGCCCCGTCAGATGTCGAACTCCTGGTCGCGGGTCTCCGGGAGGGCCAGCAGGCACAGGAGGCTCAGCAGGCAGAGGGTGCCGGTGTAGAAGCCGAGGACCAGTGGTGATTCCCAGTGGCTGTTCAGCCAGGTGGCGACGAGTGGGGCGAAGCCGCCGCCGAGGGTGTTGGCGAGGATGAAGGCCGCTGAGGCGCCGGTGTAGCGCAGCCGGGCCGGGAACAGTTCCGGGAGGAAGGCCGCCACCGGGGAGAACATCAGGGCCAGGAACATCAGGCCGACCGTGTACGCGCCGGTGATCACCAGCCCGTCGCGCGAACTCAGGGAGGCGTACATGGGCACCGACCACACCACGCAGCCCACGGCTCCGGTCAGCATCACCGGGCGCCGGCCGATCCGGTCGGACAGCCTGGCGACGGGGAGGGTGATGGCGATTCCGGCCGCCGCGCCGATACTCGCGGCCGTCAGCATCGTGTTCTGGGGGATGCCGAGTTCCTTCGGCCCGTACGAGATGCTGTAGACGATCGTCAGGTAGTAGACGGCCGAGCCGCCGATCGCCGCGCCCGTGCCGAGCAGCACCCGGCCGGGGTACCGCTTGAGCAGCGTGACCAGCGGAAAGCGGGATGCCGACTCCGAGGTCACTTCCGACGCCTTCGCCGACGGCCGCGTCGTACGGTCCGCCGTCGCGTTGAACACCGGCGACTCCGAGACCGTCGTACGGACCCACAGGCCGATCACGACGAGCACGGTGCTGAGCAGGAACGGGATACGCCAGGCCCAGTCGACGAAACCGTCCCGGCCCACGATGTTCAGGGTGGGCAGGATGACGGCCGTGGAGAGCAGGAAGCCGAGGGAGGGGCCGGCCTGCGGGATGGACGCGTACAGCGCGCGGCGGCCGGGCGGTGCGTGTTCCGCGGCGAGGAGCACCGCGCCGCCCCACTCGCCGCCCATGCTGACGCCCTGGAGCAGACGGAGCGTCACCAGCAGTACGGGGGCGAGGAGTCCGGCACTCTCGTACGTGGGCAGCAGTCCCACGCCGACCGTGGCCACGCCCATCAGCAGGAGCGAGGCGACCAGGGCCTTTCGGCGGCCCAGCCGGTCACCGATCGTGCCGAACAGGACGACGCCCAGGGGGCGGGAGAGGAAGGCCGCGGCGAACGTGAGGAACGCGGCCAGGGAGGAGACGGTGGGGTTGCCCGAGGGGAAGAAGGCGGGGCCGAGGACGAGTGCGCTCGCGGTGCCGTACACCGCGAAGTCGTAGTACTCGATCGTGGTGCCGACCAGGCTGGCTACGGCGACCCGCGGGGCTTCGGTCTTCGCCGTCGATGGTGGTGGGGACGCGGCCGGTCTTGGGCCGGCGGTCACGGGAGCGGTCTTGGACGGTAAATCAGGCATGGGGAAGTCACTTCCGGTACGCCCGGTCCGTACGGTCCGGGTGCAGATGGGGGGACGGCCTCGCATGTAACACGTTCCGGAGCGCGCCTGACACCCTAAGCCCGGAAATTGAATTTCGACAAGGAAGCCCGAAAGAAAAACCACACGTCCGAATAGCCGAACGCGCGCGAGAATTGCCTGCCATTTACACGTGACATCCGTAGGAAAGCGTCCGATGGGGCCATGCGCGGGGGCAGACCTCCCCAATGCGCATAGAGTGCACCACACCCGCCACCTCGCCATTTGCCGCCCAACACCCCACGAACAGCACCCTCCCGCGGCGTCAACCCCGCCATACCTGTCAAATCGCTGTCAATATTCATTCCCAAACCCGCATAAAAATTTGCCGGTGATCACGCCTTGCCAACGGCCGATTACGCGTGAATGCTGATGGCCGACTGAACTTGAAAGTTCTACGACCATCGTTTTTCGGACATGGAGACCGCAACAGGATGTCGCGGTTCGGCTTTCTTAAATGCGGCCTCCGGGCTGGGAAGGCGCATTACCCATGCTGAAAACTGGCAAGCTATTACGCTTGAGAAGACTTTCGCTCGCGGGTGACGACCGGCACCTGCTCGTACCGCTCGACCACAGCGTTTCGGACGGCCCGATCGTCCCCGCCGACAAGTGGGACGACCTGCTGCGCGCCCTGGTGGCCGGCGGGGCCGACGGGATCATCGTCCACAAGGGGCGGGCGAGCGCCCTGCCGCCGGACATCCTGAAGAACTGCGCCCTGGTGGTGCACCTGAGTGCCAGCACCGCCCGCTCCGCCGACGTCCACGCCAAGGTGCTGGTCGGCGACGTCGAGGAGGCGCTGCGGCTCGGCGCCGACGCGGTCAGCGTCCACGTGAACATCGGCTCGGACACCGAGGCCCAGCAGCTCGCCGACCTGGGGGCGGTGGCCCGTTCCTGCGACGCGTGGGGCATGCCGCTGATCGCGATGGTCTACCCCCGCGGCCCCCGCATCGAGGACCCGCGCGACCCCGCCCTCCTCGCCCATCTCGCCAACGTCGCCGCCGACCTGGGCGCGGACATGGTGAAGACCTCCGTCGCCCTGCCGATCGACCGGATGGCCGAGGTGGTGGCCAACAGCCCGATCCCCGTGCTCGCGGCCGGCGGTCCGCCGGACGGCTCCGACCTGGTCGAGTACGGGGCCGCCGTGATGGCCACCGGCTGCGGGGGGCTGGCCATCGGCCGCCGGATCTTCTCGGCCCCCTCGCCCGCCGCGCTGGTGTCCCGGCTCGCGGCGGTCGTACATGGCGTGCCCGGCGGCAACGGCATCACTGATGACATGCACATGACTAACTATTCGACGATCGTGGCAGGAGTGGCATGAGGTTCGCGTGGATCGATCTCCGTGAGGTTCCCCGTCCGCAGCTCCAGGCGGTGGTGGACGCGGCCGTCCACAGCCGGATGGCCGGAGTCGTGGCCACCGACGCCGAGTTGCTCGGGACGTTGCCGCCGACGGTCACGCGGGTGCTGGTGACCGGGGCCGCGGGTGCGGGTGCCGCGAAGAAGCCCGGGGACAAGGAGGTGAAGGGTTCGGGGGGTGCCAAGGACGCCAACCTCCCTGCTGGGAAGAGCAGTTCCCCGGCCGGCGCCGGGACCGCCACGGGAACCGTCACAGGAGCCGCCGCCGGAATCGACCTCCTGCTGCGGAAGTTCGGCACCCAGGAGGAGCTGGACGCCCTCGCCGCGGACAATCGTGCCGCCGGGGGCAGCGGTGGCGCCGGTGGCACGCCCGCCGCCGGGTTCATCGACGTACGGGACGACCGCACCCTGACGCTGTCCTGCGCGGGCGCCATGGCGTTGCCGTACACCGTCATCCACTTCGCCGACCCGACCAAGATCCCGCTGGAGATCGTGCTCGCCGCGGCCGAGTCCGCCGAGGGCAAGCTGGTGACCGTCGTCGACGGCCTGGAGGAGGCGGCCATCGTCTTCGACGTCCTCGAACGCGGCTCGGACGGCATCCTCTTCACACCTCGCAGCGCCGACGAAGTGTTCGCGCTGGCCCGGCTGTTGGAGGCCACGACCCCCCAACTGGAGCTGTCCACACTGACCGTGGAGAGCATCCGGCACGTCGGGCTCGGCGACCGGGTCTGCGTGGACACCTGCTCGCACTTCGAGGAGGACGAGGGCATCCTCGTCGGCTCGTACTCCTCCGGGTTCGTGCTCTGCTGCAGCGAGACCCACCCGCTGCCGTACATGCCGACCAGGCCGTTCCGGGTCAACGCCGGTGCCCTGCACTCGTACACGCTCGGTCCCGACAACCGCACGAGCTACCTCAGCGAGGTGGGCTCCGGCAGCGTCCTGCTCGGGGTCGGTGCCGACGGCCGTACCCGGCGGGTCGTCGTCGGCCGCGCCAAGCTGGAGTCCCGGCCGCTGCTTGAGATCCGCACCCACGCCGAGGACGGACGGCTGGTCAGTCTGACCGTGCAGGACGACTGGCACGTACGGGTGCTCGGCCCGGGCGGGAAGGTCCTCAACGTCACCGAACTGCGGACCGGCGACGAACTGCTCGGCTATCTGGCCACCGACAAGCGCCATGTGGGCCTGCCCATCGGCGAGTTCTGCAAGGAGGTCTGATGGGCGGCGGCCTGAGAGACCCCCTGAAGGACCCGCTGGGAGACGGCCTGTCCGGTGGTTCGTCCGGTGACCTGTCCGGTGGGCCCGTGGACGTCGACGGGATGGGGTCCCTCGTCCGGCGGCTGTTCGACGCGCGGGACGATGCTCTTCCTTATCTGACACATCAACAGGAGACCGTCACCCGGGGCGAGTTACGGGAGCGGGTGGCCAAGCAGGCCGCCGTGTTCGCCGGGTTCGGTATCGGGCCGGGCAGCGCCGTCGGGCTGCGGACTCCGCCCAGCTTCACCCAGGTCGAGGTGATGCTCGCGCTGTGGCGGCTGGGCGCCCAGGTGATGCTCTTCGACTTCCGGCTCAAACCGGCCGAGGTGGCGGCGCTCTGCGCGTCCTGCCGGCCGCAGTTCATGGTCCGGGCCGGCTCCAACGTCCAGGCGACATTCGGCTTCCGGCCCGAGTACGAGGTCGTCACCGAGTGCCGGGGAACGGGGCGGCCCGCTGCCACCGGGCACCGGCTGGTCCAGTTCAGCTCGGGCTCCACCGGGCGGCCCAAGGTGATCGGCAGGACCGCCGGGTCGCTCGCCGCCGAGGTGGACCGGTTCGCCGGGATCAGCGGGATGCCGGGCGAGGGCGACCGCGTCCTGCTGCTCAGTTCGACGGCGCACAGTTTCGGCCTGGTCGCCGGGCTGCTGCACTCCCTGGCGGCCGGCGTCTCCGTCGTCTTCGCGCCCCGGATCTCGGCCCGCGACCTCCTGCGGACCGCGGTGGACCACCGGGTCACCGCCCTGTTCGGGGTGCCGATGCACTACGAACTGCTCGCCGCCGCCGTCGATCCCCCCGGTCTGCCCGACCTGCGGGTCGCGGTGTCGGGCGGCGAACTGATGCCGCCGGACGTCGCCGCCCGGTTCACCGAGCGGTACGGGGTGCCGGTCGGCGAGTCCTACGGCACCACCGAGAGCGGTGTGGTCGCCATGGACGTCGGCGGCACGCTGCGGCCGTCGGTCGGCCCTGCCGCGCCGGGCATGGTTGTACGGGTGCGGCGGGGCGAACTCGATGTCGCCCTCGACGAGTCGCCCTACCTCTTCGACTCCGGCGGTACGCAGTACGCGGACGGCTGGCTGCGTACGCGGGACCGGGCCTCGGTCGACGGCACCGGGGCCGTGCGGGTGCATGGCCGGGCCGACTCCCTCGTCGTGATCGGCGGTCTCAAGGTGGATCTCACCGAGGTCGAGAACGTGTTGCGGGAGCATCCCGCGGTTGAGCAGGCGGTCGTGGTTCACGACGGGGTGACCGAGGCGTATGTCGTGACGGGCGCCGCCACTTCCTCCGAGGAGTTGCTGCGGTGGTCTCGGGAGCGGTTGGCCGACTACAAGTTGCCCCGGGTGGTCCGGCTGTTGGATGCGTTGCCGCGTACTTCCAACGGGAAGTTGGTGCGCCGGCCTGCGATGTTGCGTGAACGCTCCGCTGGGTGAGGCGGGGTATGGACGGTCGTTTGTCGGCTGCCGGCCCGTTGTGGCTTGTCGCGCGGTTCCCCGCGCCCCTTTGGGGCGCTCTACCCCTCACTGGAGATTTTGATCATGAGTACGTCTGTCCTGGAAGACGAGATCCGTGAGTTCGTGCTCGGCACCGTCATCGACGAGATGAACATCCTGATGAGCCGTGACGGCATCACGGACGAGAGTCCGGTGACCGTGGGTGGGCTGGATCTGGACTCGTTGAGTCTGATCGAGCTCACGTTGCGGCTGGAGACGCGGTTCGGTGTGGAGATACCGGACACCGACATCGAGCCCCTGGCCTCGCTGACCCTCGGCTCCCTCGTCGCCGAGATCGTCCGACGCGGTGCGAAGGCATGAGCGCGGGGGCCACGGCGAGCGACGCACGCGAGGGGGAACCCGTGGTCTCCCCCCTCACCACCGACACCGTCCGCGAGCTGCTGGCGGACCGCAAGATCTTCCCCGGCGTGCCCGCCGAGCTCGGTGACGACACCGAACTGATCCTGGATTCCCTGGGGTTGGTGTGGCTGCTGCATGTGGTGGAGGAGCGGTTCGGGCTGGTCGTGGAGCCCACCTACGAGGACATCGCCGGGTTCACCTCGCTGCGGCGGCTCACCGAGTATCTGTGCGGCGCTCAGGCGGGTCGCCTGGACGGGGGTGGTCCCGATGAGCGGTGAGGTGACCGTCACCGGGTTCGGTGTGCGTACCGCGTTCGGCATGGGGGCCGATGCCTTGCGGCGGGGGGTGTTCGCGGGGGTTCCTTCGTTCGCCGCCACTACCCGGTTCGATACCGGGCCTTACCGTACGGCGATGGCGGGGGCCGCGCCGGACGGGCCCGAGGGTGTTGAGGGCTGGGCCCTGCGTTATGCGCTCGCGCGGTGCGGGGTGGAGGCCCTCGATATGGCCGGGCTGCGTGCCGGTGCGGAGGCCGCCGTGTTGCTCGGTGTGGCCGGGGATCACACGAGTGTGACTCGGTATTGGCGGGGCGGCGGGTCGGATGGAAGGTGCGGGTCCGTCGTGGCTGGGCGCGCAGTTCCCCGCGCCCCTGAAAAGCAGCCGGTGCGCGGGGCCTCTACCGACACGGAGCGAGTCGCCCATGCCGGCACCGCCGCCGGCCGGGAGCGAGTCGCTGACGCCAGTCCCGCCGCCGACACGGAGCGAGTCACAGACGCAAGCCCCGCCGCCGACACGGAGCGAGTCACAGACGCAAGCCCCGCGGCCGACACGGAGCGAGTCACAGACGCAAGCCCCGTCGATACTCGGCGAGTTGGCGATGCCGTGCCCGCCCGTCTCGCCGAGTTGCTCGCCGGAGGGCTCGGGTTGGTCGGGCCCCGGCTCACCTTCACCAATGCCTGTGTCGCCTCTGCTGCCGCGATCATCCATGCCTGTCGGCTGATCTCCTCCGGGCGGATCGACGTGGCCGTCTGCGGGGGCGGATATCTGGTGGAGGAGGAGACGTTCGGGAAGTTCGACTCCGGGCGGGCGCTGTCGCGTGACGGGATGGTGCGGCCGTTCAGTGCCGACCGCACTGGACTGCTGCTCGGCGACGGTGTGGCGGTCGTCGTGCTGGAGTCCGCCGAGCATGCCCGGCGCCGCGGGGCCCGGCCGCTGGCGGGCGTGGTGGGCTGGGGCGCGGCCTCGGACGCCCACCACATCGCCCAGCCGCACCCGGAAGGTGTCGGACTCGCCCGCGCCGCCCGGCAGGCGATGCGGCTCGCCGGCGACCCGGACGGGGACGCCCTCGACTACGTCAACGCCCATGGCACCGGCACCAAGTACAACGACGGCGCCGAGACCCGCGGGCTGCGGGCCGCCTTTCCGAAGCGGGCCGAGTCGATACCGGTCAGCTCCACCAAGAGCACCACCGGCCATCTCCTGGAGGCGGCGGGCGTCGTGGAGTTCGTGATCACGATGCTGGCCCTGACGGACGGCGTACTGCCGCCGACCGCCGGGTTCACCGCCCCCGACCCGGAGTGCGACCTCGACTACGTGCCGAACGAGCCGCGCCGGACCGACCCCCGCCGGGCCCTCACCGTCAACGCCGCCTTCGGAGGCGCCAACACCGCACTCGTCCTGGAGCGGCCGTGACCCCGACCGAGAACACGACGACCAGGAACACGAACACCACGACCGCCGCCGAGAACAGCCACAAGACCGTGCTGCGTTCGTCCCTCGGCGTCCTCACCACCGCCACCGCCACCCACGGCACCGGGCGGGACGGCGACATCCCGCTGCCGAGGCTCCCCGGCTTCGTGGAGTCGGCCTTCAGCCCGCTCGCGTACGAGGCCGCCCGGCAGTGCCTCGCCGAACGGCCCGATGGGGGCACCTCCCGGCCGGAGGCTGGGGGAGAAGCCGAGAGTGGGGGAGGGTCGCGTACCGCGGTCGCACTGGCGAGTACGGCCGGTGACACCACCACCGCGGATCTGGCCAGCCGGCGCATGGTCTCCGGGCGGGTCCACAACCCGCTGCTGTTCATGCAGGCCACCCCCAACTCCGTACTCGGCTATCTGAGCCGGGAGTTCGGGATCACCGGGCAGATGTTCAGCCTCTCCACCCTCGACGACCCGCTGACCGAACTGCTCTCCATGGCCGACCTCCTCCTGGAGGACCCGGAGGTGGACCGGGTCCTGGCGGTGGGCGTGGAGCTGGGTGGCAGCGAGCGGCTGGCCGCCGTGTACGAGGAACTGGCCGACGGTCATGGTCATCCGGCCCCGGCCCTTCCCGCGGACGCCGGTCTCGCGGCGGCGGTCCTGCTCGGCCGTCCCGGCAACGGGACACCGGTCTCGATCCGGTCGGCCGAGGCGTACGACACCGACATCCCCGTCGGCGCCGACGCGGCCGGGGCGACCCGACCGCCCGGCGACATCCAGAGCCTCTTCGACCTGGCCGCCGCCCACCAGCGACTGCTGCAGGAGGGCGGGAGCCACCTCCTGGTGACCGGCTCACGCGCGCCCGCGTTCCTCCTCACCGCCGACACCGAAGCGAAGACCGACGCAAGGAACGAGACGGAGACCCATGCTCATCAGTAGACAGGAGCGGGCGCGGATCTGCTCCGACACCGAACTCGGCGCCGGCAACGTACTGGAGCGCCTGACCGCGTACGGCAGACCGCTCGACGAACCCGTGCTGTGGACGGACGGCGGCTGGCAGGCGCCGGACGGCAGCCGACCGGAGGTGCTGACGCTCGGGCAGCTGAACGAGGCGGTCGAGACGTACGCGGGCTGGTACGCCGCCCGGGGTGTGCGGCCCCGCGACCCGGTCGCCGTGCACTCCTACTCCAGCACCGAGTTCGCGGTGAACTTCCTGGCGCTGACGGCCCTCGGCGCCGTCCCGTCGTTCGTCAACGGCAATCTGCCCCCGGAGACCGCCCGGGAGTACGTACGACGGCAGGGCGCGGTCGGCGCCTTCACGGACCGCGAGCACCATGACGTGCTGTCGGCGGCGGAGGGGGCAGAGGCGGGGGAAGGGCTCGGCTTCTGCGTCACCGCCTCCGACATCCGCCCGGAGCACCGCGAGTTGCTCCCGTCCTCCTGTCCGTACCGGCACGACCCCACCGATCCGGTGCTCATCTCGCACTCCTCCGGAACCACCGGTATGCCCAAGGGAGTTCCGCACACGCACCGGACGCTGATGTACGCGCAGGTGCACCGGCTCCGCTACTCCACCGGTACCGACATGGCCCGCACGCTGGTGGGGCTGCCGGGTGCGCACAACGCCATGGTGGCGACGCTGCTGTACTGCCTGCTGCTGCGCACGGACATCAAGCTGCTCTCCAGCCAGCGCGGCGCCCAAGTGCTGGACGCCATCGAGGAGTTCGGGCCCACCACCGTGCTGGCCTTCGCCGGGACCTTCGGCGAGATGGCCGCCGAGACGCTGGCGGACCGTGATCTGTCGAGCGTGCAGGTGTGGTTCAACACGGGGGACGCGGCCCACGAGGCGCACATCCGGGCCCTCGTCCAGCACGGCAGCCACCAGACGATGGGCAAGGACCTGCGGCGCGTACGGGTCGAGGGGTCCGTCTTCGTGGACGGGCTCGGCTCCTCGGAGGCCGGCTACTCCGTATTCCACAACCGGCACACCAAGGACACCTCGGCCTACTCGCGCTGTGTCGGCAAGCCCATCAGCTTCGCCGAGGCCGCCGTGCTCGCCGAGGACGGCACCCCGCTGCCACCCGGGCGGATCGGGCGCCTCGGCCTCAAGTCGCCCACTCTCACACCCGGTTACTGGAACGACTCGCTGACCTGGAACCGGATGCGGCTGGGCGGCTACTGGCTCACCGGGGACCTCGCCCAGCAGGACGACGAGGGCAACTTCTACCACCTGGACCGGGCCCCGGACGCCGTCCGCACCCGCGACGGGATCCTCTTCAGCACCCGCACCGAGGAACTCCTGCTGCGGGAACTGCCCGAGCTGGCCGACTGCACGGTCGTCGGGGTCGCCCCCGAGGGCGTACGGGCCGACTGGGACGGCGACGGCGAGGCCGAGGCGTACGCACTGCTCCAACTCGCGGACGAGGAGAACGACAAGGGAAGCGACGAGGAGGCGTGGACCACTCGGGTCAACACCGTTCTCGTACGCGCCGGATTCCCCCCGGTCACCCGCGCCCTGCGCATGAAGCCCGACGACGTGGCCAAGGGCGCCACCGGCAAGGTCCTCAAACGCGTGATGCGCGACCGGTTCGCCGCCAGGGGGCAAGTGTGAGTGCCGACGAGGTCAACCAGCGCGCGCAGACGGTGGAGGCGTACCGGCTGTGGTGGCAGCACGACGCCCACTGGTACCAGGGGGTGGCGGGCCGGTTCGGGCAGCAGGCCGCGAACGAGATCAACGCCGAGGCGCTGCGCAAGGTCGCCGTCCACGTCGGGCAGCGCGTCGGCCGCCGGTCAGGTCCGCTGCCCGACAGCGGTGACAACGGCAAGGACCTGGAGGAGCTGCGCCGCCGCTACGACGAGTGCGGCGACCGAATGTTCCCCCGGGAGCTGCGCAACGCCTCCACCGAGGTCGAGGACCAGGGAGAGGGAGGAGGGGGAGGCGAAGGCCTGATCGTGCTCACGCTGCGGCGGAACTTCGCCATCACCATGGTCCGGATGGCCGGTTCGCTGGAGGGCTACCGGTGCCCGTGCACCGACATCCACGCGGGCTGGTCCGAGGGGCTGGGCGTGACCCTCACGGAGAACCGGGCCGAGACCTGTCTGCGCGACGGCGACAAGGCGTGCCGCCTGCTGATGCGGGTCGCCACTCCCCTCGCT
>NZ_LIQZ01000465.1 GCF_001418655.1 Streptomyces phaeochromogenes | reverse complement strand
GGCCGTGTCGTCGAGCCGGGCCTGTCTCGCGAACCGGTCCCAGCCGAGCGCGTCCGGGCCGAGGAACGCGGCCGAGGTGCCGCGCGCCCGGTGCCGTTCGACCTCCAGCTGCCAGGCGCGGTCGTGGGCGGTGGCCAGTCCCTGGGCACGGGCGAGTTCACGCGCGTCGCCCGCGCGCAGATGTGGGACACCCCAGGCATCACGGTAGATCTCGACAGTCACCCTGCGTCTCCCATGTGGATTAGGTTAGGCTCACCTAAGTAAGGTGCGCCGGAATCGTACGCGAGGGGTGAAGAAGTCATGGGGCAGGGTCACGGCTGGGAGGGCGCGGTCCTCAAACTGTTCCGGGGCAAGGACTTCGTGTTCACGGTCACGGGTGCGGAGGACGTCACCGAGCACTACCGCCGGGTGCGTCTCACCGACGGCGGCATGCTCGCGGCGACCGGGGTGCACCCGACGATGTGGGTGCGGCTGTGGTTCGACAACGCGGGCAAGCCGCACCAGCGGGCGTACACACTCGTGGATCCCGATCCGGCCGCCGGGACCTTCAGCCTGGAGTTCGCGCTGCACGAGGGGTGCGCGAGCGACTGGGCGCGGGCCGCGAAGCCGGGGGACACGATCGAGGCGACGGTCCAGGGCACGGGGTTCACGGACCCGGACCCGGCGCCCTCCCACGTGCTGGCGATCGGGGACACGGCCTCCCTCCCCGCGCTCAACTCCCTGCTCGGGGCGGTCGGTTCGGCGCCCACGACGATCTGGTTCGAGTCTGCGGAGGGCCTGGACGGCCTGCCCCTCCAGGCGGACCCCGACCGCCACGACATCCGTACGGTCCCCCGGCTCGACAAGGGCGCGCACCTGGTGGCCCAGGTGAAGGAGGCCGTACCGGGCCTTCTGAAGGACGCGGCCGACCCGTACGTCTGGATCGCCTGCGACACGGCGACGACGCGGGCGCTGGCGGCCTACTTCCGCAAGGAGCTGGCGCTGCCGAGACAGCGGGTGAACGCGCTGGGGTACTGGCGCGCGGCCTGAGCGGCCACAGGGCACCCAGTAGGCACCGGCTCGGCACCCACTTGGCGCCCGCGGCGATGACGCGCGGCCCGAGCGCTCACTTGCGATGATCGGAGCATGGACGCCACGCTTCATCTAGCCCAGCAGCCCGAGGCCGACGAACTGCTCGGCCGCAGCCCGCTCGCCGCGCTCGTCGGCATGCTCCTCGACCAGCAGGTTCCGATGGAGTGGGCCTTCGCGGGCCCGTACACGATCGCGCAGCGCCTCGGCACGGACGATCTCGACGCGCACGAGATCGCGGCGCACGACCCCGAGGCCTTCGCGGCGCTGCTGTCCGAGAAGCCGGCCGTGCACCGCTACCCGGGCTCGATGGCGAAGCGGATCCAGCAGCTGTGCCAGTACCTCGTGGAGCACTACGAAGGGGACGCGGCGAAGGTCTGGGAGGGCGTGAAGACCGGCGACGAACTCCTCCGCCGTCTCAAGGAACTGCCCGGCTTCGGCGCCCAGAAGGCGCAGATCTTCCTCGCGCTGCTGGGCAAGCAGCTCGGCGTACGCCCGAAGGGCTGGCGCGAGGCGGCCGGTGCGTACGGGGAGGACAAGTCCTTCCGCTCGGTCGCCGACATCACGGGACCGGAGTCGCTGACGAAGGTACGGGCGCACAAGCAGGAGATGAAGGCGGCGGCGAGAGCGGAGAAGGCGCCGAAGGCCTCCGGCAAGTAAAGGCCTCCGGCAAGTGAGGGCCTGCGGCTCGTAGGAGGGGACTGCGGGGAGAGGGGACCGCGGGGGAGGGGTCAGTCGGTCGGCCGTCCCGGGTGGCGGGGTGCCGGACGCCGGTCCGAGCATGGAGCATGGCCGAGGTAC
>NZ_LIQZ01000464.1 GCF_001418655.1 Streptomyces phaeochromogenes | reverse complement strand
CGGAGGAGGCGGTCGGGGGGGGGGGGCGGGCGCCGGGAGTTCAGCTTTGCCGTGGTGTGGGCAGATAGGGCGCTGTCGACGGCAGGCCCAGGTCCGACGGGAGCAGGGATCCGATCCAGCAGTCGCGGCGTACGCCCTTGTTGTTGATGCCGGAACGAAGGGTGCCTTCGATGGTGAAGCCCGCGCGTTCGGCGACCGCGCGGGAGCCCGTGTTGCCGACCTCGGCCCGCCACTCGACGCGGTCGATCGCCAGTTGGGTGAAGGCCCAGCGGGAGGCGGTGAGGGCGGCCTCGGTGATGTAGCCGTTGCCCCGGTGTTCCTTCGTCGCCCAGAAACCGATCTCGCCGACCCCCAGGGAGCGCATCGTGATGGCGAGCATGCCGGCGAGTTCTCCGCTGACGGGCAGGAAGACGCCGAAGGTGAACATCGAGCAGTCCACCCATCCGTCGGGCACCATCTGCTCGGTGAAGGCCGTGGCGTGTTCGGGCAGATAGGGCGACGGGATCGTGGTCCAGCGCTGGATGTCGGGATCCTGGACGGCGTCGAACACGGCGTCGGTGTCGTGCGGTCCCACCGTGCGCAGCAGGAGCCGTTCGGAGGTCAGTGTGACGGGGTCCATCGGCCGATTCTGCTCGGGCTTCGGTGAGGAAGCCATCACTTTAGCCCTGTGTGAGGCGGCGGTTACCTTTCGTAGCGCTTGCGCGGCACCTTCCGCATCCTCCGCCCGTTGTCTCAATGGCTGTCACATGCAGACCTCCCGGCGCGGTGGGGTCCTCGCTTACGATGGCCGTTGCTCAAGCTGTGATTTGAAACCGTCATTGAAACCGACCGTCCCAGGCCCGACCGGCAAGGAGACAAACCCCCGTGTCCGTCCTCTCGAAGATCATGCGTGCAGGCGAAGGAAAGATCCTGCGCAAGCTGCACCGCATCGCGGACCAGGTCAACTCCATCGAAGAGGACTTCGTTGACCTCTCCGACGCCGAGCTGCGAGCCCTGACCGATGAGTACAAGCAGCGGTACGCCGACGGCGAGAGCCTCGACGACCTGCTGCCCGAGGCGTTCGCGACCGTCCGTGAGGCCGCCAAGCGCGCCCTCGGCCAGCGTCCCTACGACGTGCAGATCATGGGCGGCGCAGCGCTCCACCTCGGCTATGTCGCCGAGATGAAGACCGGTGAGGGCAAGACCCTGGTCGGCACGCTGCCCACGTATCTGAACGCCCTCTCCGGAGACGGCGTCCACCTCATCACGGTCAACGACTACCTGGCCGAGCGCGACTCCGAGATGATGGGCCGTGTCCACAAGTTCCTGGGTCTGAGCGTCGGCTGCATCCTGGCCAACATGACGCCGGCCCAGCGTCGCGAGCAGTACGCGTGCGACATCACGTACGGCACGAACAACGAGTTCGGCTTCGACTACCTGCGCGACAACATGGCGTGGTCGCAGGACGAACTGGTGCAGCGCGGCCACAACTTCGCGGTGGTCGACGAGGTCGACTCGATCCTCGTCGACGAGGCCCGTACGCCGCTGATCATCTCCGGCCCCGCAGACCAGGCCACCAAGTGGTACGGCGACTTCGCCAAGCTCGTCACGCGCCTGAAGAAGGGTGAGGCGGGCAACACCCTCAAGGGCATCGAGGAAACCGGCGACTACGAGGTCGACGAGAAGAAGCGCACCGTCGCCATCCACGAGCCCGGCGTCGCCAAGGTCGAGGACTGGCTGGGCATCGACAACCTCTACGAGTCGGTGAACACGCCTCTGGTGGGCTACCTGAACAACGCCATCAAGGCCAAGGAGCTCTTCAAGAAGGACAAGGACTACGTCGTCATCGACGGCGAAGTCATGATCGTCGACGAGCACACCGGCCGTATCCTCGCCGGCCGCCGCTACAACGAGGGCATGCACCAGGCGATCGAGGCGAAGGAAGGGGTGGACATCAAGGACGAGAACCAGACGCTCGCCACGATCACCCTGCAGAACTTCTTCCGCCTCTACAAGCGCCACGACCACAACGGCAAGGAAGTCCCCGGTCTCTCCGGCATGACCGGTACGGCGATGACCGAGGCCGCCGAGTTCCACCAGATCTACAAGCTCGGCGTCGTCCCGATCCCGACCAACCGGCCGATGGTCCGCAAGGACATGTCCGACCTGATCTACCGCACCGAGGTCGCGAAGTTCGAGGCCGTCGTCGACGACATCGCCGAGAAGCACGAGAAGGGCCAGCCGATCCTCGTCGGTACGACGTCGGTCGAGAAGTCCGAGTACCTCTCGCAGCAGCTCTCCAAGCGAGGCATCCAGCACGAGGTGCTGAACGCCAAGCAGCACGACCGCGAGGCGCCGATCATCGCCCAGGCGGGCCGCAAGGGTGCCGTCACCGTCGCCACGAACATGGCCGGCCGTGGCACGGACATCAAGCTCGGCGGCAACCCGGACGACCTCGCCGAGGCCGAGCTGCGCCAGCGCGGCCTCGACCCCGAGGAGCACATCGAGGAGTGGGCCGCCGCGCTGCCCGCCGCCCTGGAGCGGGCCGAGAAGGCCGTGCAGGCCGAGTTCGAAGAGGTCAAGGACCTCGGCGGGCTCTATGTGCTGGGCACCGAGCGGCACGAGTCCCGCCGTATCGACAACCAGCTTCGAGGCCGCTCCGGCCGTCAGGGCGACCCGGGCGAGTCCCGCTTCTACCTCTCCCTGGGTGACGACCTGATGCGCCTCTTCAAGGCCCAGATGGTCGAGCGCGTCATGTCGATGGCGAACGTCCCGGACGACGTGCCGATCGAGAACAAGATGGTCACCCGCGCCATCGCCTCCGCCCAGTCGCAGGTCGAGACGCAGAACTTCGAGACCCGCAAGAACGTCCTCAAGTACGACGAGGTCCTCAACCGGCAGCGCGAGGTCATCTACGGCGAGCGCCGGCGCGTCCTGGAGGGCGAGGACCTGCAGGAGCAGATCCAGCACTTCATGAACGACACGATCGACGCGTACATCGACGCGGAGACCGCCGAGGGCTTCGCCGAGGAATGGGACGTGGACCGGCTGTGGGGCGCCTTCAAGCAGCTCTACCCGGTGAAGGTCACCGTCGAGGAGCTGGAGGAGGCGGCCGGCGACCGTGCCGGTCTGACCGCCGAGTTCATCTCCGAGTCCATCAAGGACGACATCTACGAGCAGTACTCGGCGCGTGAGGAGCAGCTCGGCTCCGAGATCATGCGTGAGCTGGAGCGCCGGGTCGTACTGTCGGTCCTGGACCGCAAGTGGCGCGAGCACCTCTACGAGATGGACTACCTCCAGGAGGGCATCGGCCTGCGCGCGATGGCCCAGAAGGACCCGCTGGTCGAGTACCAGCGCGAGGGCTTCGACATGTTCACCGCCATGATGGACGGCATCAAGGAGGAGTCCGTCGGCTACCTGTTCAACCTGGAGGTCCAGGTAGAGCAGCAGGTCGAGGAGGTCCCGGTACAGGACGCGAAGCCGTCGCTCGCCAAGGGGGAAGCGGTTCCTGCGGGTTCCTCCCGTCCGGAGATCCGCGCCAAGGGGCTCGACACTCCGCAGCGGCCGGACCGGCTGCACTTCTCCGCGCCCACCGTGGACGGCGAGGGCGGCATCGTCGAGGGCGACTTCACCAACGACGACGAGCCGGTGCGGTCGGAGTCGGACGGGCTCACGCGCGCGGAGCGGCGTAAGCAGCAGAAGGGTGGCCGGCGCCGCAAGAAGTGACGGTTCGCTCCGCGGGGCCGGTGGTTGGCTCCGCGGGGTGAGCGGTTCGCTCTGTGGGGTGGGCAGTTGAAGGGCCGGGCATCTTTGGTGCCCGGCCCTTTGCGTTGGGTTGGCCTCCGGCCCGGGTGTTGTTGGCTGCGGGTCGGAGGGGCTGGTCGCGCAGTTCCCCGCGCCCCTGATGGGGCGCTCAGGTGCAGGCGTGCCTGATGCGTGCCCCGGGGGCGGATGTGCGGGTCAGTCCTCGTTCGTGTGGGGCATGCGGGCGCCGCCCAGTTCTACTGCTGTGCAGCGCCAGCGGAGGTCGGGGCCCTGTTCCAGGCGGAATGCCATGGCGCGGAGCTGGTCGCCCGCGCCGATGCGGGCGAAGGCCTCGACCGCGCCCGGGCGCGGCACGTAGTAGCCGATGTCGCGGACGACGGGGCGGGTGCCGCGGGCGCGGAGCGGGCCGCGTTCGGCGAGCCATGCCAGTTCGTCGTACGCGCGTCCCGCGGTGTGCCGGAGCATCCAGTGGACGGGGCGCTGACCACTCAGAACGGCCACGAGACGGTCGGCGAACAGGTCGGTGGGGCGAGGCTGCCGGGGTGCGCCCCGAAGGCTCTCAGCAGGGGCTGTGGGGCTCCTCCGGGGAGGGGCTCCGGACGGGACCGGCGAGGCGGTCGGGACGGGGCTCGGGGCAGGGTTCGGGGCCGTGCTCGGGG
>NZ_LIQZ01000463.1 GCF_001418655.1 Streptomyces phaeochromogenes | reverse complement strand
CCGCCCGAACGAACCCCGCCCTGCTCGTACGCCTGCTCCTGCCGCACATCCCCGCCAGAGCCCTCATGCCCAAGCCCCCGGGCGGGCCCCTGGCACCCCTGCGCCGCCGCGATCCCCAAGGCCACGAGCAACGTAACCACCACAAACACGAACAGCCGCTGCCGCAACAACCGCGGATTGGCGGGCCGCCGCCCGGTCCCGGTGGTCCGCGGCCCCGGACGTCCCGCCCCACTGCGGGACGAGCCGGGCCGACTCCCCGTACCGGACCGCGGAGGCACCGGACGGGACCCCGACCGCGAAGGGCTGCCGTTCCCGCGAGGCGAGGACGTGCCCTGCGTACGCCGCTGGGTGCGCTGCTCCGGGTAGCTCTCGGTGAGCCGCCCGGTCGGCCGGTCGGCCTCGGCGGTACGGGGCGCGGGCGGCCGGGCATCGCCCATACCCTGCGCCTCCCGGGCCGCGATCTCCTTCAGCCGCAGCGACAACTGCAGCGTGCTGGGCCGCTCCTCGGGGTCCTTCGCCAGACAGGCGCGTACGAGAGGGGCCAGCGCGTCCGGCACCCCGTGCAGCTGCGCCTCCTCGTGCACGACTCTGTAGAGCATCACTTCGGAACTGCCGTGCCCGAAGGGCGAGTCCTGCGTCGCCGCGTAGGCCAGCGTGGCCCCCAGGGCGAACACGTCCGTGGCCGGCGTGACCGCCGCGCCCCGCACCTGCTCNNGGCTTCAGGTCGCGGTGGACGACACCGGCCTCGTGCACGGCGACGAGCCCCTCGGAGAGGGCGGCGCCGACGGCCGCGACCTCGGCCGCGCGGAGCGGGCCCTCGTCGTTGACCTTGTCGTGCAGTGAGGGGCCCGGCACGTACTGCGTCGCGAACCAGGGCCGGTCGGCTTCCAGATCCGCGGCGACCAGGCGCGCGGTGCAGCCGCCCCGGATCCGCCGCGCCGCCGACACCTCGCGCGCGAACCGCGACCGGAACTCCTGATCCTCCGCCAGGTCCGGCCGGATCACCTTCAGCGCGACCCGCTGGCCACGCCGGTCGGAGCCCAGATAGACAACGCCCATCCCGCCCGCGCCGAGCCGTCGGTGAAGCCTGAACGAGCCGACGACACGCGGGTCCTCGCGCCTCAGGCGCATCATCGCCATGTCCATCCCCGCTGCCCGGTCCGTTTGACGAGCCACAGCTTACGTATACGCGGCCGGGTGCGCGCAGAGGCCGCGCCCTCACGTCCCGATCGATTGTCAGTGCCGGGTGGGAAACTTGAAAGGTGGTCAGGGGACGGGGGAGCCGGGCGGCGTTGAGCTGCGCGGATCCCCAACCATCCGTCGCAGAAGGGGGATTGGACCCGTGAAGGGTGATCGCGTGGAGATAGTGGTCGACGCCGGGGACACGACGCGTACGTACGAGGTGGTGGCGAGCCGGGCAGGCCGCCGGGTGGAGACAGCGGTCCGCAGGGGGGTGGTCGAAGTGAGCGAAGTCACCCGCAGCGGATCAGTCGTCCGTACGGCCCGCTTCATGGCCACCAGGGTGCTCGCCCTGGTCGAGCAGCCGGTCCCGAGGGAGGACAGCTCGGAACAGACCGGGCGTCCCCTCCGGGAAACCCCTGAGACCTAGGACTCCTTCTCCACCCAGGGGAGTAGTCCGCAGGTCACCGGTCATCCTCGGGGAGGCCCGGTAATAGGTACGAGGGCATGACGACCCGCACGCCTTCCACGCCTAGATTTGTTGTCAAGCGGCGGGTGCAGCACTCGTCCCCCGAGGTCAGACACCCGCCGCTGCCAGACAGCAGAAGCTTTCAACAGATCTCGACCGACAGATCTCGACCAACAGATCTGATCCAAGAGATCTCAACAGAACGGTCAGGAGAGGGACCATGGCGGACACAGCATCGCGGACCATGATCCGCACGCAGGGACGCAAGGCGTACAGCGCCGCGTTCGGTTCCAGCCGGTCCGGCCGACGCCACCCGCTGGTGGCGACGGCCATGGTCCTCCCTCTGGCCACCCTGCTCGTAGTCGTCTTCGGCGGCTGGGAAGCAGTGGTCACACAGGCGTCGTCCGTGGGCGTGATGCTGGGGCGCTGAGCGGCGCCCCAGGCCCGGAAGAGCGGTCCGGGCGGGGACATCCGGCCATGAAACCCCGTGGGGACGGGGGTGCGGCGGACGGCAAAAATGCGGGCGCAGCTGGGGAGCTGCGCCCGCATTGCTTTGCTTGCGTACGCTCCCGGAAGGATCCGTCGGCGCAGGACCCGACCGGGACGTAGAAACTCAGGGGGCCCGAGTGACCGCAGACGTACTGTCCGCGCTCAGGGCGAAGGTGCGGGCCGTCGTCCATCCGGCGGCGGATGCCTGTGTCTGCGGTACGGAGACCTCCGTGCTGGCCGACCGGCCCGACGGCACCGTCGTCCGGCACGCCGGCACCGTGGCGAAGGCGCACGCCGCCGACACCGACCCCGGTGAGCTCGCGGCACGGATGGCGGTCGCGGCACACCCCCGGCTCGACGGCATCCTCCTGCCCCCGCTGAGGCCGGGCGCGGTCGAGTCGCACGGCCGCCCGGTGACCTTCTGGCCGTACGGCAGTCCCGTGGACCGGGACGACCCCGACGCCGCCCCCTGGGAGGCTGCGGCCACCCTCCTCGCGCGGCTCCACCGGACGCCGCGGTCCGTACTCCCGCCCGGCATCCCGGTCATGCGCGGCCCGGTCAAGGCGGCCCGTGCCGTCGCCCGCCTCCACGCGGCGGGCCCGCACCCGGCGGCCGATCCGGTCCTGCGGGCCTGGGCCGTCCTGCCCGCCTGGGCGAGGGACGAGGCCCCGATGCCGTACGCGCGCACGCTGTGCCACGGTGACCTCCACCTGGGCCAGCTGGTGCGGACCCTCACCGAGGGCCGGGACGGCGACTGGCTGCTCATCGACATCGACGACCTGGGCCTGGGCGAGCCCGCGTGGGATCTGGCCCGCCCGGCGGCCTGGTTCGCCTGCGGACTGCTGCCGCCCGACGAGTGGGCCCGCTTCCTCACCGCGTACCAGAAGGCCGGCGGTCCGGCCGTCCCCGCGGACAGCGACCCCTGGCCGGCCCTCGACGTCCCGGCCCGCGCCCTGACCGTGCAGACCGCGGCCCTGGCGATCGCCAAGTCGGTCGCGGCGGAGCGCCCGTTGGACGAGGTGGAAACGTCCGTCATCGACGCTTGTGGCCGAATGGCCGCACACCCGCCGGAGTTGGCGGGAGAATACGCGACGTAGGGTGCAACCGACCGAAGCCGGGCGGAGTCTGTCCTGGCGGAAGCAGTACCGACCGGCGAGGAGTTGAGCCGAGCATGCAGTGTCCGAAGTGTCACGCGCCGATGCACACGTACAACCGCAATGGCGTCCAGATCGAGCAGTGCAGCGGCTGCCGCGGGATATTTCTCGACTACGGCGAGCTGGAGTCGCTGTCCCGCCTGGAGGGCCAGTACTCGCAGCCCGCGCCGCCGCCCCCCGGTGTCCCGCAGGCGTACCCGTCCGCGGGCGCCCCGCAGGCGTACCCCGCAGCCCCCGCACCCGCCTGGGGCGCCCCGCACGGCGGTCACGGCGGCCATGGCGGTCACTACGGCCACAACAAGCGTCACAAGAGCTTCGGCCACATGCTCTTCTCCTCCTGACGGACCCGGAGGAACGACGAAGCCCCCGACCGTACGAGACGGCCGGGGGCTTCGGCTGGTGCGCGATACTGGGATTGAACCAGTGACCTCTTCCGTGTCAGGGAAGCGCTCTCCCGCTGAGCTAATCGCGCAGGTGGGACCTGCTGTGGTGCGTAGTGCGTGCGCGATACTGGGATTGAACCAGTGACCTCTTCCGTGTCAGGGAAGCGCTCTCCCGCTGAGCTAATCGCGCGGGATCGGATCTCGCCGAACGTACCGGAAGATCCAGTGGACGATACTGGGATTGAACCAGTGACCTCTTCCGTGTCAGGGAAGCGCTCTCCCGCTGAGCTAATCGTCCTTGGAGGTGGAGACGGGATTTGAACCCGTGTAGACGGCTTTGCAGGCCGTTGCCTCGCCTCTCGGCCACTCCACCAGGAGTGCGGGGGTTCGGGAAGATCCCCCACTTCCTGCGAGCGGACGACCAGGTTCGAACTGGCGACCTCAACCTTGGCAAGGTTGCGCTCTACCAACTGAGCTACGTCCGCTTGTCGTTTCCGGTTCGCGTGAGCGTCCCGGCGACGTGTTGAACTCTAGCGGATTCCGGGGCCAGCACAAAAACGCGTTTGTGCAGCGTGCTGCGCTACGCCCGCTCCAGGACACGGCCAGGGCACCCACGGGTCACCCGCCATAGACTCACAGCCGTGCACGACCTCCCAGCTCTCGCCCGTTTCGGCAACATCGTCGCGACCGGTCTCCTCGACGTCACCGGCGACCCGGCGGCCCTGGACTCCAGTGGCTTCTGGGCCGTCAGCGCCGACTTCGAGGGGCGACTGGTCTGTGCCCGTTTCGCGGACGTACGGCGGGAGCCCGTCCCCGCGCCGGTGCCGGGGGAGTGGCGAGGCCCGGCGGTCGGTGACTGGACGTCGTCGCTCGACCGCGCCGCGTACACGGCCGGTGTCCGGCGCATCCGGGAGCACATCGCGGCCGGCGACGTGTACCAGGCGAACCTCTGCCGGGTCCTGTCCGCGCCCGTCGAGCCCGGCGCCGACGTGGACGCGCTGACCGCTCTGCTGGCGCGCGGCAACCCGGCGCCGTATGCCGGAACGATTCGCCTGCCCGGCCACGACGTGGAGATAGCGACCGCGTCTCCCGAGCTCTTCCTCCGGGTCAGCGGGACTGTGGTCGAGTCGGGCCCGATCAAGGGCACCGGGCGGACCGAGGCGGACCTGCTGGAGAAGGACCGCGCCGAGAACGTGATGATCGTGGACCTGGTGCGCAACGACCTGGGCAGGGTGTGCGCCACCGGCAGCGTGACCGTGCCCGACCTGTGCGTCGTCGAGAAGCACCCGGGGCTCGTCCACCTCGTCTCCACCGTCCGCGGCGAACTGCGCGAGGGCGTCGGCTGGCCCGAACTGCTGGCCGCGGCCTTCCCGCCCGGCTCGGTGACCGGTGCGCCGAAGTCCAGCGCCCTGCGGATCATCGAGGCCCTGGAGACCGCGCCACGGGGCCCGTACTGCGGCGGCATCGGCTGGGTCGACGCGGACCGCGGCACCGGAGAACTGGCCGTCGGCATCCGCACCTTCTGGATCGACCGGGCGGAGGGCGTGCTGCGCTTCGGTTCCGGCGCGGGCATCACCTGGGGTTCGGACCCCGACCGGGAGTGGGAGGAGACCGAACTGAAAGCCTCGCGACTGCTCGCTGTAGCGTCGGGGGTGTACCCAGGGGCGTACGACGCAAGTGAAGGGACCCACAGGTGAAGCTCTGGCTCGACGGCCGGCTGCAGGACAGCGAGTCGGCCCGTGTCTCCGTCTTCGACCACGGGCTGACCGTGGGCGACGGCGTCTTCGAGACCGCGAAGGCGGTGGACGGCCGTCCGTTCGCGCTCACCCGCCACCTCGACCGGCTGTCGCGCTCGGCGCTCGGCCTCGGGCTGCCCGAGCCCGACCACGACGAGGTGCGCCGGGCCTGCGCGGCCGTCCTGGAGGCCAACCCGATGCCGCTCGGCCGACTGCGGATCACGTACACCGGGGGCCACGGCCCGCTCGGCTCCGACCGCGGGGAGCACGGACCGACCCTGGTCGTCGCCCTCGGCGAGGCCACCCGGCGTCCCGACTCGACCGCTGTGATCACCGTGCCGTGGACCCGCAACGAGCGCGGCACGCTGACGGGCCTCAAGACGACCTCGTACGCCGAGAACGTCGTCGCCCTCGCCCGCGCGCGCGAACAGGGCGCGTCCGAGGCGCTGTTCGCGAACACGGTCGGGCAGCTCTGCGAGGGAACGGGCTCGAACGTCTTCGTCGTCCTGGACGGCGAGATCCACACCCCGCCGGTGGCCTCCGGCTGCCTCGCCGGCATCACCCGGGCCCTCACCGTCGAGTGGACGGGCGCCCGGGAGACCGACCTGCCGCTGGACGTCCTGGAGCGGGCCGACGAGATCTTCCTGACCTCGTCGCTGCGCGATGTGCAGGGCGTGCACCGGGCCGACGGCCGTGAACTGCCGGGCGCGCCGGGCCCGGTGACGGCCAAGGCGATGCGGATCTTCGACGAGCGGGCGGGCGACGACCTCGATCCCTGACAGGACCCGCGCACTTAACCGGATGACGTAGGCCTCGCGGACGGGTACAACACCCCTGATGACCACGACCCTGCGGCCGACCGAGCCGCTTCAGCGCGACGCCGACGGGGCGTTGTCACGGCACTACACGGTGTGCGTGAACAGCCGTCCCGTCGGCGGGATACACCTCGCCGCGAACTCCCTCTCCGGGCCGTCCGTCGCCCGGATCCATGACCTGGGCATCGACGAACCGGACCGCGGACGTGGCCGCGGCACCGTGGCCGCGCTCGCCGCGGAGGAGGTGGCGCGCGGCTGGGGCTGTACGCGGATCGAGGCGTCCGTGCCCGCCACGGCCACGGCCGCACTGCGGCTGACCACGGCCCTCGGCTACGTACTGCGCAACCGCCACATGGAGAAGCGGCTCGGCGCCACACCGCCCGAGCTGCCCGTCGGCAGCCAGGGACGCCCCATGACGGAGGCCGAGTTCGGGCCGTGGGAGGAGCGGGCGAAGGAGGAGTACGTCAAGGACTGGATCACCCGCGGAGTGCCCGAGGCCGAGGCCCGCGCCAAGTCCGAGCGGGACCACGCCACTTCGCTGCCGGACGGGATCAGCAGCGCGGGCATGGACTTCAGCGTCCTGGAACACGAGGGGACGCCGGTCGGCGTGCTGTGGCTGGGCACGCGCGACGGCTGGTCGTTCGTCTACGAGGTCGAGGCCGACGAGCGCTATCGGGGCCGGGGCCACGGCCGTTCGCTGATGCTCCTGGCGGAGACGCAGACCGTCGCCGCCGGACGCCCCGGCATCCGCCTGAACGTCTTCGACGGGAACGCCCCGGCCGAGCGGCTCTACGAGTCACTCGGCTACGAGACGACGACCTACCACTTCTACAAGAACCTGCTGTAGCCGTACGTGTGCCTGTAGGGGGGCGCGGGCGCGGTGGTCAGGCCTTCTGCTCGGTCAGCAGCCGGTCCACGATCTCCTCGACGCGCTCGCGCAGCCCCTCCTGGCTCTTGCCGCCGTCGAGCCGCTCGCCGTCGATGACGTACGTCGGGGTGCCGGTCACGCCGATGGCCTTGCCCTCGGCCTGGTCGGCGTCGACGATCAGGATGTGCCGGCCGTCGATGAGGGCGGTGTCGAACTCCTCGGCGTCCAGGCCGAGTTCCCCGGCCACCTCGACCAGGAAGGGTTCTCCCTTACGGTCCAGCTCCTGTACGCGCCCGAGCACCGCCTCGACGTACGGCCAGGCCTGCCCCTGTTCCGCGGCCTCCTCGGCGGCCTGGGCGGCGGCGAAGGCGTGCTTGTGCTTCTCCAGCGGGAAGTGCCGCAGCCGCAGCTCCAGCCGGTCGCCGTAGCGGGCGCGCAGCGCGCGCAGGTCGTCGAGGGCGCTACGGCAGTCCGGGCACTGCAGCTCGCACCAGACGTCCAGGACGGGGGCGGCGGGGCGTGCGGGGGAGGAGTCGCTCATGGGTCCCAGTCTCCCAGCCGAGGCTTCCGCGGCCCAACCGGGACCTTCCGCCACGGGGACCTACTGTCACCGTGACCCTTCGCCCCTGAGCGAACCCCGAACCACTCCTGATCGCGTACGGGGACCGGGCCCTGAGGAGGACCCGACCCGGAGATGTCCCTGAGGTCTGCCCGGACCATGGCATACCGGGCAGCGGGCGGTGCAGGATGGAAGGGACGAATCTGACCCTGCTCGCCCCAGCCATGTCTGGAGGACCGGATGATTGCCGAGACCGTCTGTTCCGCTGTCGCCGCGGCCGGCCTGGGCATCGCCGCGGTCACCGCGTACCGCAAGCGTTTCCTCATGGCGGTCCGCCTCACCGCGTACTCGCTGGTCCCCCTCGGTCTGGTGATGACCGGGGCCGTCGAATGGGCGGCGGAGACCGCCTTCAGCCCGATGGCCTGGGCGGGCTTCGGAGTGCTCGGCGGGGCCTGGCTGCTGTTCATGACCTCGCGAGCCGTGGAGCGGCGCACCGGCGGGACACGCAAGGAACGCAAGGCCGCCCGGGCCGCACAGCGCGAGGCGGTGGCTCCCGCGGCCTCGGCGCCCTCGCTCGGCGCGGCACCGGCCACCCGCCAGGCGACCCGCCCCGCCGCGAAGCCCCGCAAGGCCGAGCAGGGGGAGGACTTCAGCGACATCGAGGCCATCCTGAAGAAGCACGGCATATGAAGCGGCACGGCGTATGACGCGGCACGGCGTATGACGCTCTGAAACGACACAGTGATGCGGGCGATGCAGTGAGTGCTCGCGATTGCTCGCGTTGGGCAGGCACCTATCCCAGATCGTGGACCGCTGTGTCACGGATTTCGGCTAACTCCCCCATAATCCGGGCGTGTTGATCGCGTAGGGCCAGTCCGCTGCGTCATCATCGCCGCGAGATGCTGGACACAACACAGAGCGACACCGCTGCTCCTTCCGAGGAGCCGCGGGGTTGTCTCTTCGCGCTTTCTCAGCCACCGCTGATGATCTTCCTTGCGGTGATCGGCTGTCTGCTGCTCATGGCTTCGCTGCACGATCTGCTGCTGCTCTGAGCCGTACGCGGAGTCCCTGGCGCCACCCGCCGAGGACTCCGTCAGCCCGCCGCCTCCTTGCGACGCGCCCGGTAGGCGGCCACATGCAGACGGTTTCCGCAGGTGCGGCTGTCGCAGTAGCGGCGGGACCGGTTGCGGGAGAGGTCGACGAAGGCGCGCCTGCAGTCCGGTGCCTCACAGCGGCGCAGCCGCTCCTGTTCGCCGGCCACTACGAAGAACGCCAGGGCCATGCCACCGTCGGCGGCGAGATGGTCGGCGACGGACGCGCCCGGTGCGAAGTAGTGCACATGCCAGTCGTAGCCGTCGTGATCCGTGAGGCGCGGAGTGGTGCCCGCGGCGGCGACCAGCTCGTTGATGAGCGTGGCGGCGGCCCGGGGATCCGAGGCCGCGAAGATCCCGGCGAAACGCCCGCGGATCTTGCGGACCGCCGACAGATCGAGCTCGGACAGGGTGCCGACATCGCTGATGTCGTGGTTTCGTACGAAATCGTGCAGGGCTGGGAGGTTCGCGAGCCCGTCCGCCGTGTCGTCCTCCGGTGCGGTGTTCACCAGATCTACCACGGCGTCGAGGGCGCACCGGGTGTCGTGGGTGATCAGCACATTTCGCTCCCTGGCCTGGGGGTCGGGCAGCCGCCCGTCGATGCTGGCCGATGCTAGTCGCTTACGGGCCCGGGGGACGGGCTCGGGCTCGGCGGACAGCTCTTGGGTGTGGGCGGGCGACATTCGCGGGGGACCGCCGCAGGCGTATGCGCGGGCGCATGCACAGGCGCCGCCACCATGAACATCCATGGTGGCGGCGCCTGTGCATGCGCCATATGCAGTTGTCTGAGCCCGAGCCGTCTCCCCGAGTGGACGGCGCCGGGCGGCTTGGTGCGGAGTCTCGTCCTAGCTTTCGGCCAGGATGTGCGAGAGCTCCGTGTCGAGATCGAAGTGCCGGTGTTCCGTGCCAGGGGGCACGGCGGCGTCTGTTCGCTTCAGGAACGACTCCAGGGCCCTCGCCGGGGCCTCGAGCAGGGCCTCTCCCTCCGGAGAGCTCAGGGCGATGCACACGACGCCCTGACCGTGGCTGCGCGACGGCCAGACGCGGACGTCGCCGGTGCCGGTGGGCCGGTGCAGGCCCTCGGCCAGAAGGTCGCGGGCGAACACCCACTCGACGGTCTCTTCGGCTCCGGTGTGGAAGGTGGCGTGCACGGCGTAGGGATCGGCCGTGTCATACCGCAGTCCTGCGGGAACAGGCAGTGAGGACTCGCTCGACACAACGAGGCGCAGGTGCAGCTCGCAGCTGACCGTGGTGTTCATAAGCGCCAGGGCCTTTCGCTCAGTGTGCGCTCGGGGATTCGCACGTCGGCGAAATCGACATGCCACCTACGGTGCCGTTGTAAACCCCTCTGAGTGTTTTGCGTGTCTTTAGGTACCTCATCCGGCCGAGTGCTCGTTCGCGGAGTACCACCATTCCGGTGACCGGTTTCCGTCGGGTAGGGTTTGGCCGTATGAATACGGGGAGTGACGAAACGGGGGAGGCCGTCGCGGCGGCCGAAGGAACGAAGAGCGAGCCGGCGCTCGGATCCCGTGCGCCGGAATTCATCAAGGCACGACGGGCGCTGCACCTGAGCTGGCAGGTGGGCGTGTTCATCGTGGGCCTCGCGGTCGTCGTGGCCGGGGTGATCATGCTGCCGCTGCCCGGACCGGGGTGGCTGGTGATCTTCGGCGGCATGGCGATCTGGGCGACCGAGTTCGTCTGGGCCCAGCTGGTGCTCCGCTGGACGAAGCGCAAGGTCACCGAGGCGACACAGAAAGCGCTCGATCCCAAGGTGCGGCGCCGCAACATCATCCTGACGTCCGTCGGGCTGGTGATCATCGCGGTGCTGGTCGGGATCTACGTCTGGAAGTTCGGCTTCGAGATGCCGTGGAAGATCAAGGAGTAGCAGCCCTCCGCATCCTTCAGAGGCGGTCGGAGGCACCCCCTGACATGGGGTAATCTTCTCCGTGCGCCCGGGCGATTAGCTCAGCGGGAGAGCGCTTCGTTCACACCGAAGAGGTCACTGGTTCGATCCCAGTATCGCCCACCGTATCGATTGGCGGCCGGGTCCACAGAGCACGTGGACCCGGCCGCCAATCGCCGTTTCACCACGCGATTACGACACGTTGTGGGGCCACTCGCTCCGCCGCCCCTCGGTCAATGGCCGCCCGGAGCGAGCGTTCTGATGGGCGTTGCCCGTTGCTTCCCGGGGGCGAACATTGGCGTGGATTCGCCGGGTCGGAAGCGTGCCAGGTTCCGCCGTTGGCGGGCACGGACCGGGGCCTCGGTGAGGAAGACGCCCGACCGCGATTCCGCGAAGCGACGCTGGACCCGGGCCGCTCGGCGACGGCGCCCGCCGACCGACATTCCGCGAAGCGAACGCCGGCCCCGGCCTTCCCGCTGAGAGCACCCGGCCGCAGCTTCGCAGAGCGGCGCTGAACCCGGGCTTCACGGAGACGCCCAGCTGAACCTTCGCGGAGTGATACCGGCCCCGGGCTTCCCGCAGCGGGCGCCTGGCCGTGATCCACGGAGTGGCCGCCGGGCTTGGACTTCCAGGTGAGGGCGTCAGGGAGTGGCGCTGAGTCCGCGCCTCGCTGGGAGGGCGCTCACCTGCGGTTTCGTGGAGTGGGCGTTGAGGTGTGCGCCTCCAGGGTGGGTGCTGGGCTCGGGTCTCCTGGAGGGGGTGCGCGGGTGAGGTTTCGTGGAGTTGGCGCTGTACCGCGGGCTTCAGGGGGTGGGCGCCAGGCTGTGATTCTGAGGAGCGGACGCGGAGCCTGTGGGCTTCCCGGAGTGGGTGCTGAGCTCAGGCCTCCTGGAGAGGGCACGCAGGCGAGGCTTCGTGAAGTGGGCGCAGTACCCCGGGCTTCCCGATGAGGGCGCCAGCCTGCGTTTTCCTGGAGCGGGTGCTGAGCCTGAGCCTCTCTCAGTGGACGCCCGGTCATGCTTCCCGTGGATCGGACACCCGGCCGAGGTCCCCCTAAGCGGATGCCTGTCCAGGGCTCCTAGAGGAGCAGTACGCGCCAGACCACGCTTCCCACGCCCCAGCCGCCGCGAATCCCACCCCGGCGCACTACCTCAAGC
>NZ_LIQZ01000462.1 GCF_001418655.1 Streptomyces phaeochromogenes | reverse complement strand
TCCCGCTGGGCCCAGCGGGACTACGTGCCGTTCGGCACCGCGGGCAACCGGCGCGCGATGGACGCGGTCGAGCAGTCCCTGCTGACGGGCGGCGAAGTCCCGGGCCTGGCCGACTACTTGAGCCGGGCCGGCCTCTACTACGTCGTCGTACGCAACGATCTCGACCCCGACCAGCTCGGCTACGTACCGACCACGACCGTCAAGCGCACCCTGGAGGAGTCGGGCTACCGGCGGGTGACCGGCCTCGGTCCGGTGATGACGGGCGGGCGCATCGCGGAGAACACCCCCGTGCAGATAGAGGGGTTGTACCCGCGGCAGCGGGCCGTCGAGATCTACGAGCCGGCGAGCGCGGACGTGCCGCGGCCCGGGCAGGCCGGGCTGAAGGCGGTCGCCGACACGGCCGTCGTCTCCGGCGGGCCCGAGGCGCTGCTGCCGCTGTCCGCCGACCCGACCATGCGCGACCGCGCCGCCGTGCTGACCGGCGACAACCATCCCGGCCTCGGCGCCCCCGAGTTGCAGGTGGTGGGCGACGGACTGCGGCGCGCCGACACCCGGTTCGGCCTGGTCAACGCCAACACCTCGTACACGTACACCCGTAACGAACGCAATCACTCCGACAGCTTCCAGAACGCCGGGGAGAAGCCGCACCAGATCCTGCCGACCGAGGGCATCGGGCACCAGACGGTGGCCGAACTGCGCGGCGCGCGCTCGGTTTCCGCGTCGTCGAGCGGCAACTGGATGTTCTATCTTCCGCAGTACGACCCGGTGAACGCCTTCGACGGCAACCCGAACACCGCCTGGGCCGAGGGCGCGGCGGGTTCGGCGGACGGGCAGTGGCTGCGGATCGGCTTCACGGACGAGACGGAGATCCCCGACTCGATCCGGGTCACCCCGCTGCCGCAGGACAGTGTGCGCTCGGCGCCGACCCGGGTACGCGTGGAGACGGAGCGCGGCTCCGAAACGAGCACCCTCCAGGCCAACGGCATGCGTCAGCGCATCAAGGCCCCTGAAGGGGCGACGAGTTGGCTGAAGGTCACCATCGTCGACTCGGCGGCCCGGCGCTCCGACCTGTCCGGTGCGGGCTTCTCCGAGATCACCATTCCCGACGTCCAGGTGACCCGCATGCTGCGGCTCCCGACGGACGCCGAGCGCACCGACGCCGCCGCCGAGGTCGTCTCGCTGCACCGCGCCACCGACCCGGGCGGCTTCTCGCCCACGGGCACGGAGGCGGGGCTGCACCGCCGCTGGACCTCGGAGTCGGCGGGCACGTACGAGGTGAAGGCGAGCGCGGTCCCCGTGCCGAGCGACGAGCTCGACGAGCTGCTCTACAAGGTCGCGCCCGAGCAGCGGAACCGGATCACGGCGACCGCCGACTCGACGGCCCTGCTCGGCACCGGGCTCTCGCCGCGCAACCTCACCGACGGCAATCTGTCCACGGCCTGGATAGCCGGGGACAACCCGACCATCCATCTTCGCTGGCCGGACAAGCAGGCCGTGGGCGAGATCGTGCTGGCTCCGGCGGGCGGACTCTCCACCCGGCCGACGGAGGTCAACATCAGCTCGCCGGACGGTTCGACGATCGCGGGCGTCGACGAGAACGGTGTCGTCCGCTTCGATCCGATCACCACGGACCGGCTCGACATCACCATCACCGAGACGGCCCCGATGACGGTCCACAACCCGCTCGCGGACGAGGACCTGCAACTGCCGGTCGGTCTCACCGAGGCGTACGTCCCGGCCCTGGACCAGTACCGCACCCCGCAGCCCCGCAGCACCCGCACCTTCGACGTCCCCTGCGGAGAGGGTCCGACGCTCGCCGTCGACGACGAGCTGTACGAGACCAGCGCGAAGGGCACGGTGCAGGACCTCGTCGAGCGGCGGCCCATCGAGCTGACGCTCTGCCAGGAGGGGCGTGCGGACCCCGAGTTGTCCCTCGGTTCGGGCTCGCACCGGGTCGAGGCCGGCGACGCGGGACCGCTCGCCGTCACCGACGTCACGCTGACGCGCGGCACGGTCACCACACCCACCGCGCTCAACCGTGAACTCGGCATCCGGGACTGGCTCGGCGACCGCCGCGAGGTGTCCGTCGGCTCGGGCGCGGCCTCGTACCTGACGACGTACGAGAACTTCAACGACGGCTGGAAGGCCACGCTGAACGGCAAGAAGCTCGACCCGGTGCGGCTCGACGGCTGGCAGCAGGGCTGGCGGGTCCCGGCGGGCGCGGGCGGCACGGTCGAGCTCTCGTACGAGCCGTCGACGCTGTACGAGGCCGGGCTGATCGGCGGCGGTGTCGCGGTGCTCCTCCTCGCGGGGCTCGTGCTCTACCGGCGGAACTCGCCCAACACGGACGAGCCCTCGCCGGTGCCGCCGCCGCCCGGTCTGATCCTGGGCACGGTCGTGCTCACGCTGGTCGGGATCGTGATCGCCGGGTTCTTCGCGCTGCTGGTGCCTCTGCTGGCACTGCTCGCCTGGCGGCGGCACGCCCTGCTGGTGCCCATCGCGTTCCTCGCCCTCGCGGGGGCCGGGATCACCGCCGCGACCGGTGCCGGGGAGCCGGTCTCCGAGGGCGCGGGGGCATTCGGACCCACGGCCCAACTTCTGGCGCTGATCGCGCTGTTCGCGGGGTTGGTCTCGGTCGGGGAGGCGTCGTACGGGGCTCGGGGTCCTGGCGGCCCCGGCGGAGGTCAGGCCTTCGGGGCTTCCGGCGCCCACGGGCATCCCGGAGCTCCCGGCACTCCTCCCGGCACAGGCACTCCCGCCGCTCCGGGGTATCCCGGCGCCCCCAAGGCCAGCGCGCTGCCACCACCGGCGGCGGGCACCGAGGCGCCGACCGAGCCCCTGCCTCAGCGGCGGCGAGGTGAGAGCGCGGGGCCTGGCGCGTCCGAATCGTCCCGGGCGCCCGAGGCACACCACGGGATGCCCGGAGTGTCCGGGACGGCAGAGGCGGCAGGGACGGCCGGGACAGCCGGGTCCTACGGGTCGTCCGGAGCACCGACGGCCCCGGGCGCGTCCCCGACCCCCGGCACGGCACCGGAGCAAGGAGCCGGGCCCGCGCCCGGAGAGACCAAGGCCCCGCCCGCCCCCAGGGTGGCGTCCGGCCCGACGATCTCCGCCCGTGGGCCGGGGTCCGCGCAGCCGGAGCCCGACCCTCCCACCACCCGGTTCGGCTTCCGGAAGCCGAAGTTCAGGGCGACACCACCGGAGGAGCCGAGGCCGGAACGGCCCGGAGCGGCGAGGCCCGCGGACCCCGAGGACGCCAGGCCGGCCCGCGCCGATGACCCGCGGCCGGCACGACCCGAGGAGACGGGGGAAGGCGAACACACATGACCACGCTGGACCACCCGGCACGCGACGGCACGGACGGCCCCGTAACGCCGCCCGCCCGGATCCCGTTCCCCGTCGTGGACGAGGTCGCCAGGCACTGCCTCCAGGAGGAGGAGCCGGAGACCGTCCACATCGAGGTGCATCTGCCGGGCCGTCTCGACCCGGACCGGCTGCGGGCCGCGTTCACCGGAGCCCTGCACCGCCACCCCCGCATCCTGATGCGCGAGGCCCGGCGCCCCTGGTACGGGCGGCGGTACGAGTGGGAGCTCACCCCGGACGCGGACGTGGAGGTCGTGCTGTTCCCGCCGCCGGACCGGGACGCCCTGAAGCACGCCCGCGACCGGGCGCTCCAGGACGCCCCGCCGCTGTCGGCGTCGCCGCCGATCCGCCTCGAGGTCGTCATCGATCCGGAGGCCGACGACACGGTCCTCTTCGTCACGATCAACCACACCGCCCTCGACGGCCCGGCCTGTCTGCGGGTCCTCGCCACCGCCGCCGAGCTGTACGGCGGCCGGGACAACTCCCCGGCGGCGCCCCCGACCCGTACGACGGCCGAGGCGCCGAGCCCGGTCGACGCGCCCTCCAGCTGGGCCCCGCCCGCGCGGGTGGCGCACGGTGCTCCCGAGCCCTCGCCCGGCAACGGCATGCTCGTCGCCGAGTTCGGCGTCCCGCGCCGGCCCAAGGGTTCCCCGTACACCGTGAACGACCAGCTCATGGTGGCCACCGCCCTGATGATCACCCACTGGAACCGTGAACACGGCGCCCGGCCTCGCCCGTTGCGGATCACGATGCCGGTGGACGACCGCACGCGCGACACGGACATGCCGATCGGCAACGGCACGCGGCTCGTCGAAGTCCCCTTCGCGCCCGGAGAGTTGGACGCCTCGGACATGGCGGGCCTGCTGCGGCGCACGGCGGACCGCACCCGTGCGCTCAAGGCGCTGCCGCGGCCCCAACTCGGTCACGGGGCAGCCCTGTTGACGGCTCCCGTGGTCCCGGTGGCGTGGCGGGCCGCGTTCACCCGGGGGCTGCGGAGGGCCGCCGGGCCCTGGACGTCGACCACGCTGCTGAGCAACATCGGCCGCATTCCGTACGCCCTCGACTTCGGCGAGGGGGCGGGGCGGGCGCACGCGGTGTGGTTCTCGGCGCCGGCCCGGATGCCGCGCGGGCTGACAGTCACAACCGCGTCCACGGCGGGCCGGCTGCACGTGGCGTTCCGCTGGTCCCGCAGGCTGCTCAGCCACGGCGACGGCTCCCATCTCCGCGACCTCTTCGAGCACTACCTGCACGCCACGGAACACGCCACGGAGAGTGCCCCATGACCACGGCTCCGCCCCGCCGGCCGTCCGGCGGCCAACCCCCGCACGGGCTGCGGGACTTCTACGAGGACCCGGCCGTGCCGGTCGCCTCCGGCGCGCCCCGCAGTCTGCGCCAGGCGCGGATGCTGGCCGCCGCGCTCGGCCCGGCCACGTCCGGTGCGCGGACGGTCCTCGACATCGGCTGCGGCGACGGCTCCGCCGCCGCGACGGCGGCGCCGCTGCTGGCCGGCCATCGCATCGTCGGCGTCGACTGGTCCCAGGACGCCCTCAGACGCGCCCACGCCCACCTGCCGTACGCGGTGCGCGGCGAACTCACCGACGGCGGGCTGCCGTTCAGGTCCGCCTCCGCCGACGCCGTCCTGTTCAGCGAGGTCGTCGAGCACCTCGTGGACCCGGACGCGGCGCTCGACGAGATCCACCGGATCCTCCGCCCGGGAGGCCATCTCATGCTCTCCACACCGAACTTGGCCGCCTGGTACAACCGTGCCCTGCTGCTCGCCGGTGTCCAGCCCGTCTTCTCCGAGGTGAGCCTGCGCGCCATCCACGGCCGCCCCGGCAAGGAGGTCGTGGGCCATCTGCGGCTCTACACGGCCCGTGCGCTGCGGGAGTTCGTGACCGCGTCTGGCTTCGAGGTCGTACGGCTGAAGGGTGCGCCCTTCCACGGCGTGCCCCGGCCGATGCGCCCCCTGGACCGGCTGGCGTGTGCCGTGCCGTCGGTGTCCTCGATCCTGCTCCTGCACGCGCGAAGGACGTAGACCATGTGGTGGGGGGTGGCCGCGGCACTGCTGGCGAACGTGCTCTACAGCACCGGATTCGTGCTGGAGAAACGGGCGTTGGCGGCGATGCCCCAGGTGACCGTCCGGCAGCCCGCCCGGCTGTTGCGGCTGGTCCTCGGCAGTCCGCTGTGGATCGGCGGCTCCCTCGCCCTGGCGTCCGGCTTCGGCGCGCAGCTCGTCGTCTACCGCACGCTGCCGATCGCCGCCGCGCAGGGCATCTTCGTCTCCGGCCTGGTGATCCTCGTCCTGCTCTCCTCGGTGCTGCTCGGCGAGGAGACCTCGGGCCGCGAGCGGTACGCCATCGGGGCGATCCTCGTCGCGCTGCTCATGGTCGTCCTGTCCCTCAAGGAGGGCTCCGACACCGTCAGCCGCAGCGCTCCCGCCCCGCTGATCCTGCTCGTCTGCGTACCGTCGCTCGCGATGGGCGTCTGGCTGTACGCGTCCGCCGAGCGCCGCGCCCGCCACCGGCACCGCATGCCGACCACGGGCGTCGAATACGGCGTGGCGGTGGGCCTGTTGTACGGGGTCAGCTCGCTGGCCATCAAGGGAGTGTCGAGCTACCTCACCTCAAGCGGCCTCGGCGGTGCGGTGGTTGATCTGCTCAGCTCCCCGTACCCCTATCTCCTGCTGTTCACCGGCGCGTTCGGCCTGGTGATGTCGCAGGCGGCACTGCAGCGCTGCCGGGCCTCGCTGATCGTGCCGGTCTGCACGACGGTGACCTGCCTGTTCACCGCGGTGCTCGGCACGCTCGCGTTCGGCGAGGCACTGCCCGAGGACCCGCTGCGGCTGGCGCTGCGCATCGGCGGTACGGCGCTGGCGGTCTCCGTACTCCTGGCGATGCCCAAGCACGACCCGCCGGCGCAGCCCGGTCCGGCACCACAGCACGATCCACCGGAAGAGCCCCAACCCCCGCCCCACACAAGGGAGTTGACCACTGATGAACCCCGACGACCCGTTGCTGAAGATACTGGCGTGCCCGCTGGACAAGGGGCCGCTGCATCTCCTCGAAAAGGAGACGGAGGGTCCGGAGAGTACTGAGGACGCTCTCTACAACCCGCGTCTGCGCCGCCGCTATCCGATCGTGGACGGCATCCCGCAGCTCCTCCCGTCCTCCGGCGAACAGGTGACGGACGACGAACACGAACGCCTGCTGAAACGGATGTTGACCTCATGACCCTGGCAGCCCGTCTGGCCCCTTTCGTGCCGGTGCGGCTGGTCGCCGCCGCCGCCCGGTTCGTCTATCCGCGCTTCGAGCCCGAACTGGCCCGGCTCGGCGATCTCTGCCCGCCCGGCTGCGGCACGGCGGTGGACGTCGGCGGCTGGTACGGCCCCTGGACGCGCCGTCTGTCGCAGCGGGCGCACCGCGTGGTGACGGTCGAGCCCGTCCCGCATCTGGCCCGGCTGCTGACCACCGCGACGCCCGGGAACGTCCGGGTGGTCCGGGCCGCCGCGAGCGACCGCCGGGGCACGGCCCGGCTGTGGCTGCCGTCCGGCGACCAGGGCGACCGGGGCGTCTCCTCACTCGTCCGCCGGGACATCCACGCCCGCGCCCTGGACGTCCCCTGTCTCACCCTCGACAGCCTGAACCTCCACGACGTCGGCTTCGTCAAGATCGACGTGGACGGCAACGAACTGGCGGTACTGCGTGGCGCGACCACCCTCCTCACCCGTGACCGCCCGGCCCTGTTCATCGAACTGGAGGCCCGCATCCAGCCCATCAGGCCCGTCGTGTCGTTCCTCACCGAGCGCGGCTACAAGGGCTGGGTCCTGCCCGACGACACCTGGCTCCCCCTCGCCTCCTTCGACCTGGAGTCCCACCAGGCCCACGCCTCGCACGTGGTCTCCCAGGGCCTGCTGCGACGGGTGCTGGCCTTCCGGAGCCCGGGGTACGTCCGGTACGTGAACTCGGTGCTCTTCCTCCCGACGGGCCGCACCCCGGGCGACGCGCACCGCGCCGGACACGTACGCCACGATGGGACGCATGCCTCCCGCCAAGCGACCCGATAGGCCCGCCGGCCCGTTCACCCCGCTCGACTTCCAGCTGGTCCTGCTGCGCCGCATGGCCGACCACAACGCGGACCTCGTGGAGGACGCCCGCCACGCGCTGGGCGTCTCGATCGCGGACATGCGCGAGGCCAACCGCCGTTGGCAGGCGATGCGGCATGTGCCGCGGGGCCGGGGAACGGTCTCCCGGTACCGCTCGATCCTCGGCGAACCGGAGTCGGTCACGCCCCGGCAGATCGGCGACCTGTCCTGCGAGGCACTCCTGTGGCCGGTCCCCCTCTGGGCGGACCTCCGCTTCGAGGTCCTGGTGGCCCCGAACGGCGCGGCCTGGAACGAGTGGCTGGTCCGCGCGCCGGGCGCCCCCTCCCCCGAGCTGCGCACCCTGGAGGACCTGACTCCCTGGTCCTGCACGGTCGACGAGGCGGCCCGCGCCTTCGCACCCGCCCGGCCGCTGGAGGGGTCGGCGCCGACACGGTGGGGGCTGGCGTTCACGGCACCGGACGCATCGGGCGTACCGCACGACTGCGTGGCGGAGTTCACGTACGGGCTGCTGCAGAGGATGGCGGTCACGGGGGCACGCGGCTGACGTACGGCGCGTGCCTACAGCCGTGGGCCAACGGCCGTAGACCCGCAGCGGTGGGCCTACAGGTGTGGGCCCACAGCCGTTGGCCTACAGCGGTGGGCCCGTCAGCGGGTAGCGGCCTTGACGATCGCCTCCGCGACGACCGGCACCGAGGCCTCGTGCAGGAAGAGGAAGAGGTTGGGCTCGACGAGTTCCAGCTCCATGACGCGGGGCGCCCCGTCGTCGCCGTCCACCAGGTCCACGCGGGCGTAGAGCAGTTCGGGAGCGTCCGGCACGGCGGCCAACGCCCGTTCCGCCACGGCGAGTTCCGCGGAGGTCGGCTCCCACGGCCGCAGGTTCGGGTGCGGGACCTTGTCCGCGTCGTACGCGGTGCCGGGTTCCAGGACGGCGCCCTTGCGGACGGCGTGCAGGAAGCGCCCGCCGTAGAACAGCAGGGCCCGTTCACCCGCCGTGTCGATGCTCCGCATGTACGGCTGCACCATCGCGGTCAGCCCTTCCGCGTGCATCCACTCCAGATGCCGTACGGCCCTGTCGTGGTCCTCGGGCGTATAGCGGGCGGCGTTCCGGGCGCCCGCCCCCGAGGTGGGCTTGACGACGTACTCGCGGTCGGCGGGCAGGTCGGCCGGGTCGCCGGGAGCGAGGTACCGGGTGTCGACGACGGGCACCCCGGCCGCTGCGAGGTCGCCGAGATACCGCTTGTCGGTGTTCCAGCGGACGACGGCCGCGGGGTTCGCCAGTGCCGTCAGCGCCCCGCACCGCTCGGCCCACGCCACGAACTCGGCGGCCCGCCAGCTGTAGTCCCAGGTGGAGCGGATGACGGCGAGGTCGAAGCCGTCCCACTTGACGTCGGGATCGTCCCAGCACACGACGGCGGCGTCCGCCCCGGCCCGCTCCAC
>NZ_LIQZ01000461.1 GCF_001418655.1 Streptomyces phaeochromogenes | reverse complement strand
GAGGCCTTCGCCGGCGAAGGCGTGGACGACGCGGTGGTCCTGTCGTCGTCGCGGCGGAACCGCGGGGCGGTGGAGGCGCTGATCGGCTCGCTGGCCCAACTGCATGTCCGGGGTGGGGCCGTGGACTGGAATGCCCTGCTCGGGGCGCGCCGGCGGGTGGATCTTCCGACGTACGCGTTCCAGCGGCAGCGGTACTGGCTGAACTTCCTGGCCGGGACGGGCACGGCGGACGTGGCCTCGGCCGGCCTTTTGACTCCCGAGCACCCGTTGCTGGGCGCTGCGGTGGACCACCCCGGCACCGACGAGGTGGTCTTCACCGGCCTGTGGTCCCTGCGGACCCACGACTGGCTTGCCGACCACACCGTGTTCGGCACGGTCGTCGTACCGGCGACGGCCTACCTGGACCTGGCGCTGTGGGTGGGCGGCTTCGTCGGGTGCGAGGCAGTGGAGGAACTCTCCCTGGAAGTCCCCCTGCTCCTTCCCGACCCGGGCGACGTGCGGGTGCGGGTCGTCGCCGGTGCGGTGGACGAGACGGGACGCCGCTCCCTGGACGTGTACTCACGTCCCGGCGGCGATGACCGAACGGCCGGTGGCTGGACCCGTCACGCGACGGGGAGTCTGGCACCGGGCACCACGCCGACGGCCGCGTGGACCGAGGACGCGCGATCACTCGCCGTGTGGCCACCGGCCGGAACGAAGCAGCTCGACATCGACGGTCTCTACGATTCCTTCGCGGACGCGGGTTTCGACTACGGGCCCGCATTCCGCGGACTGCGAGAAGTGTGGCAGCGCGGTGACGATCTCTTCGCGACGGCCACTCTGCCGATGCCCACCGACGGCTCGGGCGATGGCGGGTTCGTCCTGCACCCGGCACTGATGGACTCCGTGCTGCACGCGGTGGTGGCCGGTGGTGTCATCGAGATCGACGGCGACCGGGGCTGGATGCCCTTCTCCTGGTCCGGAGTGGACCAGGCAGGGGAGTGCGGCCCGACCGTGAGGATCCGGGTCTCCCCGGCCGGCGACGCCGCCGTGTCGGTGACGGTCGCCGACGAGCACGGCCGGGAAATCGCCCACATCGGGGCGTTGACGTTCCGGCCGGCGAGCCCACAGCAACTGCACCTGGCGCGCGGCGGGGACGGGCAGTCGCTGTTCGAACTGGCGTGGCGACCGGTGCAGCAGGTTGAGCGGGAAACCCACCGTGGACAGTGGGTCGTCCTCGGCGCGAAGGACGGTCTGGCCGCTCGACTCTCCGAGGTGGGGGACGAGAGGGTCAGGGTCCACGACTCCATGGACGATGTCCTCCAGGGGGAGGCACCCGGGCACATCGTCCTCTGCCTGGACGACTTCGTCGTCACCGACCCCGATCTGCTGGCCGTGGTCGCCAGCGCGGACACGCGGGTGCTGGGCTGGGTCCAGCGGTTCCTCGCCGAGGAGCGGCTCGCCGGATCCACGCTCGTGGTGCTCACGCGCCTGGCCCTCGCCATCGGCGGCGAGGAGAGCGTCGAAAGCCTCCCCGGCGCGTCCGTGTGGGGCCTGATCCGGTCCGCCCAGACGGAACACCCCGGCAGGTTCCGGCTGGTGGACGTCGACGACGAGGAGACGTCCTGGACATGCCTCCCGGAGGCGCTCGGCCTGGGCGAGGACCAACTGGCCCTGCGGGGCGGCGCGTTCCTCGTCCCCCGCATGACGGCGGCTTCCCCCGCGAGCAACCGGATCGAGCCGTCGGCGGTCGGCGCTCACCGGCTGGGCATCCTGCGCAAGGGGACGCTGGAGAACCTGACATGGATTCCCTGCCCCGAGGTGGAAGCGCCCCTCACGAGCGGACAGGTGCGCATCTCCGTGCACGCCGCGGGGCTCAACTTCCGGGACGTCACGATCGCCCTGGGACTGGTGGCGAGGACGGCCATCGACGCCGGGATCGGCAGCGAGGGCGCCGGAACCGTGCTGGAGGTCGCGGACGACGTCACCGGACTCGCACCGGGCGACCGCGTGATGGGGATCTTCTCCGGCGCCTTCGGCCGGGTGGCCGTCGCGGATCACCGCATGCTCATGCCCATTCCCGGCGGGTGGAGCTACGCCGAGGCCGCGTCCGTGCCGGGCGCCTACCTCACCGCCTACTACGCGCTCTTCCACCTGAAGAAGCTCGAGAAAGGGCAACGGATACTCATCCACGCCGCGGCAGGCGGTGTCGGGATGGCCGCGGTCCAGCTCGCGAAGCACGCCGGTGCCGAGATCTACGGCACCGCGAGCCCGGCCAAGTGGCCCACCCTGCGTGGTCTGGGACTGGACGACGCGCACCTGGCATCGTCGCGGGATCTGGAGTTCGTGGAGAAGTTCCTGGACTCCTCGGGCGGTCGCGGTGTGGATGTCGTCCTGAACTCCCTCGCGCACAAGTTCGTCGACGCCTCGCTGGCACTGCTCCCCGAGGGCGGCAGTTTCATTGAGATGGGGAAGACGGACATCCGCGACCCCGAGCAGGTGGCAGCCGATCATCCTGGGGTCGACTACCGGGCGTTCGACCTCTACGAGGCGGGTCCGGATGCGATCCACGAGATGTTCCTCGCCGTCATGGAGTTGTTCGCCGACGGGCGGGTGCGGCCGAACCCGATCTCCGTCCGGAACATCCGCGACGCGCGGAAGGCGTTCCGCGAGATGAGCCAAGGCCGTCACATCGGGAAGCTGGTCCTCGACATGGGCGACGGCTTCGGTGGGGGGACCGTGCTGGTCACCGGCGGGACCGGGGGAGTGGGTTCGCTGGTGGCGAGGCACCTCGTCACCGAACACGGTGTGCGGAGTCTGGTGCTGGCGAGCCGTCGGGGCATGGCGGCCGATGGGGCTCCCGAACTGGTTGCGGACCTGGCGGCGGAAGGCGCGGTGGTCCGGGTCGTGGAATGCGATGTCGCGGACCGGGCCGTCGTGGCGGACCTGCTCGCGGACATGCCCCCCGCGTACCCGCTGACGGCGGTGGTGCACGCGGCGGGTGTGCTGGCGGACGGCGCCGTCGAGTCACTGACCGCGGAGAGCTTCGCCAGGGTGTTGCGCGCCAAAGCCGGCGGGGCGGTCAACCTGCACGAGCTGACCAGGGAGCACAACCTGACGGCGTTCATCCTGTTCTCCGCCCTCTCGGGCACGCTCGGCACCGGAGGGCAGGCCAACTACGCCGCGGCGAACGGGTTCCTGGACGGTCTGGCGGCGCAGCGCAGGGCGTCCGGCCTGGTCGGAACGTCGCTGTGCTGGGGCTGGTGGGAAGAGCGCAGCGGCATGACCGCGGAGCTGGACGAGGCCGACCTCGCGCGGGTCCGGAGGCTGGGCATCGCCGAGATGCCGACGCCCGAGGCACTGGCCCTGTTCGACTCGGCGCGCGCGATCGACAAGCCGGTCCTCATCCCGGCTCGGGTGGACGTCTCTGCGCTGCGGAACAAGACCGGCGACGAGGTGCCGCTCCTCCTGCGCGACCTCGTCCACGACGGCCGCCCACGCCGGAACCGGACGACGACTGCCGGGAACAGCGGCCCTCTCGGCTTGGCCGGTCGGCCTGCGGGCGAGGCGGAAGCAGTCGTACTGGACTGGGTCCGCGAGCAGGTCGCCGTCGTCCTCGGACACCCGGCCGGTGTGGCCGTCGACGCCGACCAGGCGTTCACGCAGCTCGGCTTCGACTCGCTGACCTCGGTCGAACTGTGCAACCGCCTGGCGTCCTCGACCGGCCTGCGCCTGCCGTCCACCCTCGTCTTCAGCTACCCGACACCGCGCGAGCTGGGCGAACACATCCTCGGCCAACTGCGTCCGGCACCGGGCGCAGACCCGGCCGAGGACGCGGAGATCCGAGAGGTACTGCGGAACATCCCGATCGACAGGCTGCGGAGCGCGGGCGTCCTGGACCTCGTACTGGCCTGTGCCGACCGGCCCGGGTCCAACACCGACGGTCAGGACCCGGACGTGGTCACCGATGCGGACGAACTGGCGGCCATGGACCTGGATGCACTGGTCGACCTGGCGCTGGACGAGAGGGGCAACTGACATGAGCGACTCCGTGGACCGTACGGTGGACGGCGCGGACCGGGTCGAGCGGGCGCTCCGCACGCTGATCGAGGAGCGCGACCGCCTCCGTCAGGAGAACGACGCCCTGAAAGCCGGCCGCGGCGAGCCGATCGCCGTGGTGGCCATGGCGTGTCGCTACCCGGGAGGCGTGTCCTCGCCCGAGGACCTGTGGGACGTACTCCGCGGCGGAGTGGACGTCGTGGACGAGTTCCCGGCGGACCGTGGGTGGCGGGACCTGTACGACCCGGATCCCGACGCCGTCGGCCGCTCGTACGTGCGTCACGGGGGGTTCCTGACGGACGTGGCCGATTTCGACGCGGACTTCTTCGGCATCAGTCCGCGTGAGGCGCTGGCGGTCGACCCGCAGCAGCGTTTGCTGCTGGAGACGTCGTGGGAGCTCTTCGAGCGGGCCGGCATCGTTCCCGCCGGGGTGCGCGGGGCCGACATCGGGGTCTTCGCCGGGGTGAGCTCGTCCGAGTACGGGTCTCGCTTCCTCGAGGGGAGCAAGAACGAGTTGGAGGGCTACCTGCTGCACGGCAGCGCGCTGAGCGTCGCCTCCGGCCGGTTGGCGTACGAGCTGGGGCTGACCGGGCCGGCGGTGTCGGTGGACACGGCGTGTTCGTCGTCGCTGGTTGCCATGCACCTGGCGGTCCAGTCACTGCGTTCGGGGGAGTGCTCGCTGGCGCTGGCCGGCGGGGTGTCGGTGATGTCGACGCCCGCGATCTTCGTGGAGTTCTCCCGGCAGCGCGGTCTGTCGGCCGACGGGAGGTGCAAGTCCTTCGCGGACTCCGCCGACGGGACCGGCTGGGCCGAGGGGGTGGGCATGCTGTTGCTGGAGCGGTTGTCCGACGCGCGACGCAACGGCCACCCCGTCCTGGCTGTCGTGCGCGGTTCCGCGGTGAACCAGGACGGAGCCAGCAACGGGCTGACCGCTCCCAACGGCCTCGCTCAGGAGAAGGTGATCCGGCAGGCACTGGCGAACGCGGGAGTCGCGGCCCGCGAGGTGGACATGGTCGAGGCCCACGGCACCGGAACCGCGCTGGGGGACCCCATCGAGGCAGGTGCTCTGCTGGCGACCTACGGACAGGAGCGGGCCGCGGGCAGGCCGCTCTGGCTGGGGTCCATGAAGTCGAACATCGGCCATGCCCAGGCCGCCGCCGGGGTCGCCGGGCTCATCAAGGCGGTGATGGCCATGCGCCAGGGGTTCCTGCCGAAGACCCTGCACGTGCAGGAGCCCTCACGGCACGTGGACTGGTCCTCCGGCACGGTCGAACTCCTGGTGGAGGGGCGTGAGTGGACCAGTGCGGACGGGCCTAGGCGGGCCGGGGTGTCGTCGTTCGGAGTCAGCGGCACCAACGCGCATGTGATCCTGGAAGAGGAACCGCCCCCGGAGCAGACGGACGAGCGCGGTCCGGGCCCGGCCGTCGCCGGTGGGCTGACGCCGTGGGTGGTGTCGGGCAAGGACGCGGCGGCCTTGGAACGGCAGGCGGGCAAGCTGCGCGATTTCGCCGATGCCGAACCGGGTGCGGATGTCGCCGACGTCGGTTGGTCGTTGGTGTCCAGCCGGTCGGGCTTCGACCACCGTGCGGTCGTGCTGGGCCGTGGCCGGGACGAGCTGCGACGCGGATTGGCGTCGTTGAGCGACGGCGTGGAGTCAGCCGGGGTCGTTCGCGGTGTTGCCGGGGACCTCGGCGGCGTTGTCTTCATGTTCCCCGGGCAGGGCTCGCAATGGGTCGGTATGGGGCGGCAGTTGTACGACACCTTCCCGGTCTTCGCCAGCACCCTCGACGAGTGCGCGGCCGCGTTGGCCGAGTGGGTCGACTGGTCGCTGCTCGACGTGGTACGCGGCGTGGCGGGTGCGCCCTCACTGGACCGGGTGGACGTGGTTCAGCCGGCGCTGTTCTCGGTGATGGTGTCCATGGCCGCCCTGTGGAGGTCCTGGGGTGTGGAACCGGCCGCGGTGGTGGGACACAGTCAGGGCGAGATGGCCGCCGCTCACGTATGCGGTGCGCTGTCGCTGCGCGACGCCGCCAGAATAGTGGCACTCCGCAGCAAGGCTCTGGTGGATCTGATCGGTCACGGCGGGATGGCGTCGGTCGCTGAGTCCGCGGATTTCGTGGCGGCACATCTGGCTCCGTGGAACGACCGGGTGAGCGTCGCCGTTGTCAACGGACCCCGCTCAGTGGTGGTTTCCGGGGAACCGGACGCACTCGACGAATTCGTCGAGAAGATGAAGGCCGAAGGCGCTCAAGCGCGGAGAATATCGGTTGACTACGCCTCCCATTCGAACCAGGTGACCCGCGTCCGCGACCAGGTGATCGGACAGCTGTCCGACGTGCGTCCGAAGGCGTCGGCGCTGCCCTTCTACTCGACCCTGTACGGCGAAACAATCGATACCACGGAGCTGAACGGCGACTACTGGTACAACAATCTGCGTGAGAAGGTTCTCTTCGAATCCTCCGTCCGGCGATTGGTCGACGACGGTTTCCGGGTGTTCATCGAAATGAGTCCGCACCCCGTTCTGACCGTCCCGGTGCAGGAGATGGTCGAGGAAGTCGACGACGCGGTGGTCCTGTCGTCCTCGCGGCGGGGCCGGGGCGAGGTCGAGGCCGTGGTCGGCTCTCTGGCCCAACTGCACGTCCGGGGCGGCGTCGTGGACTGGGACGCCGTGTTCGGGGCGCGTCGGAGGGGTGGATCTGCCGACGTACGCCTTCCAGCGGCGGCGTTACTGGCTGAACTCCTCGCACACAGCGGTGGAAGCGGAGGTGCCCTCGAAGGAGCTCCCCGCGGACGATGATCACTTCGTTCCCCTGGCGGACCGGATCGCGGCTCTCCCCGACGCTGACGCGGAGGCACTCGTGCTCGGCCACGTCCTCGAGAAGGTCGCCGTCGTGCTCGGACACCCGTCCAGTGAGACCATCGACCCCGACCAGGACTTCAGGAGTATCGGATTCGACTCGCTGCTGTCGGTGGAACTGAGTAAACGCCTGGCCGCGTCGACAGGACTCAAGCTGAGGGCGAATCTGGTGCTGAGGCACCCGTCGTCGAGACTGATCGCCGGGCACATCATGTCCTCGATGGCCGGCCGCGATCCGCGGTGATCTCGCTGTGTTCCGGGCGCCATTCCACCCCGTAGGACCGTCCCGTCGACGGGAC
>NZ_LIQZ01000460.1 GCF_001418655.1 Streptomyces phaeochromogenes | reverse complement strand
AGCCCCCAGGGACGGGAAGGGAAGGGGCGGCGGGGGCGAGAAAACCCCCAGGTCAGACCACCCGGCGGGCGCCCTCGGACGGCACCGCAGGGAACACCCGCGGCGCCGTGAAGCCCGCAGCCGCGAAGGCCTCCTCCACCGCCTTGGTGACCGTGTCGGCGTCCGAAGACTCCACCAGCACGATCGCCGAACCGCCGAACCCACCCCCGGTCATGCGAGCGCCAAGCGCCCCCGCCTCGTTCGCCGTGGCAACGACCAGGTCCAACTCCGGGCAGGAGATCCGCAGATCGTCCCGCAAGGAGGCATGCCCGGAAGTGAGGATCGGACCGATGCCACGCACATCCCCCGCGTCCAGCAGGGCGATGACCTCATCGACCCGGTGGTCGTCCGACACGACATGGCGTACGTAGCGACGCACCCGCTCGTCCGACAGACGGGCGAGGGACGCCTCCAGGTCCTCGTACCGGACGTCCCGCAGGAACGGGACCCCGAGCAGCCGCGCCCCCTCCTCGCAGCCCTCCCGCCGCTCCGCGTACTCCCCGTCGCCCAGCGCGTGCTTCACGCGGGTGTCGACCACGAGGAGCCGCAGCCCGTGGGCGGGCAGGTCGAAGGGGACCTGGCGGATGGACAGGTCACGGCAGTCGAGGTGGAGGGCGTGGCCCTCGGTGGAGCAGGCGGACGCCGTCTGGTCCATGATTCCGCAGGGCACGCCCACGAAGTCGTTCTCCGCGCGCTGGGAGACCCGGGCCAGCTCCGGACCCGTAAGGCCCAGGTCGAACAGGTCGTTCAGCGCCAGGGCCGTGACGACCTCCAGCGCGGCCGAGGACGACAGGCCCGCGCCCGTCGGGACCGTGGAGGCGAGGTGGATGTCCGCGCCGGTGACGGCGTGGCCGGCCTCGCGCAGCACCCAGACGACCCCCGCCGGATAGGCGGCCCAGCTCGTGTTCGTCAGCGGCGCCAGCTCGTCGACGTGCAGTTCGACGACGGGGCCCTCGATGTCGGCCGAGTGGAGGCGGAGTACGCCGTCGTCGCGGCGCGAGACCGCCGCCACCGCGGTGTGCGGCAGCGCGAGCGGCATCACGAAGCCCTCGTTGAAGTCCGTGTACTCGCCGATCAGGTTGACCCGGCCGGGCGCCGCCCAGACGCCCTCGGGGGCAGCCCCGTAGAGCGCCTCGAAGCCTTCCCCTACCTGACCTTCTGCTGCCTGCTGTGCCCCCACTAGCTCTCCTTCGACTGCGCCGACGACTGCGACTGCGCGATGCTCTGGGCGAACTCCCACGCGTCCGCGACGATCCCCGCGAGATCCGCGCGGGACGGGTTCCAGCCGAGCCGCTCGCGGGCGGTGGCCGCGGAGGCGACGAGGACCGCCGGGTCGCCGGCGCGGCGCGGGGCCGCGACCTCGGGGATCGGGTGTCCGGTCACCTGACGGACGGTCTCGATGACCTCGCGGACCGAGAAGCCGTTGCCGTTGCCGAGGTTGCAGATCAGGTGCTCGCCCGGCTGCGCCGCGGCGACGGCCAGCAGGTGGGCCTCCGCCAGGTCCGCGACGTGGATGTAGTCGCGGATGCAGGTGCCGTCCGGCGTCGGGTAGTCGTCGCCGTAGACCGAGATGGCGTCGCGGCGGCCCTGGGCGACCTGGAGGACGAGCGGGATGAGGTGCGACTCGGGGTCGTGCCGCTCGCCGCTCGCGCCGTACGCGCCCGCCACGTTGAAGTAGCGCAGCGACACCGCCGCCAGTCCGTGCGCCGCCGCCTCGCCGGTGATCATGTGGTCGACGGCGAGCTTGGAGGCGCCGTACGGGTTGGTCGGGGACGTCGGGGCGGACTCGACGATCGGGGTGGTCTCCGGCTCGCCGTAGGTCGCCGCCGTGGAGGAGAAGACCAGCTTGCGGACGCCCGCCGAGCGCATGGCCGCCAGCAGGGCCATCGTGCCACCGACGTTGTTGTCCCAGTACTTCTCGGGCTTCACGACCGACTCGCCGACCTGCGAGAACGCGGCGAAGTGCAGCACGGCGTCGAAGGAGGAGTCCAGCCACTTGGCGGCGTCGCGGATGTCGCCCTCGATGAACTCGGCGCCCGCCGGGACGCCCTCGCGGAAGCCGGTGGAGAGGTTGTCGAGGACGGTCACCTCGTGGCCCGCCTCCAGCAGATGCTGGGCGACCACGCTGCCCACATAGCCCGCACCGCCGGTGACCAGGTACTTCCCACTCATGAACTCGCTACCTCTCGCAGTCGCTGGGCCGCGGCCTCCGGCGGCACGTCGTTGATGAACACACTCATGCCGGACTCGGAACCCGCGAGGAACTTCAGCTTGCCGGAAGTGCGGCGGATGGTGAAAAGCTCGAGGTGGAGCGCGAAGTCGTCCCGCACCACACCGTCGAACTCCTCCAGCGTGCCGAACGGCGCCTGGTGCCAGGCCGAGATGTACGGCGTCCGCGGTTCACCCGCACCCTCTTCCCCTCCATCCCGCCCATCGAAGATCCGGTCGAAGCGCCTCAACAGTTCCAGATAGACCTTGGGGAACTCTGTGCGTGCCTCCTCGTCGAGCCCGAGCAGGTCCGGCACGCGGCGGCGCGGGTAGAGGTGCACCTCGTACGGCCAGTGCGCGGCGTACGGCACGAAGGCCACCCAGTGCTCGGTCTCCAGCACGATCCGCTCGCCGGCCAGTTCCCTCTCGAGGACGGCGTCGAAGAGGTTCTCCCCGCCCGTCCCCTCCTTGTGTGCCGCAAGTGACCGCAGCATCAGGGCCGTTCGAGGTGTCGTGAAGGGGTACGCGTAGATCTGCCCGTGCGGATGTCCGAGCGTCACGCCGATCTCGGCGCCGCGGTTCTCGAAACAGAACACCTGCTCCACGGAGGGGAGATGCGACAGCTCGGCCGTGCGGTCGGTCCACGCCTCCAGGACCAGACCCGCCTGCTCCTCGGTCAGATCGGCGAAGGACGCGTCGTGGTCCGAGGTGAAGCAGACCACCTCGCAGCGACCGGAGTCCCCGGCCAGCGACGGGAAGCGGTTCTCGAAGACCGCCACGTCGTACGAGGAGTCCGGGATCTCGCTCAGCCGGTCGCCCTCGGAGGGGCAGAGCGGGCACTCGTCGGCCGGCGGATGGTACGTACGCCCCTGCCGGTGGGAGGCGATGGCCACCGCGTCGCCGAGCAGCGGGTCGCGGCGTACCTCCGATGTGGTGACCGTCCGGTCGAGCGGGCGCCTGTCCACCGCGTCGCGCACCGTGTCGTCGCGCGAGTCGTAGTAGATGAGCTCACGACCGTCGGCCAGCCGGGTCGAGGTCTTCTTCACGCCGGACTCTCCATCCGTACCCGATCAAAGCATTCAACAGAACCAAACACATCAAACCACAAATCCCCACGCCAGTCATCACCACAACCAAACAAAGAACACCACAGTGAAGTGAGTGCTGAATGCAGACCCCCACATATCCAGCTCCCACATATCCGGCCCCCACATCGCCCGTGCACCTGGCGGCGGAGCTGCGGCTCCCCACCAACTGGCTCGACTACACGATCCTGGCGATCTACTTCGTCGTCGTGCTCGGCATCGGCTTCGCGGCCCGCCGCTCGGTGAAGACCAGCCTCGACTTCTTCCTGTCCGGGCGTTCGCTGCCCGCCTGGGTGACCGGTCTGGCGTTCATCGCCGCCAACCTGGGCGCGACCGAGATCCTCGGCATGGCCGCCAACAGCGCCCAGTACGGCGTCTACACCGTGCACTGGTACTGGATCGGCGCCATCCCCGCCATGGTCTTCCTGGGCCTGGTGATGATGCCCTTCTACTACGGCTCGAAGGTCAGGTCCGTCCCCGAGTTCCTGCTGCTGCGCTTCGACAAGGGGGCGCATCTGCTCAGCTCGATCCTGTTCGCGTTCGCCGCGATCCTCATCGCCGGGGTGAACCTCTACGCGCTCGCGATCGTCGTCGAGGCGCTGCTCGGCTGGCCGCAGTGGGTGTCGATCGTCGTCGCGGGCTTCTTCGTGCTCGGCTACATCACCCTCGGCGGGCTGTCGTCCGCGATCTACAACGAGGTGCTGCAGTTCTTCGTGATCCTCGCCGCGCTGATCCCGCTCTCGGTGCTCGGGCTGAAGAAGGTCGGCGGCTGGGACGGTCTGACCGACTCCCTGACCGCGTCCCACGGCGCCGACTTCACCACCGCGTGGGGCGGCACCGGCATCGGCAGCGACAACCCGCTCGGCGCCAACTGGCTCACCATCGTTCTGGGCCTCGGCTTCGTGCTGTCCTTCGGCTACTGGACGACGAACTTCGCCGAGGTACAGCGCGCGCTCTCCGCCAAGAACCTCTCCGCGGCCCAGCGCACCCCGCTCATCGCCGCGTTCCCGAAGATCTTCATCGTGTTCCTGGTGATGATCCCTGGGCTCGTCGCGGCCGTGCTCGTACCGAAGATCGGAACCTCCGGGTCCGACCTCCAGTACAACGACGCGATCCCGTACCTGATGGAGGACCTGCTGCCCAACGGCGTCCTCGGCATCGCGGTGACCGGTCTGCTGGCGGCGTTCATGGCGGGCATGGCGGCCAACATCTCGTCCTTCAACACCGTCTTCACCACGGACATCTGGCAGAAGTACGTGAAGCGCGACGAGGAGGACACGTACTACGTGCGCTTCGGGCGTCTCATCACGGCGGTCGGCGTCATGGCGTCGATCGGGACGGCGTTCCTCGCCTCCTCCTTCTCGAACATCATGAGCTACCTCCAGACGCTGTTCTCCTTCTTCAACGTGCCGATGTTCGTCGTCTTCATCATCGGCATGTTCTGGAAGCGCGCGTCCATGAAGTCCGGCTTCTGGGGCCTGCTCGCGGGCACCACGGCCGCGATGATCAACTACTTCGTCCTCTACAAGCAGGACATCATCGGCATCCCCTCCGACCAGGGCGCCAACTTCGTCTCCGCGATCGCCGGGTTCGTGGCCGGCGCGGTGGTCATGTTCGCCGTCTCGCTCTTCACCGCGCCGAAGCCCGCGGAGGAACTCCAGGGCCTGGTGTACGGGACCACCTCGCCCGGCATGGAGGAGCCGCCGGCCAAGGGCGACGACGCCTGGTACCGCAAGCCGGCCCTGCTCGGCTGGGGCGCGATCATCCTGGCCGCCGCCTGCTACATCCCCTTCTCCTTCTGACGACCGGAGGCCTGATCACCCATGTCCGAGCACTCTGGCTATTCCGACCGCGACCTCCAGCGCGAAGTCACCGAACTGCAGGGCAAGTCCGCCACCGCGGCCCGCCTGTTCGACATCCGCCGCATCATCGGCGGCCTGTTCGTCGTCTACGGGATCATCGTCACGATCGCCGGCATCACCGAGTCCGACGCCGACATCGCCAAGGCCCAGGACGTCAACATCAACCTCTGGACGGGCCTCGGCATGCTCGCGCTCGGCCTGTTCTTCCTGGCCTGGCTGTGGCTGCGCCCGGTGGCTCCGCCCACACCGGACCTGGACCAGAACACCGAACGACCCGCCGAATAACCGCCGGGCACGGCGGGCGCGCGTACGGGGCCGGAGCCGCACCACGCGACTCCGGCCCCCACACGTGTACCGGGACCAGGACCAGGCCTAGACCTCGGACCCCGCGTCCGACACCGGGTGCGGAATCGGCCCCGCGCGGTCCAGCAGCCCCGTACGGGCGGCGAGCGCCGCCGCCTCCAGCCGGGAGCCGACGCCCAGCTTCATCAGTACGCGCTGGACGTGGGTCCGCGCGGTGCTCGGCGCTATGCCCATGCCGGCCGCGATGAGCCGGGTGTCCTCGCCGTCGGCCACCCTCACCAGTACCTCGACCTCTCTCGGCGTCAGCATCTGGAGAAGCCGCTGGCCCTCGTCGTCGGGCTGCGCGGCCGGGTTGAGGAGTTCACTGAAGGCGCCCTGCAGAAGCTGCGGCGCCACGGCCGCCTCCCCCGCCCGGGCCTTCATGATGGCCCGCTCGACACCCTCTATCCGCTCGTCGTGCCGTACGTAACCGGACGCCCCGGCGGCGAACGCCGCGGCGATTCCGCGCGGGTTGGGCACCGGTCCGAGGACCAGCACCGCGACCTGCGGACGCTCCCGCTTGATCCTCACCACCGGGTCGAATATGCCCGGTTCGGCGGGCGTCGCCGTGCCGATCAGGCACACCTCCGGCGCCCTTGTGATCACCAGCTCCGCCGCTCCCGCCGCAGGCGCCGCCGCGGCCAGCACGCGGTGCCCGCGCAGCTTCAAGGCCGAGGCCAACGCCTCGGCGAGCAGTCGGTGGTCGTCGACCACCATGAGCCGCACTCCCATCGAGCCCAACCCCCCAGTCCCCCCAGGA
>NZ_LIQZ01000046.1 GCF_001418655.1 Streptomyces phaeochromogenes | reverse complement strand
CACCGGCCCCGCAGCGGAGAGCAGCAGTTCCCGTTCGTCGCCGGGCAGGTACACCGCCTGTGCGTCGCCGTCGGCGTCGGCGGCCATGGCCTCAAGGACGGCGCGGTACATGCCCACGAGCCGCTCGGCGTGGGCGCGGCTGAGCATGCGCGGGTCGGCGGTCAGGATGACGTGTCCGGCACGGGACGAGACCGTGAGCGGGAACTCGGTCGGGCTGTCGTCCAGGCCCGCCCGGTCGTCCACGAGGGTGGCGTCCATCTGCCGGAAGTCCTGGTAGTTGAACATGACGTCCAGCAGGCGCCGGCCGCCGGCCGCGTCCCGCTGGATCTCCGGCATGGGGAAACGCCGGTGCGGCCAGAGCTCGACCTCGCGGGCGAAGACCTGCTGGACCAGCTCGCGCCAGGTCCGCGCGCTGCGGTCCACGGCGAACGGCAGGGTGTTGAGGTACATGCCGAGCACCCGGTCGGCGCCGAGCACCTCGGGGCGCGCGTCGCAGACGACTCCGGTGAAAAGGGCTTCCTCACCGGTGAGCTGGCTCATCACCTTCAGGTGCGCCGCCAGCATCACGCTCTTCAGCGAGGCCTTCGCATGCGTCGCCAGCTTGCGCAGGTCGCGCTCCAGGTCCGCCCACGAAGTCCCGGCCTGGAACAGCTCGCGCGGTCCGTCCTGCTGCTCGCCCCAGCCGGTGGGCAGGGCGAACGGGGCGTACCGGTCGACGATCCCCTGCCAGTAGGCGCGGTCCTCGGTGGAGGCCAGGGACTCGATCTCGCCGGCCACGAAGTCGGCGAAGCGCACGCTCGGGGCGTCGTACGGCTCCGGCTCCAGCCCGTCCCGCAGCTGCCGGTACAGGGCCAGGATCTCCATGAGGAGGGAGTGGTGGCTCCAGCCCTCAAGGACGGGGTGGCATTCGGTGACCGATATCCACCAGCAGTCGCCGTCGGTGACGTGCGCGAAGAAGCGCATCAGGGACGGCGTACCGAGATCGAACAGCGTGGCGCGCTCGCGCACGGTGAAGTCGCGGAGCTCCTGCTCCACCGCCTCCGGGGCGAGCCCGCGCAGATCCTGTGTGCCGAGCGGAAGTTCGGCGGTGTCATGGACGAGTTGGAGGGGCACCGAGTAGGCGTTGAGCTCGATCGAGGTGCGCAGTGCCTCGTGCCGTTCGACCACCAGTCGGCCCGCGGCCTCCAGGGCCGCGAAGGAGAACGGCCGGTCGTCGAGGACGCGGAACGTGCTGACGTTGTGGTAGTTGTTCCGGCTGTCGTCGACCAGCATCTCGACGACCATCCCGAGCTGCACCTGCGACAACGGGTAGGCGTCGTCCACACCCTGTGGAAGCTTTGCCCGGTCCCGCGCACCGATCAACGCGAACGGCTCGACACCACGCTCCGCGTCCGACACCGCCGGACGCCCGGTGATCAACTCCGCCAGCCCCGCGACCGTACGCTGCTCGAAGACGTCCCGAACCGACACGTCGAGCCCCGCCGCACGCAACGCACCCACCAGAGCCACAGCCCGGATCGAGTCACCGCCCAGCTCGAAGAACCCGTCCTGGACACCGACCCGCTCGACCCCCAGCACCTCCTGCCAGACAACCGCGACCCGCTCCTCCGTCGGCGTACGCGGCGCGACGTACTCCGACTCCGAGAACGCCCCGTCACCCGGCACCGGCAGCGCACGGCGGTCCAGCTTGCCGTTGACCGTCAGCGGGATCCTCTCCAGCTCCACGAACACCGCCGGCACCATGTACTCCGGCAACACACGGGCGACGAACGCCCGCAGGTCGGCGGTGGACGGTGCCTCCCCGTCGGGAACCAGGTAGGCGACCAGCCGCTCGTCCCGGACGATCACCACGGCATCGCGAACGGCAGGGTGCTCCGACAGACGGGCGCTGATCTCACCCGGCTCGATGCGATAACCCCGCACCTTCACCTGGTCGTCGATACGCCCCAGGAACTCCAGACTCCCGTCCGCACGCCGACGCGCCAGGTCACCACTGCGGTACAGGCGGGCACCGGGCGGACCGAACGGGTCCGGCACGAACCGCTCAGCGGTCAGCTCCGGACGGTTCAGATACCCCCGGGCCACACCCGGACCACCCACGTGGATCTCACCCGGCACACCCACCGGCACCAACTCGCCGAACCGGCCCAGCAGGGAGACGGTGAGGTCGCTGAGGGGGTAGCCGACGCGGTTGGCCACCGACGGTCCGAAGTCCTCGTCGCCGACCCGGTAGTAGGTGGTGTGGACGGTGGTCTCGGTGATGCCGTACATGTTCACCAGCGCGGGACGCTCCAGGCCCAGCCGGTCCGTCCACGGACGCAGCTCGCCGACCTCCAGCTTCTCTCCCGCGAAGATCACCGCACGCAGAGCCAGCCGGTCGATCCGCGGATCGCCCTGGCCGGCCGCAGCCACCAACGAGCGGAAGGCCGTCGGTGTCTGCGACAGCACTGTGGCCCGCTGCTCCACCAGCAGGTCGAGGAAGTCGTCGGGCGAGCGCGTGACCTCACGCTCCACCACGACCAGCGTCCCGCCGTGGAACAGGGCACCCCACATCTCGAACACCGAGACGTCGAAGGCGTACGAGTGGAACATCGTCCACACGTCGTGCTCGTCGAAGTCGAGGTGCTCCCGCGCGGTCTCCAGCAGCCGCACCACCTGCGTGTGCGCCAGCGTGACGCCCTTCGGCCGGCCCGTCGAACCCGAGGTGTAGATGACGTACACGATGTTGTCCGGCGACACCGACACCTCCGGAGCGGACTCCGGGCGGGACGCGATCAGTTCGGCATCCCGGTCGAGGACGACGAGTTCGCCGTCGTGGACACCGTCCAGGACGGAGACCAGGTCACCGGCCGTGACGACGACCTCGGCGCCCGCGTCCGCCAGTACGAACCCGAAACGGTCCGCCGGGTTCGCCGGATCCAGGGGCAGATAGCCCGCACCCGCCTTCAGCACACCCAGCAACGCCGGCATCAGGTCCGGACCGCGCTCCAGGCACACACCCACCAGCGACTCCGGACCCACCCCCAACGCCCTCAGGTGATGGGCGAGTTGATTGGCCCGCGCGTCCAACTCGGCGTAGGTGAGCGACACATCACCGGCGATCACCGCCACCGCGTCCGGCGTCAGCGCCGCCCGCTCCTCGAACACCTCATGGACGCACCGCTCCACCGGAGCCGATGGCACGTGGCCGTCGAGGGCTCCGCCGACGATGGCGAGCTCGGCGGTGTCGAGCATCTCCAGCCGGGAGATCGGGGTGGACGGAGCGGCGACGGCACTCTGCAGGAGCTGGAGGAAGTGGCGGGCCGTGCGCTGCGCGGTCTCCGGGTCGAACAGGGCGCTCGCGTACTCGATACGGCCGTGGAACGAGCCGTCGATGGCCTCCTCGACCTGCAGGGTCAGGTCGCACTTGGCCACGGGAACGCCGCCGGAGAGCGGTTCGACGCGCAGACCCTTCAGGTCGACGGCGTCGAGCCGCGACTCGTGCATGGTGAACGCGAGTTGGTAGAGCGGAGTTCGTGACAGGTCGCGTTCCGGCTGGAGTTCGTCCACCAGCCGGCCGAACGGCACCTCCTGGTGGTCGAACGCGTCCAGTACGGTGCGGCGGGTGCCGTCCAGCAGCTCGGTGAAGGCGGGATCGGTGTTCTCGTCCCAACGGCCGCGCAGGACAAGGCTGTTGATGCCGTATCCGATGAGCGACTGCAGCTCGGGCTGGGCCCGTCCGGAGACGACCGTACCGATGGACAGGTCGCTCTGCCCGGTGCTGCGGGCTATCACCGCCTGGAAGGCGGCCATCATGACGGTGAACGGAGTCGTCCCGTGGACGGCGGCGAGTTGGCGCACCGACTTCGGCAGTCCCGCGGGGAAGTCGAAGAGCACCTCCGCCCCGGCGTGGTCCCGCGCGGCGGGGCGCGACCGGTCCGTCGGAAGCTCGGTGGGGGCGGCGTCCTCCAGCGTCCGGCGCCAGTGGGTGAGCTGCCGCTGCAGGGACTCGCCGGTGAGCTGGTCGCGCTGCCAGGCCGCGTAGTCGCCGTACTGCACCGGGAGGGGTGCGAGCGGGGACGGCCGGCCCTCGCTGAACGCGCCGTACAGGGCGCTGAGTTCGGTCAGGAGGATGCGGGTGGACCAGGCGTCGCAGGCAATGTGGTGGAAGACCAGGCACAGGACGTGGTCGTCGTCGGCGAGGCGCAGCAGGCCGGCCCTCAGCGGCCAGTCCGTTTCGAGGTCGAACGGGGTCGAGGTCTGCGCCGCGACCAGTTCGGTGAGCCGGCGCTCGCGCTCCGCGGAGGACTCGCCGGGCACCTGCTCCAGTGGCAGGACGGCGGCGGACTCGACGGGTGCGTCGACGATCTGGACCGGGTGTCCGTCGGGCGCCATCGCGTAGCGGGTGCGCAGGATCTCGTGCCGTGCGCTGATCTCGCCCAGGGAACGCTCCAGCGCCGGGGCGTCCAGGGCTCCCCGAAGGCGTACCACGAGGGGAACCAGGTACTCGGTGCTGTCCGGGTCGAGGCGCTGGAGGAACCACATCTGCTGCTGGCCGGAGGACAGCGGCAGCGGCGTGGTGCGGTCGGCCGTCGGGATCCCCGAGCGGCGGCCTCCCGACCGTCCGCCGGCCAGCCGTCGGCGCAGCAGTTCCTCACGGGCAGCTCCGGCGGCGGAAGGGACGGCGTTGGACTCGGGGCCCCCGTTGCTCATCAGTTCTGCTCCTTCGGCAGCATCGAGTCCGCCACGTCTCGGTCGGACATCATGTCGATTTCGGTTCTGATGCAGGTCTCGACCGAGTCGGCGAGCGCCGCGACGGTCGGACCCTCGAACAGGGCGCGGACCGGGAGGTCGATCTCGTACTCGGCGCGGAGTGCGGCGATCAGGCGGATGGCGAGGATGGAGTTGCCGCCGACCTGGAAGAAGCTGTCGTGCACGCCGAACCCGGACTCGCCGAGGACGTCCTGCCACAGTTCGGCGATCCGCTCCTCGACGGCGTTCCGGGGCGCGATCCGTTCGGGTCCTTCGGTGCCGGCGGTCGGGGCGGGCAGAGCGTCGCGGTCGACCTTCCCGTTGGCGTTCAGCGGGACGGCGTCCAGTTCGACGAAGACCGAGGGCACCATGTACTCCGGCAGCGACTGCGCGAGGTGCGCCGCCAGTTCCTCCGCCGGAGCCGTGCCCGCGCCGGCCGCGGGAACCACGTAACCGACCAGGCGCGGTTGGCCGTCGGCGTCCTCCGTGCGGGCCACGACCACCGCCTCGCGCACCAGCGGGCATGTCACCAGCGCCGCGCCCACCTCGGCGGGCTCCACCCGGTATCCGCGGATCTTCAGCTGGTCGTCGACGCGTCCCAGGAACTCCACGGCCCCGGCCGCGTTCCAGCGCACCACGTCGCCGGTGCGGTACAGCCTGGCGCCCGCGGGTCCGAACGGGTCGGGCACGAAGTGCTCCGCCGTCAGCTCCGGCCGGCCCAGGTACCCGTGGGCCACACCGGCTCCGCCGACGTACAGCTCGCCGAGCGCGCCCACCGGCACCGGCCGCATCCGCTCGTCCAGCACGTGCACACGCATCCCGGGCAGCGGGCGCCCGATCGGCACCACGCCTGCCGCGTCGGCCGGCACGGAGTGGACCGTGGTGCCGACGGACGCCTCGGTCGGCCCGTACTCGTTGATCAGCCGGCCCTCGCCCAGCCAGCCGGCCCAACGGGCTCCGAGGGCGCCCGGCAGTGCCTCGCCGGCCACGACCACGACACCCGCCAGAGCGGCGGCCTGCTCGGGCGTGACCTGGTGCGACAGCACCTCCAGGTGACCGGGGGTCAGCTTCAGGAAGCTGAAGGGCCCCTGCTCCACCAGCCAGCCGCCCAGCTCGTCCAGCCCCGCGCCGGACGGGAAGAGAGCCACGCGCTGACCGGCGCACAGCGGCGCCCACAGGTTGGGTACGACCAGGTCGAAGGCGATGGACGAGAACACGGCCCCGCCGCCGTCACCGCACGACGCGAGCTCCCGCACGGCCCAGCCCACGTGGTTGGCCAGGCCGCGATGCGGGACCAGCACGCCCTTGGGGCGGCCCGTGGAGCCGGAGGTGAACACCACGTACGCCGGCCCGTCCACGTCGACGGTGCCGTCCGGCCGCGTCGCGGACTGTGCCATGACGGCCGCCGCGTCGGTCTCCAGGTCGACGACCGTGCCGTCGTACCCGGCCACCGGCCGGCCCCGGGTGATCAGCACCCGGGCCCCGGCGTCGTCCAGCATCCCGGCGACGCGCCGCTCGGGCAGTACGGGATCCAGCGGCACGTAGCCGGCCCCGGCCTTCCACACGGCCAGCAGCGCCGTCATCAGCTCGACGTCCCGTTCCAGCAGCACGCCGACCGGCGACTTCGCGTCCACTCCCGACGAGCGCAGGTGCCGGGCCAGCCGGTTGGCGCGCGCGTCGAGTTCCGCGTAGGTCAGCGACGTGTCGCCGCAGACCACGGCCACCGCGTCCGGCACGCGGGCGGCCTGCTCCTCGAACATCTCCACGACCGGCCGCTCCACCACCGGTCCCACACCCGCCGACCACTCCGCGAGCAGTGCGCTCTCGTGCGCCGGGAGGACGGGCAGATCGGCGAGCCGGGTGTCGGGGCCGGCCGCCACCGCCCGCAGCAGGTGCGGGAACCGGTCGGCCAGCCGCTCCATCGTCCGGTGCTCGAACAACGCGGTCGCGTACTCGAAGGCGCCGTCCATGCTGCCGTCGGCGGCCCGGCGCATCAGCACGGTGAGATCGGTGTGGGCCAGCCGCCAGGCGTCCACGACGGTGTCGGTGTCCTCCAGGCCGGTGGCACGGCCGGTGAACTCCTGGTCGTGCAGGTCGAAGGCGACCTGGTACAGCGGCGTCCGGGACAGGTCGCGCTCGGGCGCCAGATCCTCGACGAGGAGGTCGAACGGCAGGTCCTGGTGGGCGAAGGCGTCCCGGCAGGTGTCGCGGACGCGGTCCAGGGCCTCGACGAAGGTGAGGTCGGGGTCGAGCCCGCAGCGCAGCACCACGTTGTTGAGGAAGAAGCCGACCACGTCCTCCAGTTCGGGGCGGTCGCGTCCCGCGACGGGTGTGCCGACCGGCAGGTCCCACTGGGCGGTGTGCCGGGCCAGCAGCGTGGCGTAGGCGGTCAGCAGCGTCATGAACGGTGTCGCGCCACGGCTTCGCCCAAGCTCCGTGAGTGCCGTCACGACCGGGGCCGGGACGGTGAAGGCGGCCACCGAACCACGACCGTCACGGGCCGCGGGCCGGGCCCGGTCGGTGGGCAGGGACACCGGTGTGGAGCCGTCCAGGGCGGCGCGCCAGTGGGCCAGTTCACGCTCGTTGGTGTCGTCCGTCAGTCGGGCGCGCTGCCAGTCGGCGTAGTCGGCGTACTGCACGCCGAGGGGCGGCAGGAGCGCGTCCCGGCCGGCGACGGCGGCGGTGATCAGTTCGTGGAAGTCCCGCTGGAGGACCCGCGTGGACCAGCCGTCGCTGCAGATGTGGTGCACGGCGAGCAGCAGGACACGCTGCCCGTCGTCGAGGGTACGCACGAGTGTGGCGCGCAGCAGCGGTCCGCGTTCCAGGTCGAACCCGTGGCCGAGGGCGGTGCCGAGCAGGTCCGCGAGCCCCTCCCGGGCGGTCTCCGTCTCGCGGAGCGCCACGGGTGCGGGGGCGTCGACGAGCTGGCGGGGCTCGCCGTCCTCGGTGACGTACCGGGTACGCAGCGACTCGTGCCGCGCGACCAGGGCGTCCAGTGCCGTGCGTACCGCGTCGCCGTCCGCTTCCGGCGGGACCGGCAGGAAGACGCCGGCCACCCACTCGGCGCTGTTCGGGTTCATCCGGTCCAGTGCCCACAGGCGGCGCTGGCCCGAGGAGACCGGCAGCGTTCCGCCGCGCGGGACGGGCGGGATGGTGTCGGGGGCCGCCCGGTCCTCGGCGGGGGCCTGTGCCTCGGGGGCGGCCTCGGGGGCGATCAGCAGTGCCTGGGCCTCGACGGTGGTGGCCGTGAGCAGGCCGCGCAGCGGGACGTCCCGTTTGGCCGCCGTCCGCAGCTGGTTGGCCAGCCGGGTGAGCTGGAGGGAGGAGCCGCCGAGCTGGAAGAAGTCGTCCTGGGCGCCGACGCCCTCGGTCTTCAGCAGCTGCTCCCACACTCCCGCGACGAGCTTCTCGGCGTCGGTGCGCGGAGCGGTACGGGCCGGCCCCGTGTCCAGGCCCCGGGCGGCGAGCGCGGCCCGGTCGACCTTGCCGTGGGCGGTGAGCGGAAACTCGCCGGCGTCCGTGAAAGCGGCCGGTACGTGGCTCTCGGGCAGCCGGTCGCGCAGGAAGTCCCGCACCTCGCCGAGGGCTTCGGGGCTGTCCAGCAGCAGGTGGGCGGCGAGCCGGGCGGCTCCGTCGTCGGTCTTCACGGGGACGACGACGGCGCCCCGGACGCCGGGGTGGGCGACGAGCGCCGCCTCGATCTCGCCGGGTTCGATGCGGACGCCGTTCACCTTGGTCTGGTCGTCGAACCGGCCGAGGTACTCCAGATAGCCGTTCTGGTTCCAGCGGACCCGGTCGCCGGTCCGGTAGAGCCGGGCACCGCCGGTCCTGCCGTACGGGTCGGGCACGAACCGGTCGGCGGTCTGGTCCGGTCGGCCCAGGTAGCCCCGGGCCAAGCCGACACCGCCGACGTGGAGCTCGCCGGGCGCGCCGATGGCTGCGGGGGCGCCGGACGGGTCGAGCACCAGGACGCGCATGCCGGGGATGGGGCGGCCGATGGGCACCGGGCCGGTCTTCGTCGCCGGGTCGAAGCGGTGCGCCGTGACGTCGACCGCGCACTCGGTGGGGCCGTACGTGTTCCAGATCGTCAGGCCGGGGCGGCGGGCCAGGATGCGCTGGGCCAGCTCGGCGTGCAGGGGCTCACCGGCAGAGAACAGCAGTCGCAGCGCGGTGCAGTCCGCCCAGCCGGGCTCCTCGGCGAGCGCCTGGAGGACCGAGGGGACGACCTGGAGGACGCTCACCTCGTGCTCGGCCACCGCCCGCAGCAGGGCGGCGGGGTCGCGTTCGGCGCCGGCCGGGGCGAGCACCACCGTGCCGCCGCTGACGAGCGGGGCGAAGATCTCCCAGCAGGAGGCGTCGAAGGTGACGGCCGTCTTCTGCAGCACCCGGTCGCGGGCACCGAGCCCGTGGGTGTCGACCGCCCAGCGGACCCGGTTGGCGATGCCCTCGTGGGTGACGACGACGCCCTTGGGCCGTCCCGTCGAGCCGGAGGTGTAGATCACGTACGCGGCCTGGGCCGGGTGCACCTCGACGGCCGGCGCCCGGTCCTGGGGCCTGTCCGCCAACTGCCGGGCGGTGTCGGCCGAGCCGAGGACCAGGGGGCGGACGTCCGCGCGTTCCACGGTGGGCGCCGTCGCCTCGTCGGTCAGGACGAGACCGACTCCCAGGTCCTCCAGCAGCCACAGCAGCCGGGCGCCCGGCTGGGCCGGATCCAGCGGTGCGTACGCCGCGCCCGCCTTCCACACGCCCAGGACGGCGGTCACCAGGTCGAGGCCGCGGCCCAGGCAGATGCCGACCCGGGAGTCCGCGACGACCCCCTGGTCGCGCAGGAGGTGGGCCAGCCGGTTGGCCCGCGCTTCCAGTTCCGCGTAGGTGAGGGTCTGTGCCCCCTCGGTGACGGCGACCGCGTCCGGCGTCCGAGCCGCCTGGTTCGCGACGAGTTCGTGGACGGTGATGGCCTCGTCGAGCGAGCCGTTCCGTGCCGACTCGGACTTCATGGGTACTCCTGCGTGGTCAGCGGTGGATGGGGTGGGCGCGGCCGCGCACGACTCGCCGACGGACAGCCGACGGCGGTGGGGAGGCGGGTGTCAGGCGCTCGCCTGCTCCATGCGCCGGCGCAGGCTCAGCGGGCGCATGTCCGTCCAGACCTCGCCGATGCGGGCGAAGCACTCCTCGCGGGTGCCCGTGGTGCCTTCCGCACGCCAGCCGGCCGGGACGTCACGGTCGGCCGCCCAGATCGAGTACTGCTCTTCGTCGTTCAGGACCACGTGGTAGATGCGGTCGTCGGCACGCTCGTCGGCCATGACAGGACTCCTCGTCGGGGTGGTGTGTCGGTGCTGCCGGCCGTGACGCGGCAGCGGCTCCGTGGCCTGCGTCCATATCCGTCAGGCTGCGGGCATCGTGCTGTCCATCCTTCCGAGGGCTCCCATACTCCGGCTCTATCGGAGCTATCCGGGGTATTGGGGCACAGGGCGCCGGGCGGGCGGCAACGCCGCGGCCCGGCCGCCCCGCAGGTGGGGGCGACCGGGCCGCGTGGTGCCGGAGGACGGGGGTGCCGGACCCGTTCGACGACGGGGTGTCAGACCCGTTCGACGTCCTTGTCCCGGTCCTCCTCCGTCTCCGTCCTGCTGTCCTCCGCGGCCTCCTCGTGGGGGGCGGCGGGCGGTTCGGGGCTCCTCTCGGCAGCCACCGCGGGGATCCAGGCGAGCGCCCGGGGCAGCGTCCAGCTGCGGTCCCCGAGCAGGGCCAGCGCCGCCGGAAGCAGCACACCACGCACCAGCGTGGCGTCCACCAGGATGGCCACCGCCATGCCGAGGCCGAGCATCTTGTAGTCGAGCATGGACAGCGAGGCGAAGATCGAGAACACGGCGATCATGACCACGGCCGCGCTGGTGACCACGCCCGCGCTGCCGCCGATGCCCCGGGTCACGGCCGTACGCGTGTCGGCGCCCTCCATGCGCAGTTCCCTGATCCTGCTGATGATGAAGACGTGGTAGTCCATCGACAGTCCGAAGAGGATCACGAACATGAACAGCGGGAGCCAGCTGATGATCCCGCCGTACGACTCGAAGCCCAGCAGACCGCTGAGGTGGCCGTCCTGGAAGACCAGGGTGACGACTCCGTACGCGGCACCGATGGACAGCACGTTCAGCGCTATGGACACCAGCGGGATCGCCAGCGACCGGAACGCGGAGACGAGCAGCAGGAAGGCGAAGACCAGGACGAACGCGAAGACGACCGGTGTACGGCTGTCCAGCGCGGCCGCCATGTCGGCCGGCCCCGCCGTCTGTCCGGTGACGGCGTAGCGCAGTCCGTCGACCTCGCCGAGGCTGCGCGGCAGTGCCGTGTCACGCAGTAGCTTCAGCGCCTTCTGGGACTCGGCGTCGTTGCCACTGCCCGCCAGCGGGACGGTGACGACCACGGTCCCGCCGTCGCCGATCTTCGCGGTCCGCACGGGTTCGGCCAGCGCTCCACCGCTCTTGGCGACCTGCTCCCGCAGGGCGGTGACCGCCTCGTCGAAGGCGCCGGTGTCCAGGGCCGATCCGGTGACGACGACCTGCGCGGGCGCCGGCTTTCCGGGGAACGCCTCCTGGATGGCGACCAGGTGGGAGATCTCCGGCACGCTGTCCGGGAACCGCTCCTGCAGTCCGGGGTCGGCCAGCCGCATGCCGGCGGCGGGCAGCGCGGCCAGCAGGAGGGCGGCGACCGCCGCCCCGCCCCAGAGCAACGGCCGCCGTACGACCTGTGCGACGACGGCCGTCCAGACCCGGGAACTGCTGGCCTCGGCGCGGCGCCGGCCGATCCAGGGGAGGCGCAGGCCGTCCACCTTGGAGCCGAGCATGGACAGGACGGCGGGCAGCGCGGTCAGCGAGCCCACGACGGCGAGCAGCACCACGGCGATGGTGCCGACGGCCATGCCGGTGAAGGTGTCGATGCCGGTGAGGAACAGCCCCGCCATGGAGACGGCGACGGTCAGCCCGGAGACGACGACGGCCCGGCCGGACGTGGCCGCGGTGATCCGCAGGGCCTGTTCGGTGTCGCGGCCCGCCAGTCGCTCCTCACGCTCCCTGCGCAGGTAGAACAGGGTGTAGTCGACGCCGACGGCCATGCCCACGAGGAGCACCACCGATGACGCGGTGTCGTCCACCGGGAGCCAGTTGGCGGCCAGGGTCAGCAGCCCCATGGCGGCGACGACCGCGGTCACGGCGAGCAGCAGCGGAATGCCCGCCGCGATCAGCGCGCCGAAGACCACGAGGAGAATGACCAACGTCAGGGGGATGGAGGTCAGTTCGGCGGTGGCGAAGTCCTCGCTGGTGGCTTCCTCCACGGCGAAGTCGACGCTGGCGTCACCGGCCTGAACGATCGTCAGTCCCTTGTGTTCCTTCGCCAGTTGGGCCATCCGCTGCTGGGTCTGCTCCACCACCTCGGCCGCGTTGTCCCAGCCGTGGCCGGACCCGGCCAGCGAGAAGGTGACGAGCACGGAACGGCCGTCGGCGGAGACCAGGCCCCCGGGTTCGGCGGTCGTCGGCACGACGACGTCCGACACCTTGCCGGTCAGGCCGTTCAGCGTCGCGCCGACGTCCTGAACCGCCTTCTGCAGTGCGGTGTCGGTGCGGAAGCCGGGGGAGTCGGCGCCGGCCTGGACGAGGACGTTCTCGCTGGGCGGCCGGGTGTCGTCGCCCGCGTCCTCGATCATGACCTGGGCCCGGCCCGACTCTCCCGGGTCGTGGTTCTGCGGCCCCTTGCCGCCTACGGCCGCGCCCACCGCGAAGGTGAGCACGACGAAGATCAACCAGCCGAACAGCGCGGTCTTGCGGCGGCGTGCCGACCAGGCCGCCACTCTTTCGATCAGGGGCTCGGGTTGTCCGCGTCCCGGAGGCAGCGGGGTCGTGGGGGCAGCCGGCTCACCGTTGGAGGGCATGTGCGGCTCTCCCTTCTCGTTCGTTTCCTTCAAGTACCGCGCGGGTGAGCGCGACACGCCTGAGGGTCCGCCGGCACGGAGAGCCGGCGGACCGTGGTGGGGCGCAGAGGTCAGCTGTCGCTGTCCTTCTGCTGCTTCCACAGGTGGGAGATCTCACCGAAGGACGAACTGACCCATTGGTCGGAGTAGATGGTGTCCAGGTATCTGTCGCCCCCGTCCGGAAAGATCAGGACGCAGTTGGAACCGGGAGTGATGTGGTCGCTGAACTTCTTGAGCGCCGCCACGGTCGCGCCGGAGGAGCCTCCGGCGAGCACCGCCTCGGTCAGGACGAGCCGACGGCAGGCCACGACGCAGTCGATGTCGGACACGTGGACCACGTGGTCGGCGGCGTCCGGGTCCAGGAGCGCCGGTGGCACGGACGCTCCGTGTCCCGGGATGAGCCGGGGCGCCCCCTGCTGTCCGAAGATCCTGCTGCCCACCGCGTCGACCGCCACGACGGTGGTGTCCAGCCCCTGTTCGCGCAGGTACTCCGAACATCCGCGCAGGGTGCCGAAGGTGCTGACCGCGGCGAACAGGTAGTCCACCTTCCCGTCCAGCGTTTCGACGATCTCCCTCATGGTGTCCCGGTGGGCCTGCGGGTTGAGCGGGTTGGAGTACTGGTTGGGCCAGTAGGCGCCCGGCACGGTCGCCACCAGTTCCCGCACCCTCTCCAGACGTGCCGCCAGGTACTCACCCGTGTTCGGGTCCGGCGTCACGACCACTTCGGGCTTGGCTCCGTACGCGTGCAGGAGCGCCAGGTTCTGCTGAGTGGTCTTGGCGTCGACGACGCAGATGAAGTCGAGTCCGTAGTAGCGGCATATCTGGGCGATGCCGACGGCCAGGTTGCCGGAGCTCGACTCGATCACGACCGAACGCCCCGGGACGAGTTGGCCGTCCTGGATCCTGCGGAGCAACATGCCCAGGGCGGACCGGTCCTTGACACTTCCTCCCGGGTTGAACCTCTCAATCTTGGCGAAGACCCTGGAGTTCAGTCCAGGGAAGACCTTTCCCAGCTCCACCAAGGGGGTTTCCCCAATGGCCGCCAGAATTCCGTTGAGCACGGGCCGGCCCATATCGGCTGCCCTCCGCTGCTGAATCGTTTTGTTCCGGGGCCCGTCGGAATCTGCCGCGGGCCACCGGCTGACCGCGACCAGCGTGCGGGGCGCCTCTATGCCGCACCTATCGCGCTTCCATGGCGAGGGCTTCGACGGGGGCCGCACGGGGGCCCGAACACCACGATCGTCCATGTCTCCCGCCCCCGTCGGTCCGCGCACACCTCGGCGGACCGTGCCTGAGGGTGGGTGTCCTCGCGTCCGGACAGCGGGCGCGGCGGCCCGGGCCGTCGGCCGGGGCACCGCATCACCATGGCACACCGCGCATGGCCGAAAGGGCTCGCCGGGGGCGCCCGGGGCGGCAACATGCTGCCACCGCAGCCTCCTGCCATCGAGGTCGCCTGACAGCCCTTCACGGGGTAAGCAGACTTGTCGCGCGGGACCTTCGGGCCCTCCGTGCGCCATGTCACTCAAGGCAAAGGAAACACCACCGTGAAAACCAAGGCTCCCGCCGCAGCCGCCCTGACGCTCGTGGCGCTCCTCTCCGGTTGCATGACGGACGACGAGACCTCCGAGAGCGGCTCCTACACGGTGAAGGAGGCCGTCTCGGCACTGAACGTGAAGAGCAACGGTGGTCTCATCGAGGTGGTCGCGAGCGACCGCACGACCGTTGAAGTGACGGAGAAGTTCCGTTACTCGGGTGACAAGCCCAAGACCAAGCACGCGGTGAGCGGTTCCACTCTCTCCCTGGACACCGCCGGCTGCTCGTCCGACTCGTCGCCCTGCGAGGTGTCGTACCGGCTGGAGGTGCCCCGGACGCTGTCCGTGACCCTCGCCTCCGAGGGCGGCGACGTCAAGGTCAGCGGCCTGGCCGGGAAGCTCACCGCCGCCACCGACGGGGGTGGCGCGGACGCCGCGTTCTCGTCCGCGCCGGACAGCGTCGACGTGCGCACCGGCGGCGGCGACATCGACGTGCGGCTGCCCGGCGGCTCCTACGCCGTCGACGCGGACGGCGAGGGCGGGACGGAGAAGGTGACCGTCAAGAAGGATCCCGCCTCGTCGCACAAGGTGACCGCCAAGTCCGGCGGCGGGGACCTCTCCATCACCTCCTGAGACCGTCCCTCCGCCGGCGGCCCGGCTTCCGGCGGAGATCCCGCCGCCTCCCCTCACCCGGGAACGCGCGGGTTCAGGCCACTTCTCCGCGCCCGCTGACCAGCCGCGGATGCGGTCGGCCGGTCCGGTCGAGCGCCGCGTGCTGTTCGTGGCCCGGCTCGCACCGCGCCGCCTGTTCCAGGCCGAAGGCCCGGACCAGCCGGTGCATGCGGAAGCCGCGGTTGTCGCCGTCGACGGGCTGCAACAGGTGGTCGTCGACCAGGAGTTCCACCAGGTCCTGCGCCGCCTCCAGAGGCAGGTCGAGCAGCAGCGACGCCGTACGCGCGCTGAACGCGGGGACGTCGGGCCGGGCCAGCACGAGCAGCGCGCGCCGGGCGGGCTCGGTCAGCCGGCGGTAACTGGCCTCCATGGCGTCGCGCACCCGCAGGTCGGCCAGGCACAACTCGTCCAGGCCGCGCCGCGGGTCGTTCAGCCGGTCGGCCAGTCCGCGCGGGGTCCAGTGCGGCCGGGCGGCCAGCCGCGATCCGGCGATCCGCACCGCCAGCGGAAGCCCCCCGCAGGCCTCCGCGAGTTCCTCGGCCGACTGCGGATCGGCGCCGATCCGCTCCTCGCCGACCGTGCTGCGCAACAGCGCGGTCGCCTCGGACCGGGTGAAGGTGCCGAGGCGGATGGGGCGTACCCCTTCCAGGGCGGTCAACTGGGTCCGGCCGGTGACCAGGACACCGCAGCCGGGAGCGGCCGGCACCAGGGGCCGTAGCTGCCAGGCGCCCGCCGCGTCGTCCAGCACGATCAGGCAGCGCCGGTCGGCGAGCGTGCTGCGGTACAGCCGGGTGCGTTCGGCGAGGCCGGCCGGGATGTCCCGGCTGTCGACGCCCATCGCCCGCAGCAGGTCGGCGAGCGCGTCGACGGGCTCCAACGGGGTCGTCGAGGTGCCGCGCAGGTCGACCCAGAGCTGTCCGTCGGAGTAGTCGTCGACCAGCTGGTGCGCGACGTGCAGCGCGAGCGAGGTCTTTCCCACGCCCGGCATGCCGACGACCACGCCCACGGCCGGGGTCCCGGCACGCTGGCGGCCGGCGAGCTGGGTCCGCAACCGTATGACCTCCTGCTCCCGTCCGGTGAAGTCGGGGAGCGCGGGCGGCAGTTCGGCGGGGGCCGTGCGCGCGGGCCGGGCCTCCTCGCTTCGGGGAGCCGCCGTGGGCGTGGCCAGCACGGGAGCGGCGACGAGGATCGACTGATACAGCCGCTGCAGCGACGGGGTGGGGTCGATGCCCAGTTCGTCGGTCAGGGTCCGGCGGCACTCCTGGTACACGGTGAGCGCGTCCGCCTGCCGACCGCACCGGTACAGGGCGGTCATGAGCTGGCCGCACAACTGCTCGCGGAGGGGGTAGGAGGCGGTCAGGCCGATCAGCTCGGAGACGAGTTCGGCATGCCGCCCAAGAGCGAAGTCGGCCTCGATACGCCGCTCCAGGACGGTGAGGCGCATCTCCTCCAGCCGCCCCCGTTCGGCCTCGGCAAGGAACTCGGTCACCCCGCCCAGCACCGGTCCGCGCCAGACCGCCAGGGCCCGGTGCAGCAGGTGCGCGGCACTGTCGGCGTCGCCCGCGGCCTGGGCGTCACGGCCGCGCGCGGCGAAGTGCTCGAACTCGGCCACGTCCGTGTCCCAGGTGCCCGCCTCCCGCGTACCGTCCGGCACACGCAGGAGGTAGCCGGGCCGCTGTCGGACCACCTCCGCATGGTCGAGGAGGAGTTGGCGCAGCCGCGACATGTACGTCTGTATCTGCGCGGCCGACGTCGCGGGAGGGTCTTCGCCCCACAGCAGGGCGGACAGCCGTGAGTCGGGGACGACCCTGCCCCGTGCGAGGACCAGCGCGGCGAGGGCGGTTCTCAGCTTGGAACCGCTGAGGGCGACCTTGTGGTGGGGGGTCATCCACGCTTCGACCGAACCAAGAACCAGGAATCTCATGTTCTCCCTCTGATTGCATGCGCAAGAGGGGTGCATCCCACTGAGGACGCCCGCCTGCTGTGGCTTAGTGCGTACTGGCTCATGGAGCGGGAAACGTCCCTGTGGGGAGGGCTGTTGTTCCGCGGGCTCCAGAGCCGTGGGCGGCAGGCGGCGGGGGGCACCTGTCGCGGGGCCGGGGCGGCGGGCACGGCGTGGCGGCCGTGCGGCGTCGCTCGGGAAGGCTGTTCGGGACGGGCCGGTTCAGTCGCCTCCGTAGCGGTCCAGGTCGTGGAAGAAGCCGTCGACGACGGCCAGTTCGCCGCGCCGCTGGACCTCCTCGTACACGAATCCTCCGACCGCGAGGTCGAGGACGCCGAGGCCGAACGGGGAGAAGACCAGCGGCCGGTCCTCGGGCAGGACGGCCTGGCCGGCCAGCACCTCGGGCAGTGTGGCGTGTACGAAGTCCCGGTGTCCGACGCGCTGTTCGGCGAGGTGGGGTGAGGTGTCCGCCTTCAGGCAGTGCTCGATGTCGTCGACGACGTTCGTGGCGGACAGGATGATCTCCGGCGACAGGTCGCGCAGCGACACGTGCAGCACCAGGGGGTTGTGGGCGAACCACGACGGGTCCGTGATGTGCGGTGCGGCCGCGACGGTGGCGAACACCACCAGGTCGCTGGAGCGGATCAGGTCCTCGGCCCGCTCGTGCACGGTGACGCGGCCGGCGCCGCCGGTGCGGTCGAGGTAGGAGCGGAAGCCCTCGGCGGACTCCGCGGCCACGTCGTACACCCCGGTGTCCTCGAAGGACCATCCGGTGCCCGCGAGGAAGGTGTGGATGTAGCGCGCGATCAGTCCGGTTCCGACGAAGCCGATCCGCGTGGGGCGGTGGCGGTCACGGGTGAGGACGTCGGCTGCCAGGGCCGCGGAGGCGGCGGTGCGGGTGGCGCTGACGATGGAGCTTTCCAGGCAGGCGAAGGGGTAGCCGGTGTCGTAGTCGTTGAGGACGAGCACCGCGGAGGCCCGGGGCAGACCGTCCGCCACGTTCCCGGGGAAGCTGGAGATCCACTTCATGCCGTCCAGCCGCATCCGGCCGCCGAGGGAACCCGGCAGGGCGATGATCCGTGAGGTGGGGCGGTCCTGGAAGCGCAGGAAGTAGGACGGCGGATTGACCGTCTGCCCGGCTCCGTGCAACCGGTAGGTCTCCTCGACCAGTTCGACGATCTTCTTCTCCTGGCCGCGCAGTGCGTCATGCACCTGAGCGCCGGAGATGACGGCGAACGACGGTCTCGCCATGCCTTTGGACATCCAGGACTCCCCCCAAAGCCTCATCCGAAGTGAGGCACACCAGACCACGTCGAGGGGGCTGTCCCGATATCGGGTAATTTTCGCTCAAAGACCGCTCAGAAACGGTCAATAAGACTCGCGAACTATCAGGACTCCCCGTCAGTCAGAATCCTGCCGTCCTGGCGCGGAACTGTCAGCCGCTCAAGCTGTCAGCCTCATGCAATGACAGGACGATGCCAATGTGATCTCAGGCGCGTCTCAGACCACGCGAGACGCCCGGGGCACCGGCCACAGCTCGCTGTAGAGCCGGCTGTCCGCGGTCGTGACGGTGACCCCGCGGTAGTCTCCCGCCGTCTCGGCGAGCCAGAAGTCGGACCCGAGGCGAGTGGCCAGAACTGTACGCGGACGACCGCCCTGGGCCTCGCCGACGAACTCGGCGCAGACGCTCAACTCGCCGGCGCTCAGCCGTCCCCAGGCCAGCGACCACGGCCGCTCTCCGCGCCTGCCGTGGAGCGCCCCGGCCAGCACGCGCCCGGAGCCGGCCCGGGCCGGGGTCAGCGCCATGGGTTCGTCGTTCGCCAGCAGCACGAGGGCCGCGCGGCCCTCGGACGCCGCGTTCGGAACCAGCCGGACCACGATGCCACTGTTCGCCAGCACCAGGTCGCCACCGGCTCCCGGCGGGCGGAGACCGCCCTCCGGGAGCGGTGCGGGCCCGGCCGCCGGGTCGGCGGCCACCGCCAGGGCGACCGTCGGCGTCTGGGCCATAACGACGTTCCGGAGCATGGCAGTTGTCCTTCCAGCGGGGGTGGAGGTGCGGGGCCGCGGGCCGAGCCCTACGGGCGGAGAACGGGGTGGCGCCGGGTCACTCGACGTCCTTGAGCACCCGCTCGACGGACTTCACCCGGTCGCTCATGTCGTTGAGCTGGAGCCGCACCTCGACCAGCTCGCGCTCCATGTCCTGCTGGGTCAGCACCGCCTTCTCCGCGATGCTCTTGTAGTCGCCCTCCCTGGACATCTGGGACTTGGCGCGCCATACGGCGATCGTCGGCCAGATCACCAGCAGTGCGCACGCGAGGATGAATCCCATGGACCCGAAGGACCAGATCATGCCTTCGTCGGCGGCCAGCTGCACGGGGTTCATTGATGGTCTCCTTGGCTTCGGTCAGTGGTGAGAGAGAGTGCGGCCGCCACGAGGGCCTCGGGTGTGAGGTGCAGCGAGAACGGCTCGATGTCGTAGTACTTCATGGCCTTGCCGTCTTCGGACAACACGAGCCTCGACGTGACCAGCCCTGCCGTTTCCAGCTTGCGCAGGTGGACCTGGAGCAGCGCACGACTGATCCCCAGCTCGCGCGCCAGCCGGCTCACGTAGTCCTGACCACCCGCCAGGGCGGCCAGGATGCGCACCCGGTGCGGGTTGGCGAGCGTGGCCAGGATCTGCACCAGCCGATCACCCGTCACTTCGGAAAGCTCCATGCCCCTCCTCTATCTGCAAACAAATCCTTGCAGGTGCCATGATGAGTTGTCAACTGCCTTGCGGAGTAGGCATGTGCAACAGACGGGCCACAACGACGAAGGGCGTCCGGGCCGCGTGTGGCCACGGCCCGGACGCCCTTCCGGCGGTACGGCACTGCTGTCGTCCGGCTGCCGGAACAGCGCGGGGCCCGGCCGTGACGTGACGGCCGGGCCCCGCGTGTACGGCGGCGGTACGGATCAGCCGCAGCGCCAGACGGCGGGGAAACGCGGGAAGGTCGCGCCCGGGCGGGCCTTCGAGCCCACCAGCGTCCCGTCGTCGCCGAGCGTGGTCACCACGCCGTCGCTCGGGGCGGCCCCCGCGGCCGCGGACAGCTGCCACAGGCTGGCGACCAGCCTCTTGTTGGTGCCGAGGATCAGGCCCTTGCTGTTGACGGCCGTGGTCCTCTGGCCGTTGGGCAGGGCCGTCACCTTGCCGTCCTTGTTCCACATGACGGCGGACGGGTTGAAGTCGGCGTCCAGCGCGTCGCCGACGACAACGCCGTTCGAGATCCCCGTGACGCTGGCGTTCGCCGCGCCGGCCGGTATCGCCAGCGGCTTGGCGGTGCCGTCCTTCCACAGATAGGGGCGCCAGGTGCCCGCGGGGGCCTCCTCGGCCGTGATCGCCACCGTGCCGTCGGCGTCGACGCCTTCGACGCGGCTGCCCCGGGGGAGGCCGGGCAGTTTCACGACCGTGCCGGCCTGGTCCGCCGGCCACTTGTAGACCTCGGTGTAGTTCGGGTTGGAACCGTAGCCCTCGCCGTAGATGTCCCCGTTCTCCGTGATCACGCGCGTCTGGACGTCGTGGGAGCCGGCGGGCACCGGAAGCTGCTCCAGCTTCCCGTCACGGGAACGGACCGGGAACCACGACCAGGTCGGAAAGCCCTCCACGACGCCGGTGATCTTCGCGCCGTGCCCCACCACGGTGCCCTTGCTGTTCACGTCGCTGACGGACAGGTCGAAGTCGGCGCCGGCCGCGGGTCCCAGGTCCGTCATCCGGCCGCCCGACCAGAGGACGGCGTGCTCCAGCGAGTCGTCCTCCGGGAACTCGACCTCTCCCGCGTACACCTCGGCCCCACCCGTCGCTTTCACGACCCCGGACTTGATGCCTGCCGGTACCGGCAGGTGAGCCGCCTGGTAGGTGCACGCCTGTGGGGCGGCCTGGGCCGACGGAGCGATGCCGGTGACCGCGGAGGCGGCAACGAACGTCGAGGCCAGGAGGACGGCGTTGCGTCTTTTCGGGTTCATGTCATCCCATCGAAACGGTGGATGTCTGCCCGTCCAGTCTTCGCGCCGCCTCTATTTTCCGCCTATGTCAGACACGGCGAGGCCATGGCATGTGCCCTCGCCGAACGAGAAGGGCTCAGGCAGAGTCGATCAGTGCCAGGTCCATCGGTACGAGCGTGGTCGACGTCAGCAGTGCCCGGATCAGGTTGTCGTTGAGGGCGTTGCCCACCGGCTCGCCGAGTTCCTCGCGGGTCAGCCAGGGCACGCCGTCGCGGGACAGCCGGGTGCGTACGCCGTTGACCAGGTGCTCGACGCGTTTGTCCGTCCAGCCCGCGTGCGGCTGCGACTCGGCGAGCTCGGCGGCGGTCTGTCGCCAGGTCAGCGGCTGCGGCCGGGGCTCGTGGAGCAGGTACCGCCGGCCCAGCACGACGAGGGCGAGCTTCTCCTGCTCGGTCAGGATCCACACCCGGGGCGGGCGGGTGACGTCACCGTGCCGGGGCAGTGGCCGCTCGCCCTCGGGGCCGGTGACGAAGACCTCCAGCAAGTGCTCGCGGCCACGCGAGCCGCCGACGAACAGCGGGGTGTAGCCGATGTCGAGCGGCAGTGGCTCCTCTCCCCGGAACAGCAGGCGGGCCCCGGCGCACCGGATCGGCAGCCGCCCGGCGTTGCTCACCCACCAGCGGCCGTCCCGGTGGGTGAGCGTGCCCTGGTGGCGGCTGAGCTGGGGGTCGTCCTCGCCGAGGCAGACGTGCACCTCGGGCCGGTTGCGGCCGAACAGGACCTCTCGCCCGTCCCCGGGTCCCAGCGTCATGCCGCCGGTCAGCGCGAGGGCGAAGAGGGTGCCGGGCAGCGGCGCGGACGCACCCCGGGCGAGGCTCCCATGGGTGGCGGGCAGGAACCGGCCGCCCGAAGCGGGCATTCCCCGCTCCCCCGGCCGTCGCTCGCCCGGGTGCCGGTCCCCCGGCCGTCGGTCCCCGGGCCGTCTGCGTGCCATTCCCGGCTCGGTCATGTCACGCCCCCGGCAGTCGCTTCGCGATGTTCCGTACGACGACTGCCGCGAACTCCGTTGCGCTGTCGCACAGTTGGCCGGACGACTGCGGGGCGTACACGGTCAGCTGGAAGTGTTCGGTGGTGGGGTCGCCGGCCGAGTTCCGGTAGGTGCGGTGCGGAGTCCGTACGGTGCAGCTGTCGTCCTCGGCCTCGTCCGCGATGACGTAGCTCTTCGTGCCTGCGACGTTCACCGGCTTTCCGTCGTCGGCGTCCAGGGAGTTGTCCCGGCTGAACTGGATCTCCACCGCGCGTTCGCCGTCGTCGCTCGACCAGTCGCAGCTCCAGGAACCGAAGCCGCCGTCGCGGTTGTCCGCCTCGACGCCGGGAAGCCGCTTGAGCTCGGTGGCGTCGAGCAGCGTGCAGGCGTCGAGCCGGGCCAGGGAGTTCTTGGCCGGCGGCGACGAACGGCGGGGGACCGGGCCCTCGGCCAGCACGCCGACGACGCGGTCGGAGGCGGCGTCGGCCAGCTGGCACGGGTCGGGCGCCACCTTGTTGAGCTGCTTCCCGATGACGCGGATCTGCTTGCCGTCGGTGGTCAGGACGGCCCGTACGCAGGCGTTCCCGTCACGCTTGAGCGTCACGACCGTGAGGCTGCCGACCAGGCGGGTGGACAGGACGTCGTCGAAGTCGTCCCGGTCCGAGTCGAGGTTCACCTCGACGTCCGCGTTGTCGTCACCGCTGTTGTTGCGCACCAGGACGTCGCAGCGGTCGATCTCCCCGTAGTCGGGGTCCAGTTCCGTGCCGCCGAAGCGGCTCAGCGAGGCCGCGCCGAGCAGCCCGCAGGGGTCCGCCGTCCGCTCGTCGCCGATGGCACCGGCCCGCGCCGCGGCCGGCGGTTTCGCGTCGGTACGGCCGCCCTTGTCGCCCTCGTCGTCCGAGGCCCACGGGCCGAGGAGGACGAGCCCGGCCGTGATCGCGCCCACCGCGACCAGTGCCACCGCCGCGATCGCCAGAGGGTGGTGGCGGCGTCGGCGTACGGGCCGTGGCGGCTGGAGCATGAAGGGCGTGAAGTCCCCCGGGCGGCGCAGGAGTCGCGGCAGCCGGAGCGTGCGGGACGACAGGTCCCCCGAACCGCTGTCGTGCAACTGCTCCTGTACGTGCGGGGGCGGGGGTGCCGCGCGCGTCAGCAGCTGATGCGCCCTGGCGGCGTCGGGCCGGCGCCGCGGCTCCACCTCCAGCAGGGCGGTGAGCGGCTCGTCCAGCGGGCCGGCCCGGTGCGCGGGCTCGATGTGTCCCTCGACGGCCCGGGCCAGGTACGCCATGAGGTGTTCGGCCTCCCCGTACGGCGACCGGCCCTCGACCGCCGCGAACAGCGAGGCGCCCAGGGAGAACACGTCGGACTTCTCACCCGCGGGCTGCCCCTTGGCCAACTCCGGGGCCAGATACCGGGGTTTGCCCCGCACGATGCCCGTCGTGCTGTGGGTGACGTCGCTCCACAGGGCCCGCGAGATCCCGAAGTCGGTCAGTCTCGCGATGCCCTCGTCGGTGACGAGGATGTTCTCCGGCGTCACATCGCCGTGCACCACACCCTCGTTGTGGGACTTCGCCAGCGCCGCCGCGATCTGGCAGCCGATCGATCCGGCCGCCTCGGGCGAGAGCGGGCCGCTCTCCGTCACGATCTGGGCGAGGCTGCGCGAGGGGACGTACTCCATGATGATCCAGCAGGTGGCGCCCTCGTCGACGAAGTCGAAGACGCCCACGATGTTCGGGTGGTGCAGCCGCCCGGCGTTGCGCGCCTCGCCCATGAGCCGTCGCGTGGCCCGGTCGTCGTCCAGGCGGGCGCACTTGACCGCGACCCGCCGCTCCAGCCGCTCGTCCCAGGCCAGCCAGACGACGCCCATCCCGCCTCTGCCGATGGGCTCCCGCAAGAGATACCGGTCGGCGATCCTGTCCCCGGCCTCCGGCGTCACCAGCACCGCGCCACCCCTCGCCCCACAACTGTCCGCCCTGCCAGGTCACGGAGTGTACTCAGCCCGAACTTGGCAGTGATCCGCTTCACCGGACTTCGCGCGGACCCGCCCAGAATCCCCACAGCGCGCCGGGTTCACGGACCGCCGGGCAGCACACGGCCGCTCGCCCCGGTCCCGCCGACGGCTGCAACCGACGATGTCAACTGGCCTACGCGGCAGCCGTGTTGCTGTGTCACGACTGTGTGACCGCGCTGTTCTGAAGCGAGGACAGGCGTGACCTGTGGGACCTGGGAGGCCTCATATTGATCACAGAGCGGGAAACGGCGGATGCGCCACCGGCTCCCAGCTGCCCCCGCCTCCGGAAGGAACCTCCCGTGATGAACCGCCGCCTGCGCCAGGCCGTCGTCGCCACCGCCGCGCTCACCGCCGGTCTGCTGATGACGGCATGCCAGAACGGAACCGACGACAGCTCGTCCGGCAAGAGCCCCAAGGGCTCCGCGAGCCCGGTGGCATCCGCGGAGAAGGCGTCGGACGCCAAGAACGCCAAGAGCTCCAAGGGCGTCAGCGGCTCGTTCAAGAACGGCAAGGTCACCTATCTCGCCCCGGGCAAGTACATCGTGTCCGTACCGGGCAAGGAGGACCAGCAGTTCTGGGTCGCCGACGACACCGAGGTCTACGGCGTCGGCACCATATGCGGCGAGGCCGGTTCCAAGGTGGACGCGCCGTGCACCCTGGACCAGCTGGAGGCGGCCCTCGAGAAGGGTGCCGTGAACGCCGACGTGGAGATGAAGAACGGCGCCGCGACCCTGGTGACCGAGCGCCGCGCCGCCCAGCAGGACACCGGCTCCGGTTCCGGCTCCTCCGGGTCGGACTCCGACTCGTCCTCCGGCCGCGACGAGTCGGTCGTCGAGGGCGTCAACAAGGGCAAGGGCGTCAACGGAACCTGGTTCGGCAACGTCTCCTACCTGGCGCCGGGCAAGTACACCGTCTCCGACATGAAGGGCACCGAGCAGCAGTTCCTCGTCGCCGACGACACCAAGATCATGGGCTACGACGACATCTGCGACGCCGTGAACACCGGGCCCGGCGGCGAGGGCGGCGTCGAGTGCACCGAGGCCCAGCTGGAGGCGGCGGCCAAGAAGGGCTTCTCCGCCGAGGTCGAGATCAGCAACGGCATCGCGACCACGATCACCGACGACCACTGAGCCGCGGCGGGCCGGCCGGAAGGCGCGGGCACCGAGTGACGAGGCCGGCCGTTCCCGGACCCACCCCGGTCCTGGAACGGCCGGCCTCCGTCCGTTCCCCGAGCCGACCGGTCACGCGTTTCCGGGCGAAGAGGTTCAGCCCTCCCTGTCCGTGCGGACGTGCCAGACTTCCGCGCGGGGACGAGGCAACCAGCCCACCGGGGGACGGCCATGTCGACATCGTTTGCGGGCGTCCTTCTGCCGCTGGTGATTCTGGTCGGGACTCTCTGGCTCGTGTGTGTTGTCCTCGGCGTGCACGGCCTGCTTCTCGGACGTCTGCCGGGCCGATGGCTGCGGCGCCACGTCCGACAGCCGAGACTCTGGGGAGCGGGTGCCCTGCTCGTGGCGTGCGGCGGGATCGAGTGTCCGTCGTTGACGGCAGTGGGAATCGGCCTTGTCGCCCTGGGCCACGTGGTGAAGCCGACCTCGTGATCGGGACGCGTGCCCCAGGTGACGCGTTCTCAGCCGGTCGTGGCGGGCGGCGTGGGCCGTGCCCGGGTCTCGGTCTCCTCGGGTGTGTTCCCGGTGCTGCCAGTGCTGTTGGGGGCAAGTCCGCAGGTGCCGGATCTCGATACGCCGTCCTGGCCCGTCAGTTCCACGACGACCTGGCCTTCGGCGTCCTGGCTGTAGGCGATCGTGCAGGTCAGCTGACGTAGAGCGGTGGTGTCCAGTCCCTCCAGAAAGAAGGGCAGGAGGGTCGCTACCCTGCCGCCCGGGAGGAGTTCGACCTTGACGGACCCGCCGGGGAGGGCGGCGGGGAGGGACGTGCTCAGGCCGGCGGCCCGGTCTTCCTTCGCCGGACCGCCGAGCAGCGCCAGAACGGCCTTCTCCGTCGGAATCGGCTCAGCCGTGTCATCGGTGTTCTCCTCTCCGGCGCCCTCGACGTATCCGTCGAACACGGACGAGTCCGGGGGTGTCCGGATCACGGGGCTCAGCCCGCCGTCGGGGGAACGGAAGAACAGCAGTATTTCCTGGTTGCGGTCGAAGAAGGCCTGGAAGCTGGCGGGACCGCCCGCCTCGATGGCATCGGTCTCCTGGATACCGCAGCCACCGAGCAGGGGTACGACCGCCGCGAAGGCGACGGCCGCCGCACGTCGGCGCGTCCGCGCACGCCTCATCCGCCGGCCCCCTCCACGTGAAGCGGTATCTCGACGGCGAAGACGGCGCCGCCCTCGGGACGGTTCCCCGCGTGGATCGTCCCGCCATGCAGTTTCACGTTCTCCAGGGTGATCGCCAGTCCCAGGCCGCTGCCCGCCGAGCGGGTGCGGGCCGCGTCGGCCTTGTAGAAGCGGTCGAAGATGTGCGGGAGCACCGCGGGCTGAAGGCCCGGCCCGCTGTCCGCGACCTCCGTGATCAGCAGCACGGGTGAGCCCGGGGCGCCCGCCTCGGTGCGCAGGCGTACTGTCACAGGCGCGTCGCCGTGCTTCAGGGCGTTGCCGACGAGGTTGGCGATCACGACGTCGAAACGGCGCGGGTCGAGCCGGGCACGGATGCCGTCGGGCAGTTCTGTGCGGACCCGGTCGTCGGTCCAGTGCCGGTTCTGCAGGGTGTTGCGGATGGCCTCGGCGACATCGACCTCGTCGGCGTTCAGCTCGGCCGCGCGGGCGTCGAAGCGGGAGATCTCCATCAGGTCCTCGACGAGCACGGCGAGCTTTCCGGTCTCCGCGCTGACCAGCCGGACCGCCCGGGCGGTGTCGGCGTCCAGGCCGTCCGCGTCCTCGTCGAGGACCTCGGTGACAGCGAGCATTCCGGCGAGGGGGGTACGCAGTTCGTGCGAGACGTCGGAGGCGAAGCGTCGGGCGCGTTCCTCGGCCTCGCGCAGTTCACGTACGGACCGCTCCAGTTGGCCCGTCGACTCGTTGAAGGTGCGCGCCAGGTCCGCCAGTTCGTCGCTGCCGCGCACCACGATCCGGGTGTCGAGTCTGCCGCTGCCCATGCTCCGGGCCGCCTGGCGGAGTTCCCGCACCGGGCGCAGCACACTGCGCGCGGCGAGCAGGCCGGGTATCAGCGCGACGGCGAGGCCGGGCAGGGCGCCGTCCCGGGCGGCCATGAGGAGGGCGTCGATGGTGATCTGCTCGTCGGTCATCCGCATGACGGCGTAGAGGACGAGTCCGCTGGGCAGCACGCTGTCGGGGCTCGTCTTGAAGACGGTGGGCATGGCGATGGTCAGGTAGGGAACGCCGTCCTTGACGACCCGCTCGAAGGCGCCGCGGGGGTTGGCCCGCGCGGCGCTGCGCAGTTCGGGTGTGATGACGGTGGAGACGGGGTTCTCGCCCGAGGAGGCGCGGAGCGAACCGTACTCGGCGAACACCACCCAGGGGTGCGGCTTGCTCTTGCGGGCGAGGTCACGCAGGACGTCCTCCAAGCCCTCCCCCCGCACGGGCAGGCTGAAGCCCGTCAGCTGGACCTGCTCACGGAACGACGTGACAGCCGTGTCCTGGGCGGTCTTCAGCACCGCGGTGCGGGCCTCACGGTAGGTCAGGGCGGCCGTCGTACCGGCGCTGACGGCGGCGACCAGCAGGAAGGCGAACAACAGCCGCGTACGCAGCCCGAACACCCTGACCCGCGACCGCTCACCGCCGCTCACAGCGGCCCGAAGCGGTAGCCGAAGCCCCGCAGTGTCTGGACGTAGCGGGGGCTGCCGACCTCGTCCTCGATCTTGCCGCGCAGCCGGGCCACGCAGGCGTCGACCAGCCGGGCGTCGGCGTGGAAGGTGTGCTCCCAGACGTGCTCCAGGAGTTGCTGCCTGCTGAACACCTGCTCGGGGGCGCCGGACAGGTGCAGCAGGAGCTTGAGCTCCGAGGGGGCGAGCGCGAGCCGCCGGCCGGCCTTGGTGACGGTCAGCCCGACCCGGTCGACGGTGAGTTCGCCGTACACCTCGATGGCCGGGCGGCCCGATCCGCTGTCGTCGATGCGGCGCAGTACGGCACGGATGCGGGCCTCGATCACCTCGGGGCGGGCGGGCTTGACGATGTAGTCGTCGGCACCGGCCTCCAGGCCGATGACCACGTCGAAGTCGTCGCCGCGTGCGGTGAGCATGATGATCGGCAGCTGGCTGTGGTCGCGGACCTGCCGGCAGACCTGTACGCCGTTCATGCCGGGGAGCATCAGGTCGAGGAGCAGCAGGTCGGGGCGGAACTCGGCCATCGCGGCGAGGCCGGCCTCGCCGGTCGCGGCCGCCCGTACCTCGTGGCCGCGGCGGCGCAGACCGAGTTCGACCCCCTCGCGTACGGAGGGGTCGTCCTCGATGAGGAGCACGCGGGGCATCGTCGGTTCTCCCTAGGTGATGTCAGGGGTGGTGGTCAGGTCCGGGTCCGAGCCCGGATCCAGGTCCGGGTCCGAGCCCGATTCAGGTCCGGGTTCGTCTGCCGCGTACGCCGGAGAGCAGCGCGTCGAGTTCCGTGAGCCGCAGTGGGCGGGTGAGCAGGGCGAAGGTGAGGACGACGACAGCCGCCCCGGCAGTTGCAGCGGCCAGGGCCCCGGCCCGTGCGGCGCCGACGGCCGCGAGGTGGGCAAGCGCGGTGGCGGGGACGGCGGCGAGCAGCAGCCGCGCGTGGGCGCCGACGGCGGAGGAGCGCAGGGGGCGTGCGACGGCGAGCCGGCGGCTCAGCACGAGGCCGGTCACCGCCCAGCCCACGCACAGCGCCAGGGAGTACGCCGCCGCCATGCCCGTGACGGCCCAGCGAGCGGGCAGCAGGTGTGCGGCGGCCAGGGAGAGGCCCGAGTTGAGAGCGACGATCACGAGGTTGAGCAGGAACGGCGTACGGGTGTCGGAGAGCGTGTAGAAGGCGCGGGACAGGACGTACTGGCCGGACAGGGCGATGAGCCCCGGCGCGAAGGCCATCAGGATTCCGGCCATGGCGGCCGTGTCGTCGGCGCCGGTCCTGCCGTGTCCGAAGACGAGGGCCATCACCGGCTGGGCGAGGGCGAACAGCGCGCAGGCGGCGGGGACGACGGCGGAGGCGCAGACGCGCAGGGCGTGGGAGACGTCTCGGCGCACGGCGGCGGTGTCCCCGTCGGCGGCGGACGCGCTCATCCGGGGCATCAGCGCGGTCACCACGGAGACCGTGATGATGCCGTGCGGTACGACCCACAGGGCATAGGCGTTGTTGTACGCGCCGTAGCCGGGGCCGCCGTCGAGGCCCGCGGTGGTGGCGAGGCGGGTGGTGACCCAGTACGCGGCCTGGTTGGCCAGGACCAGGAGCACCAGCCAGCCGGCCGCGCGCAGGGGGCGGGTCAGTCCGCTGCCGCGCCAGTCGAAGCGGGGCCGCCAGCGGAAGCGGGCGGCGCGCAGCGCGGGGAGGAGGGCGAGGGCCTGGACGGCGATACCGGCGGTCGTGCCCCAGCCGAGGACAGCGGTCTCTGCCGCGGTGAGCGTGTCGCCGCCGCCCATGGCGAGGGCCAGGTACAGCCCGAACACGGTCATGACGACGAGGTTGTTGAGGACCGGTGCCCACATCATCGCGCCGAACTTGCCGCGTGCGTTGAGGACTTGGCCGAGCAGTGTGAACAGGCCGAGGAAGAAGATCTGCGGCAGGCAGTAGCGGGCGAGCGCGGTGGTCATGGTCGCCTGCGGGCCGGTGTAGTCGGTGTACGCGTCGACGATCGCGGGAGCCGCCCACACCGCGGTCGCGGTGATTGCCAGCAGGGCGATCACACAGACGGTGACGAGCCGGTCGGTGTACGCGGTACCGCCGTCGTCGTGCTCCTTGGCGGCCTTGACCAGCTCGGGCACGAAGACCGCGTTCAGCGCGCCGCCGAGGAGCAGCATGTAGACGATGGTGGGCAGGGCGTTGCCGACCGCATACCCGTCGGCGGTCGGCCCGATGGTGCCGAGCGCCGCCGCGACGACGGCGGAGCGGGCGAAGCCGGTGGCCCGGGAGACGATGGATCCGGCGGCCATGACGGCACTGCCGCGGGCCGCCGTCCTCACCGGTGGAGTGGTGGCCGGGGTCTTCGGGGTCGTCTGCGTCATCGGCGGTTCAGGTACGCCTGGAAGGCGCGGTGAAGCGCGTGGTTGGCGCTGCCGCCCAAAGCCCTCTCCCATTCCCCCAACGTCTCGACGACCTGCCCGCCGGTGCCGAGCTTCCACCGCAGCAGTCCGTACGTACGTTCCTCAGGATCGAGTGTGGAGGGTACCCCGCGCATGTCGTAGACGTCCGCGCCCAGCGCGTGGGCGTCCAGCAGCATCCGCCACTGCAGGGCGTTGGAGGGCCGGACCTCGCGGCGGTGGTCGGCGGAGGCGCCGGTCTGGTACCAGGCCCTGCGGCCCACCGTGATCATCGTGTGGGCGGCCAGGATCTCGCCCCGGTGACGGGCGAGGTACAGCTTCATCCGGCCCGGTTCCTCGGCGTTGAGCACCGCGTACTGGCGCTCGTAGTACGCGAGGGAGCGGCCGAGCCGGAACCCGTCGCGTCGCTCGGTGATGCCCAACAGCCGGTAGAACTCCGGGAGTTCGGCCGCGCTGCCCACCACCACCTCCACGCCCTCCTTCCGGGCCCGGCGCACATTGCGTCGCCACTCCTGGTTGAGCCCGGACCACAGGTCCTCCGTGGTGCGTCCGGCGAGCGGCACCTGGAAGACGTGCCGGGGCTGGGCGTCCCCGTCCCCTCCGGTGCCTCCTCCGGTCCCGTTCCCTCCGGTCCCGTCGCCGCCGCAGCGGCGCCAGCCACGGGCCCGCAGCCGCTCGGCGACGGCGGTGCCGAGCGGGTCGACCTCACTTGCGAGCACGTCGCCGAGGCGTCGGCCGGGGCCGGTGAGCGGCTTGAGCAGGGCGGCGTCCCAGCGCCGGTAGGCGGGCGACGGGCCGATGCGCACGGCGAAGGCGCCCGCGCGGCGCAGGTGTTCGAGGAGCGGACCGAGCCAGTCGTCGACGTCGAGGTCGTTCCAGTCGGCGACGGGCCCTTCGGGAAGGTAGGCGAAGTACTTGCGGGTGCCGGGGAACTGCCGCAGCAACACCAGGGCCACGCCGGTCAGTTCGCCCGCCTCCGGATCCGGCCCCCAGCCGAGCAGTTGGGCGCGCCAGCCCTCCTTGACGTCGGCCCAGGACGGGCACTGGAGGAATCCGGCGCCGAGGGCGGCGCCGGCGGGGGACGCGAGGAAGGCGCGGTAGGTCTCCGCGGTGATGGTTCGCAGGGCCACGCCCGGGTTCCGTGGCTGGGGCACGCGGCCGGGCGGCACGAGCAGCGCTGACACAGTCCGTTCCTCTCCTTCTCCCCGGGCCGATTCGCAGGCCGTTTCGCGGGCCTTTTCACGGGGTCGCAAAGGATGCTCACAGCGGACCATGACCGCCCCGTCCGGCGAATGTGACCGGACCATGACCGTTCCTCACCAGTCGCCGTCACATAGCTCCACAGCGGCTGACCTCGGGTTTTCCGGCTCTAGAGTCACGACATCGCCGACTCTGGCCCACCCCGTTCTCGTCCTTCCCGGAGGTTCCGTTGTCCCGGTCGCCCCGTACCCGCGTACTCGCCCATGCCCGCGTCCGGGCCGCCGTCGTGGCCGCCGCCACGGCCGCCCTGCTGGCGCCGCTCGCCGCCTGCACCTCGAACACCGGCGACCCGGGCACCGAGACGGACGCCAAGCCGAGGGCCGACGACCGCCCTGTCGAGGTCACCGTCACGCCCGCGGGAGAACGGGTCCCGGCGGGCGAGCCCGTGCGGGTCACGGCCGCGGGCGGCAGGCTCACCTCGGTGAGCGTGACCGACGCCGAGGGTCACAAGCTCGCCGGGAAGGCCGCCTCCGACGGCCGGTCGTGGGTGTCCGACCGCAAGGCCGCACCCGGAGCGGCGTACACGGTGACGGCGGCGGCCAAGTCCGAGGGCGGAACCGCCAAGAGCACGAAGGCCACGTTCACCACGGCCGGGGCGGACAAGGTCAACAAGGTCGACTGGCGGCCGGGCGCCGCCTCCACCGTCGGCGTCGCGCAGCCGCTCTCCCTGGTCTTCGACAATCCGGTCAAGAACAAGGCCGAGGTCGAGAAGCAGCTCAGGGTCACCACCTCGAACGACACCGAGGGCTCCTGGGGCTGGCTGACCGACTGGTCGGGCCGCGACCGGGTGGACTGGCGGCCCAAGGCGTACTGGAAGCCCGGGACCAAGGTCACGCTCAACGCCGAGCTGAACGGCACCGATTCGGGCGCGGCCGGCGGCTGGTTCGTACGCGACTACGAGACCACCTTCACCATCGGCGCCCGGCAGATCGCCAAGGTCGACCTCGACCGCCACCAGCTCACCCTCGTACGCGACGGCGAGACGGTCCGGCGCATACCGGTCTCCGGCGGCACGCCCGGCGGTGACAAACGCTCCTGGCGCGGAACCGCCGTACTCATGGCCAAGGAGGGCACGATCAACATGAACTCCGAGACCGTGGGCCTGGGCAACGCCTACGACAAGATGGTCGAGCACTCGATGCGGCTGACCTGGTCGGGCATGTACGCGCACGCCGCCCCGTGGAACGCCCGCTACTTCGGCAACTCCAACCAGAGTTCCGGGTGCATAGGGATGAGCGACGCGAACGCGGCCTGGTTCTACGGGCAGGTGCGGCCCGGCGACCCGTTCGAGATCACCGGCAAGGACACCAAGGGCGTGGTCGCGCCCGGGAACGGCTTCGGCGCGTGGAACCTCTCGTGGAGCGAGTGGCAGCAGAAGAGCGCGCTGCGCTGAGCGGTGGTCCGGGCGGCCGCAACGGCTTCTGCGGCCCGACGGGACGCGGGGGCCGGAACACTTCCAACCGGCCCCCGACCGCCCGGGGTTACTTCGGGACGTCCTTCACCGAGGTCGGCCCCAGCTGCTTGGCGCTGGCGTACTCCGGCATCGACATGGGCTTGTCGAACAGGAAGAACGACTGGTTCGTGCCGACCGTGAACTCCATGTACGCGTTCGTCGTGGCGTCGAAGCCGTAGTACGCGTTGCAGGTGGACCCCGTCGTGTACGTGCCGTCCATGCCGGGCTGCGCGAGAACCGCGACACCGCCGTCGGAGTGCTCCACCTTCTCCGTCGGGGTGAGCATCTTGCAGCGCGGCACCGGCAGGCCCTTCATGATGAAGTACCCGTACTCGCCGTTGGCGTTCTGGATGTAGACGTACGAGAGCTTGCCGCGCTTCCCCCACGTCTTGACCCACTGGTTGATCGCCTCGCGGGTCGGTGAGTACTCCATACGGCCCGCCGGCTGCTGGGCCACCAGGTGGTCGTAGCCCTTCTGCTTGGCCTTGTTCTCCTTGTCCTGGCTGGAGTCGGTGCAGGACGTCAGGGCGAGGCCCACGACGAGCGCGACGACGGGTGCCAGGGCCGTACGTACGAACTTCCTCATGCGGTACTCCCTCTTCCCTGGGAGGAGACGGGGATCAGTTGGTGCATGTCGTGCGCTCGGCGTCGACGTCCAGCCGGTACGGCAGGTCCTTGTCACGGAAGGGCGCGCGGTGTTCCTGGGCGGCCTTCGAGTTGTAGTCGTTGACCGACTCGATCCGCGTGGCCTTCAGCGCGGTGACCGACTGGTCGATCTGCGTCGTGCGGGTCTCCGAAGCGGCCTTCCGCTCCTCCTGGAGCACCTGGATCGTGCCTTCGGCGTTCTGCACGGCCTCGCACAGATCGAAGAACTCCTCGTACGTGGTCTGCCGGAACTCGCCCGAGCCGACCGTGTTGTTGCGCTTCTCCGCCTCACCGCGGAACGGGGCGGTGATCCACCCCGCGCCGCCGAAGGCGAACACCCCGATCACGTACACCACCGCCAGGCCGATGACCCCTGCGACGGCCCAAGCTCCCAACCGTGCCCCCTCGCGTACCTGCCCCATGGCCGGCCCCCTTCACGGGTGGCTCCGTGGCGTGGAACCACCTTCCGCGGAGGAGGACACGGCACCTAGGTGAAACGGTTCCGCCGCCCCAATTCCGCCTGCCGGCGGCTCAGTTGTCCGGGAACCACTCCGGGATTGTCCTTGATCGGTAACGGACGGATCCGGTGGCCGCCGTTCCTCGTCCTTATCGGTGGTCGCGCGTCGACCAGGGAATCGGCGAGGAACTGCGGGAAGCGAGGCGGACATGGCACGACACGGCGGCGGGCGAGGCTGGTACGGCAAGGTGCTCGGCGCGGCGCTCGGGGTGGCGTTGGCCGCCGGGGGCGCCTCGGCGTGGTCCGCGCAGGCCGGTTCCGTGGGCGGCTCCTCGAAGACGCCCGCGTCGGCCAAGCCGGCCGGTGCCGTCAAGCCGGTCGCGGTGACCATCGCGCACGCCTCGGACAAGGGCGCGCGCGGCGTCAACATCACCATCGACGACGGCCCCGACCCCGTGTGGACGCCCCAAGTCCTCGACGTACTGCGGGAGTACGGGGTGAAGGCCACGTTCTGCATGGTGGGCACGCAGGCGCAGGCCCACCCGGACCTCGTGAAGAAGGTGGTCGCCGCCGGGCACCGGCTGTGCGACCACTCGGTGTCGCACGACACCACCATGGACAAGAACTCCCAGACCTACCAGTCGAAGCAGATCCTCGACGCCGAACGCATGATCACCAAGGCCTCCGGGGGCGTACGCCCGATGTACTACCGGGCGCCCGGCGGGGCCTTCACCCCGTACAGCCGCAAGCTCGCCGCCTCCCGCGGCATGCGCCCGCTGGGCTGGAACGTGGACAGCAAGGACTTCGAGCGGCCCGGCACGGACGCCATCGTCGCCACCGTCGAGCAGGAGGTGCCGAACGGGCCGACGCTCCTCTTCCACGACGCGGGAGGCGACCGCTCCCAGACCGTCGAGGCCCTGGACCGGATCCTCCCCCGGCTCAAGGAGCAGGGGTACTCCTTCGGCTTCCCGGTGTGCTGAGCCCCTGATCCGCGCCCTACGCCGCGATGACGGCGACGCCTGTCCTGCCTCCGTCGACGTCCACCACGGTTCCGTGCACGAAGGCCGCTTCGTCGCCGGCCAGCCAGACCACGGCATGCGCGATGGCGTCCGGCGTGCCGATGCCGCCGGCCGGGGTGCCCTTCATCATGATCTCGCCGGGGTGGGGCTCGCCGCCTTCCGGGGCCGGGGGCAGGATCACGCCCGGTGAGACGGCGTTCACGCGCACGCCCATGGGGCCGAACTCCGCCGCCCATGCCCGGGTGAGCGTCTCCATGGCCCCCTTGGTGGAGCTGTAGAGCGCGCCGACGGGAACACCCAGGCGCGCGATCCACGAGCCGAGGTTGATGACCGCCCCGCCACCGGACTCCGCCATGGCCGGGACGACGGCCGCGGTGAGGAAGAACGGCGCCTTCACGTTCACTCCGAAGACCTGGTCGAACGTCTTCTCGTCGGTGTCGACGGTTCCGGGGGCCGGGTAGATGCCGGCGTTGTTCACCAGGATGTCGATCCGCCCGCCCAAGGTCTCACGGGCCCGGTCGGCCAGGCCCTGGGAGGCCTCCTTGCTGCCGTCGAGGTCCGCCACCAGGAAATCCGCCCGGCCGCCGGACGCCCGAATACCCTCGACGACCCGTGCCCCCCGTTCCCGGTTCCGCCCGGACACGATGACGTGGGCCCCCTCGGCGGCGATCGCCTCCGCGATCGCCTGCCCGATATTGCTGGTCGACCCCGTGACCAGCGCCGTCTTGTTCCGCAGTCGTTCACCCATGACGTGATCTCCCTCTTCTCGCAGTGTGCGGACCACTGTGCGTCGCAGAAAATGGACCAGCAAGTCCAGAATGGGCGTACCGTGAGATGACGGACGAGGAGAGGAGGCCGGACAGGATGCCGCACGCTCCCACCCCGCCGACCCTGCCCACCACACCGCCCGCACCGACCGCGAAGGGCCGCGCCACACGGGCCCGCATCGTCGAGGGCGCGGCCGAGGTGCTGCGCGAGCAGGGTGTCGCCTTCACGACGCTCGACGACATCCGCGCCCGCACCGGCACGAGCAAGAGCCAGCTGTTCCACTACTTCCCCGACGGCAAGGACGAACTGCTGCTGGCGGTGGCCCAGTTCGAGGCGGACCGCGTCCTGGAGGACCAGCAGCCGCACCTGGGACGCCTGGACTCGTGGGAGTCCTGGCGGCAGTGGCGGGAGCTGGTGGTGGAACGCTATGAACTCCAGGGCGACCACTGCCCCTTGGGTGCACTGTTCCTGCAGGTCGGAAGGTCACGCCCCGGCGCACGGGCGATCGTGACCGAGCTGATGCGCCAGTGGCAGGAGCAGCTCGCCCGCGGCATGCGCGCCCTCCAGGCGAAGGGCCTGGTGTCACCGGCCCTCGACGTGGACCGGACCGCCGCGGCGCTGCTGGCGGGCATCCAGGGAGGCGTGACCATCATGATGTCCACGGGCGACTCGACCCACCTCAAGGCGGCGCTCGACACCGGCATCGCGCATCTGCGCGCGACGCCGGACGGGCCGGCCCGGACCTGACGGCGTACGGGCGCACTGCGCGTCGCCGACCACCAGGTGAGACGCGCTCCGCGGCCCGGCGGGCCGTGCGGCCGGGAACACGCACGTCCGGGCAGGGTCGATGCAGGGCGCACACTTGCGATGGAAGTTAGGTAAGCCTTACCGTTCCCATTCGCACCACTCAGGGCCCCGGCCGTCACACCGGTCCGCCCGCGGCGAGCGCTTCACCGACGCAGCCTGGCCGTCCTCCCCCAGTTCCCTGAGGACCTGGGAGGCACCCCCAGCCGCAACCCGCTCAGAGGACCCGCACTTGAAGCGCCCCACCTTCGGTCTGTACGACCCTGCCCGCGAGCACAGCGCCTGTGGCGTCGGCTTCATCATCCGTCTCGACGGGGCACCGAGCCACGACGTCATCCGCAAGGGCGACGAAGCGCTCCGCGCCATCCCGCACCGCGGCGGCACCTCCGCCGAGGGTGTCGGCGGGGGCGTCGGCCGCCAGGCCGCACGTGATTCCCGACGGGCCGCCCATGGTTCCCGACGTACCGGAGCGCGTACCGGCGTGGGAGGACGGCGACCAACTGGCGCAATTCGACGCGGTGTTGGCGGACGGCGGAGCGGCCCGGCGCGAGGCTTTCCACCGCTACCGCGGCGAGCACCGGCCGATCGAGGTCGGTGTCGTACCCGCCGTCCTCGACCACGTCTGCTCCGTCGGACTGCCGATCGGCGTCGCGGTGTTCGCCCCGGCGGCCATGCAGGCGTGTGGCGGCCGTGTCCACGTCACCGACCGGACCGTCGGCGGGCGGGTGTTCGCGGCGGTCGCGGAGAGCTCGGTGGAGATCGACCTCGCGGGAGTACGGGCCTGCCACCTCGTCCGCTCCACGGCGGCCCACGGCCCGACCTCGGCGCTCGAACTCGACGACGAGGACGGGCGGTGCGTCGCGGTCGTCACGCAGTTCGGGATGGTCGGGGAGGACGTGCACGCGGCGTGGGAACATCTGGCGGCCTCGCTGCCCGGCATCTCAACTTGGCGTCGTGGCGCGTGAGTTCGGTGCGGCCACGTGGGTACTGTGAAACACGCGGAACGGCGGAACGATCGGCTGCTACACCGGGCACGGGACAGCGGAACCGGACGGCGGAACCGGACAGCGGACGAGGGTGCTGCAGAGCTGCCAGGCGGTCTGCTCGGGGCGGTGGCGGTCCCTCGGGGTGAGGGGAGCCTTTGGTGCTTCAAGGTGCACGGGGCGGCACGCTGCGTACGGGTGCGGTCGACGTCGCGCGGATCGGTGGACTGTGGCGGGTCACACGGCCCTGGCACCCGGGGTTGCGGCCGTTCCTGCGCAGTTATGTCGGCTACTGGGAAGCGATGACCTCGCCGTACGAGGCGCGGTTGGTGCCGACCGGTCGTGCGACCCTGTTGATCAGCCTCGCGGAGCCGTTTTCCCAGGTCAGGCGGTTGGGTGTAGCGGGCGGGGACAGCGGGAGCATCGGGTCGCTGGTGGTGGGGCTGGAGGACCGGCCCGCGATCTGTGTGCATCCCGGCGGCCAGGAGGCGATCCGGGTCGAGTTCACACCGCTGGGCGCGTACCGGCTGTTCGGCATGCCGATGAGCGAGCTGACGAACCTGGCCGTCGAGATCCGGGACGTGCTGGGGCCCGAGGCCCGGGTGCTGGTGGAACGGCTGGCGTCCACCCCGGACTGGGCGGCCAGGTTCGACCTGCTGGACGAGGCGCTGCTGGACCGGCTCGGGGACGGCCCGGAGCCCTCGCCCGAGGTCCGCCATGCCTGGCAACTGCTCTCGGGCAGCGCGGGGGCGATCCCGATCGCCCGTATCGCCGCGGAAGTGGGGTGGAGCCAGGGGTACTTGATCCGCCGCTTCACCCAGCAGATCGGGCTGGCACCGAAGGCGTCCGCCCGTGTCCTTCGCTTCCGCCACGCCGTCGCGATGCTCAACCGCGGGGCCGCGAGCCTCACCGAGATCTCAACGGCCTGCGGCTTCTACGACCAGGCCCACCTCAACCGCGAGTTCCGCGCCATCGCCGGCACCACCCCCGGCCAGATGATGGCCGCCCGCCGAGTGGAAGGCGCCTTGGCCGTCCCCACGAGGTCAAATTCGTCCAAGACCCGCCCACCC
>NZ_LIQZ01000459.1 GCF_001418655.1 Streptomyces phaeochromogenes | reverse complement strand
CTACCCCACCGTGCCCCTCCCCTACCGAAGGGGCACATCGACCAGCATCGGCCGCGCCAACTCACCCGCCCCGCCCACCAGTTCACGTAGGTGATCCGCGCTCTCCGCGCGCACCGCGTCGATCCCGAAGAAGCGGGCCGCCTGGGTGAAGTCCAGTCGCCCCAACTCGGTTCCGGGGCAGGGGCCGTTGCCGCCCATCGCCTCGTAGGTGTTCTGTAGCGTGCGGTACGCGCCGTTGCTCATCACCACGAACAGCACGGGAGCCGCGTACCGGGCCGCGCTCCACAGGCCCTGGAGGCCGAAGAGCGCACAGCCGTCACCCAGGACCGCGATCACTGGCCGCCCGGGCTCGGCGAGGGCCCGGCCGACCGCGGCGCCGATGCCCCAACCGAGGCCGCCGCCGACGGTGTGCGTGTAGCTGCCGGGCCGGTCGAGGTGTACGAGCCGGCGCAGCAACAGGCCCACGGTGATGGCCTCTTCGACGACCGCGGCGCCCGGCGGCAGCCCGCGGGCGACGGCGTGGGCGGCGGCCCAGGGGGCGAGGGGCGCGGGCGAGTACGCGGCCCGCGCGGCGGCCTCCGCGCGGTCCCGTTCGACCGTGTGCCGGTCGTAGGCACGCAGCACCCGGATCTTCGCCGTGCGCTCGGGAACCCGCTCGCGCAGCAGGTCCGCGAGCCGGTCCAGGGAGGGACGGAGCGCGCCCACGACCCCGTGGTCGGCCGGGAAGTTGCGGCCGATCTCGTCCGGGTCGGAGTCGAGCTGTACGACCGTGATGCCGGGCGGCAGCGCGGGACCGGGGCTGTAGTGGTGCGGCGTGAACGCGTGCGCCCCGGCGATCAGCACGGTGTCGTACGGGGCGAGCGCGTCCCTGATGGCGTCGTGGCGCGGTGGCAGCATCCCGGCGTACAGGGGGTGGGTGGTCGGGAAGTCGAGGTGGTCCGCCATCGGCTGGTGGTGCACGGGCGCGCCGCACGTCTCGGCGGTCCGGACGAGCGCGGCCATCGCGTCCTCGCGGCCGACCCCGTCCCCGGCGACGATCACGGGCCGGGCGGCGGCGCCGAGCAGGACGGCGGCCCGGTCGAGGCCCTCGGCGGGGGTGGGCCTGAGCGGCGGCGTGCGGGCCGGGACGTCGACCTCCGTGTCCTCGGCCAGCAAGTCCATCGGAACGGACAGGAACACGGGTCCGGCGGGCGGCCGTACGGCGAGTGCGAAGGCGCGGCGCAGGGCGAGCGGGAGGTCGCGGGCGTGCTGGACGTCGTAGGTCGCCTTCACGGCGGGCGCGGCGAGGGCGACGAGGTCCCCGGAGAGCATGGGGTCCTGTTGGAGGTGGCGGCGGTCCTGCTGGCCCGCCATGACCACCAGCGGGGTGCGTGAACGGCGGGCGTTGAGCAGGCCGATGAGTCCGTTGGCGAGGCCCGCGGCTATGTGGAGGCTGACGAAGGCGGGGCGGCCGGTGGCGCGGGCGTATCCGTCCGCCATGGAGACGACCGCGCCCTCGTGTACGCCGAGGACGTACTCGGGTGCCTCCTCCGCGTCCGCGAGGGCTGCCAGGAAAGGCAGTTCGGTGGTGCCGGGGTTGCCGAAGACGCGGTCCACGCCCTCGCCTTGCAGGATGTCGAGCAGGGCAGAGGCGGGGTGCGGGCCCATCGTTGGCTCCTCGTGGGGAGGGGGACCTGGGTTCGCCGGTCAGCGTCTTGG
>NZ_LIQZ01000458.1 GCF_001418655.1 Streptomyces phaeochromogenes | reverse complement strand
CGCCCCGCCCTCACGCGGAGTCGAGCGAGGCGAGGGATCCGGGGGAATCGAGGGAGCCGGGCGCGTTGGGCGAATCGAGTGAGCCGAGTGAGCTGAGTGAGCCGAGTGGGTCCTGTCAGCCGAGTGCTTCCGCGATCCCCGTGATCGCCGCCGGACCGACCCGGCAGCACCCGCCGATCAGCCGGGCCCCGGCCCGCTCCCAGCCGCCGACCTGTTCGGGGGTGAAGGTGGAGCGGCCGGTCCAGGCGCGCGCCTCGGCGTCCCAGGTCTCGCCGCTGTTCGGGTAGACGACAACCGGCTTGCCGGTGACGCGGGCGGCGGTCTCCACCGCGGCGTCCACGTCGTCGGGGGCGCAGCAGTTGACGCCGACCGCGATCACCTCGTCGGCGTCGGCGGCGAGCGCGAAGGCCTCCTCCAGCGGCTGCCCGGCCCGGGTCCGGCCCCCCGCGACGCTGTACGACAGCCACGCCGGGACGCCGAACCCGCGCACCGCCCGCAGCAGCGCCCGTGCCTCGTCGGCGTCGGGCACGGTCTCAAGGGCCAGGACGTCAGGACCGGCCTCGGCCAGCACCTCAATGCGGGGCCGGTGGAACGCCTCCAGCTCGGCGACGCTCAGCCCGTACCTGCCCCGGTACTCCGAACCGTCCGCGAGCATCGCCCCGTACGGGCCCACCGACGCCGCCACCCACAGCGGTTCGCGCACGCCCTTCGCCCCGGCCTGCCGGGCCGCCTCGCGGGCGAGTTCGACGCTCAGTCCGAGCAGTTCGGCCGCGCGCTCGCGGGAGATGCCGCGCCCCGCGAAGCCCTCGAAGGTCGCCTGGTAGCTGGAGGTGATCGCCACGTTCGCGCCGGCCTCGAAGTACGCCAGATGCGCCTCGGTGATCGCCTCGGGCCGCTCGGCGAGCAGCCGCGCCGACCACAACTCGTCACTCAGGTCGTGCCCGGCCGATTCGAGCTGGTTGGACATACCGCCGTCCAGGACGACGGTGCCGGTGGCGAGCGCCTCGGCGAGGGTGCGCGGGGCGGCGGGAGAGGAGTCGCGGGTGGTGTCGCGGTCGGTGTGGCTGCTCATGTCACGACGCTAGTCGAAGGCGTGGCGGATGCCCCAGCGTGTCCAGCGTGTGAACAGATTGCCCACCATGTGGGATGCGGGGTTACGATCACGGCCTCCCCACCCCCGTACGCCGCAGTGCGTCGACCGGCGTCGCCGTGGCCGCCGGACGCGATGCGGCGCGTCCCCACGGAATCCGGAAGTGCCATGACTGCCCCCAGCACCACCGAGGCCGGTGGAACACGCCCCGGTCCTGCCCCGGCCGCGCCCCGCCGCACCTTCGGCCTCGCCGCCGCCACCGCCCTCGTCATGGGCAACATCATCGGGGGCGGCATCTTCGTGCTGCCCGCCACCGTCGCCCCGTACGGCACGGTCAGCCTGCTCGCCTTCGTCGTCCTGTCCATAGGCGCGGTACTGCTGGCCCTGCTCTTCGGGAAACTCGCGCGCCGCAGCCCGGTCACCGGCGGCCTCTACGTCTATCCGCGGGACGCGTTCGGCGAGTTCGCGGGCTTTCTGTCGGCCTGGTCGTACTGGACCATGACCTGGGTCAGCATCGCCGCGCTCGCGGTGGCGACCGTCGGATACGCCGATGTGCTGCTGCCGCTGGACGGCAACCGTGCCCTGGAGGCGGCCGTGGCGGCGGGCGCGCTGTGGCTGCCCGCCGCCGCGAACTTCGCGGGCACCCGCTGGGTCGGCGGGGTGCAGATCGTGTCGACGATCCTGAAGTTCGTGCCGCTGCTCCTGGTCGCCACCGTCGGGCTCTTCTTCATCGACACCGACAACTTCGGCCCGTTCAACGCCTCCGGCGACAGCGTGTCCGGCGCGCTCGCCGCCTCCGCCGCGCTGCTCCTCTACAGCTTCCTGGGCGTCGAGTCGGCCGCGATGAGCGCGGGCGAGGTCCGCGACCCGGAGCGCACGGTCGGCCGTGCGAGTGTGCTGGGCACGCTCGGCTCGGCACTCGTCTACCTCCTCGGTACGGTCGCGGTCTTCGGGCTCGTCCCGCACGGCCAACTCGCCGAGTCCGGAGCGCCGTTCGCCGACGCCGTCGACGCGATGACCGGCGGCCACTGGGGCGGCACACTGATCGCGGTCGTCGCCGTCGCCTCGATGGTCGGCTGCCTCAACGGGTGGATCCTGATGAGCGCCCAGATGCCGTACGCCGCCGCCCGCGACGGACTGTTCCCGGCGAGGTTCGCCCGCGTGGGCAAGGGCGGTGTCCCCGGGTTCGGTGTCCTTGCCTGCGCTTCGCTCGGCACGGTTCTGATCGGCCTCAACTACACGGCGGGACCCGACACCACGTTCCGCGTACTCGTCCTCATCACCACCTTCACCGGGTGCGTGCCGTATCTGCTGTCGGCCGCGGCCCAGTTGTACTGGCTCGCCCAGGGCACGCGGGACCGGGTCCGCCCCGCCGGCCTGGTCCGGGACCTGACCGTCGCCGCCCTCTCCTTCGCCTTCTCGTTCTGGCTGATCGCGGGCGCCGGGTATGCGGCGGTGTACCAGGGGGTGTTGTTCCTGTTCGCCGGGATCCCCGTGTACGTGTGGCTGCGGGGGCGGTCCGAGGGCGGGTG
>NZ_LIQZ01000457.1 GCF_001418655.1 Streptomyces phaeochromogenes | reverse complement strand
GGTGCGGTGCGGTGCGGTGCGCCGGGCCAGGCCGGGCGGTGTGCGCCCCGCTCCCAGCTGGGGCCGCTCCCAGCCCGCCCCGCTCCCAGCCGGCCCGCCTCCACACCGCCCGTTTCCGCCCCGCCTCCACGCTCACTTCACTTCCGCCACTCCTCCCTGAGCGGTACGGCGTTCGTCGGCCGTAATGGGTACGAGACTCCGGGGCCCTCTTCGCCGCGCGGTGCCTGACAACGCGGTGAGGCGGAGGGGTTCCGGTTCCGGCGGGCCCCGCGCATCCCCACGGTGTGCGGGGCCCGTCGCCTTCTGCCGAAGTGATCGCTAGGCTGCAACGGCCGAGTGGGCATGGGTAGTTGAGCCAAAGGGGCGGGCTATGGGCGTGGCGATCCGCAGAGCGGGCGAGGACGATCGGGAGGCCGTGACACGGCTGCTCGACGAGGCCTTTCAGAACGACCCGGTGAGCAGTTGGATCTTTCCCGACGCGGAACACCGGCGGCGGACGCATCCGCTGCTGATGGGGGCCTTCGTCGACGGCGTGCTCGCCGAGGGGTACGTGGACGTCACGGAGGACGGTTCGGCCTGTGCGCTGTGGCTTCCGATGCCCGCGGAGCCTGCCGAGGAGGACGACGAGGACGGACCCGCCCAACTGCGCGAGGACGTCGATCCCGAGAACGAACGGGTCGAGCTGATAGGCCGGTTGACCGCCGGGATCCACCCGGAGGGGAGGGCCCATGAGTACCTCTGGATGATCGCCGTCGTACCGGGCCGGCAGGGGGAGGGGCTCGGCTCGGCGCTTGTCCAGCATGTGCTGGACCGGTGTGACGGTGAAGGCGTCGCCACGTATCTGGAGGCGAGTAGTGCGCGCAGCCGGGGGCTCTATGAGCGGCTCGGGTTCGAATTCACGGGGAGCGCGCTTGAGCTCCCGGGCGGGCCGCTGATGTGGCCCATGTGGCGCGAACCCCTCCGCTAACCGCTCCGCGGGAGGCCGGTTCGTAGTCCGCGGGTCGGTGGGGGCCGGGTGCGCAGTTCCCCACGCCCCTGGCGGGGGCCCGACGCCGGCACCTTGTCCGCTCAGTCGGCCGGCCCCGGCACGATTGTCGCGACGATCCGTTCCACCAGCCCGTCCGGGACGGTGACTCCCGGCAGTACGCCCTCCAGGACACCCGGCAGGGTCAGGTGTTCCAGGATCAGGCCGAGCATGGCGAGGTACAGGACCGTGACTGTCTCGTCGCCGCCGGGGAGGCCTGCCGCGCGGTGGAACTCCATGCCGTATTCGAGGTCGGCGCGGATCGTCTTCGTGTAGGAGGCGCGGAGTTCGGGGCGCCGCGTGGCCTCCAGGCGCATCTCCAGCAGGGCCAGATAACCCGTGCGGTCGTGCTGGGCGCGGGCCATGAGGTCGTGCATGAACGCCGTGACCAGGGCACGGTCCTTGGGGGCCTTCATGAGCTCGGCCAGGACCTTGGGGTCCGGGGCGAGGCGTTCGTGGAGGTGGGCGTCGATCTGGCGGAGCAGGTCGTCGCGGCCGGTGAAGTAGTTCGAGGCGGTGCCCACCGGGACCCCGGCCTCGCCGTCCACCGCGCGGAACGTCAGCCCGCGAGCCCCCTCGCGCGCCAGCACCTCCACACCGGCCCCGACCAGGGCCGCCCGGCGTTCCGGATTGCTCGCCATGCGGAATCCCCTCTCCTACTTGAGCCCCGTACGGGAGATCCTCGGAAATCTCCTTGCAACCACTACAGGTGAAGCACTATGAATGGAGTGGTTGACGCATCCTACGGAAAGAGACCGGCTTGCGAAAGCTCACGTATTTCATCGCCTGCTCGATCGACGGCTTCATTGGCGACCCGAGCGGCGACGCACAGATGATGGTGGAGATGGTCGACGAGGAGTTCTTCGACTTCCTCAGGACCGAATACCCGGAGACGTTGCCGACCCACGGCCGTCGGGCGACGGGCACGGACCACCTGGCGAACCAGAAGTACGACACGATCATCCAGGGCCGCGCCAGCTACGACATCGCGCTGGAGATTGGCGTCACCAGCCCGTACGCCCATATGCGCGAGTACGTCGCCTCGCGCAGCCTGAAGGAGTCGCCCGACCCGCACGTCGAGATCATCTCCGACGACCTGGTCGGCAAGGTCCGCGAGCTCAAGGCGGAGGACGGCGAGCTCGGTATCTACCTGTGCGGCGGCTCGCGGCTCGCGGGTGAGCTGGTCGACGAGATCGACGAGCTCATCGTCAAGACGTACCCGATCGTGCTCGGCTCCGGCATGCCGATGTTCGGCTCCGGCTTCGCCATCGGCGAGTTCACGCTCGGCGAGGTGCGCACGTTCAAGAACGGAGCGATTGTGCGGACGTACAGCAGGAAGCGCTGATTCCGGGGTGGGTCCGTCGCCCGCCTGTCGGGGCGCGCGCTCCCGCAATACCCTGGGGACATGACCAGCGATGAGTACGTCTGTCCGGTCTGCAAGCAGGCCGTGGACACGGTCGTGCGTCGGCACAAGACCCTCGGGGTCTTCGTGCCCCTGTGGGGCGCGGGCCCCTGCCAGAACCCCCAGTGCGCGGAGTACGAGGAGGGGGAGGCCGAGAAGGCCGAGGCGGAGTCGGAGCGCGCCCTGTCGAGCGAGCCCGGGCCGCCCGGGTCGCCCGAAGCACCTCAGGCGACCGCCGGCCAGACCCCTGCGGACCAGGCGTCCGCGGAGCGGGATTCCTGAGTGCGGCGGCACGCGAGGAATCGCGCGAAAGTTTTTTCCGCGACCTTGTAGAGAACCGTGGCCCGGCTCCGACGTCCCCTGTGAGAGCCGCCCGGTGCGGGTGGCCCGAACCGAAGGAGCGGACTCATGAAGTACCTCTTGATGATCCAGGGCACGCAGGCGGACTACGCGGCGCAGAGCGGCAAGGGGTCCGCCGACGCGCCCACCTGGACCGAGCAGGACATCCAGACCATGTACGCGCACATGGGCGCGATCAACAACGACCTCGCCGAGACCGGGGAGATTGTCGACGCCAACGGTCTGTCGGAGCCCGCGAAGGCCCGGTTCGTAGAGCGGGGCCCGGACGGGAAGCCCGTGATCACCGACGGACCGTACAGCGAGACCAAGGAAGTGCTCGCCGGGTACTGGGTCCTGGACTGCGCCGGCCTGGAGCGGGTCACGGAGATCGCCGCCCGCGTGCTTGAGTGCCCCGTCCCCGAGGGCACGAAGCAGTACCCGTTGGTCATCCGCGCGATCCCCGACGGCAGCGGGGACGTGTGAGCCGTCCCCCCAGACGCCCCTCGGGACGTACGACCGAGGTCGAGGACCTGCTGCGCCGCCACGCGCCGCAGGTCCTCGGCGCGCTCGTGCGCCGGTACGGACACTTCGACGCCGCCGAGGACGCCGTACAGGAGGCGCTCCTCGCGGCGGCCGGACAGTGGCCCGAGGCCGGGGTGCCCGAGAATCCGCGCGGCTGGCTGATCAAGGTCGCGTCGCGGCGGCTCACGGACGTGCTGCGCAGCGAGGAGGCGCGCCGGCTGCGCGAGGAGCGGGCGGCGGCGCTCACTCCGCGCGACGCCTTCACGGCGCCGCCGCCCGGCGCCGACCGCGCGCCGTCCGAGGACGACACCCTCACGCTCCTTTTCCTCTGCTGCCACTCCGATCTGACCCAGCCCGCGCGGATCGCGCTCACGCTGCGCGCGGTCGGCGGTCTGACGACGGCCGAGATCGCCCGTGCGCATCTGATGCCCGAGGCGAGCATGGCGCAGCGGATCAGCCGGGCCAAGCAGAAGGTGAAGGGCACGAGCTTCGGTCGCCCCGAGAACTGGGAGGAGCGGCTGCCGGCGGTCCTGCACGTCCTGTACCTGATCTTCAACGAGGGGTACACGGCCACGTCCGGCGCGGCGCTCCAGCGGGCCGAACTCGCGGGCGAGGCCATCCGGTTGACTCGTACGGTGCACGCGCTGCTGCCCGGCCACTGCGAGGTGACGGGCCTGCTGGCGCTCATGCTCCTCACCGACGCCCGCCGTGCCGCGCGCACCGGGCCGCACGGTGAACTGGTGCCGCTCGACGAGCAGGACCGCGCGCTGTGGGACAAGGCGGCGATCGAGGAGGGTGTGGCCCTCGTGACGCAGGTGCTGGCCCAACCGAGGCTTGGCCCCTACCAGTTGAGGGCCGCGATCGCCGCCGTCCACGACGAGGCGGCCTCGCCCGACGACACCGACTGGCAGGAGATCCTCGGCCTCTACGACATCCTCGTCCGGCTGGTCCCCGGCCCCGTGGAACGCCTCAACCGCACGGTGGCCGTCGCGATGGTCCACGGCCCGGAGGCCGGTCTCGCCGAACTCGACTCGCTGGAAGATGAGTTGTCGACGGGCCACCGCCTCGACGCGGTCCGCGCCCACCTCCTGGAACGGGCCGGCGACACCGAGGCCGCCCGCACCGCCTACGAGTCGGCCGCCGCCAAGACCCTCAGCCGCCCGGAACAGCGCTATCTACGGGCGCGCGCGTCCCGCCTGGCGACCTGAGGCGTGCCGCTGCCCTCAGGACGGGGGCTCGGACGCCCGGACGCGCGTGGGCCGCGTGTACATCTTCGCCACGCAGGCCGGGATCGCCGCGCCCTCGTCGTGCGGCCGGGCCCGGTACGCGCTCGGCGACTCGCCCACCAGCTCGGTGAAGCGGGAGCTGAACGACCCCAGCGACGTACACCCGACCGCTATGCAGACGTCCGTCACCGTCAGATCGCCGCGCCGCAGCAGCGCCTTCGCACGCTCGATGCGCCGCGTCATGAGATAGCTGTACGGAGTCTCGCCGAAGGCCGCCCGGAAGCTGCGCTGGAAGTGGCCCGCGGACATCAGCGCCGTACGCGCGAGCGCGGGCACGTCCAGCGGCTCGGCGTACTCGCGGTCCATCCGGTCACGCGCCTTGCGCAGCCGGACCAGATCTTCCGGATTCATGCCCTTCAGCATGCCACGGCCCACCGACAGCGGGCCCACCCACAGCGAGCCCGCCGACAGGGAAACGAGGAAGGGGCCCGGCCAAAGGTATTGGCCGGGCCCCTCCACCGCGAAAACGGAAGGCGTTGGGTCACGCCTTCTTGGTCTCCCAGAAGATCTTGTCGATCTGGGCGATGTAGTCCAGCGCCTTCTGGCCCGTGGCCGGGTCGGTCGAGCCCTTGGCGGCCGAGAGGGCCTTGAGGGCGTCGTTGACCAGCTGGTGCAGCTCCGGGTACTTCTCGAAGTGCGGGGGCTTGAAGTAGTCGCTCCAGAGCACCGAGACGTGGTGCTTGGCGAGCTCGGCGCGCTGCTCCTTGATGACGGTGGCGCGGGCCTGGAAGTGCGGGTCGTCGTTGGCGGCCATCTTTTCCTGCACGGCCTTCACCGACTCCGCCTCGATGCGGGCCTGGGCCGGGTCGTACACACCGCAGGGCAGGTCGCAGTGTGCGCTGACCTTGACCTTGGGGGCAAACAGGCGGGAGAGCATTGAGCTGTCCTTCCTCGTGATCGTCTTCTCAGGTGGGACATTACTCCGTGAGGGACGGGTTTTCGCGAGTGCCCCCATGGGCTTAGGACAAAAGTCCAGGGTGAGACTGGGACTCGTGGAGGATAGGACCGGGGAGGTGCCGGTGATGCCGGAGCTGTCGCAGGAGACCGAGCGTGGAAGGGCCGCCCTGCCCTTCGGTACGGCCGAGGTGACGGGGCCGTCCATGGTGCCCACACTGCAGCACGGGGATCTCCTCGTCGTGCAGTACGGGGCCCGGGTCAGGCCCGGTGACGTGGTCGTACTGCGTCATCCGTTCCAGCAGGACCTGCTGGTCGTCAAGCGCGCGGCCGAGCGGCGCGAAGGCGGCTGGTGGGTGCTCGGCGACAACGCGTACGCGGGTGGGGACAGTACCGACTACGGGACCGTGCCCGAGGAGCTGGTCCTCGGGAAGGTCCGGTTCCGGTACCGGCCGCTGAAAAAGAATCAGCGCTCGCCGTTCGCGGTCGCGCGCTGGGTGCTGTCGGCCGCCAGGCCGGTGCTCTCCGACCGGTCCGCCTCCAGGCGTTTGCGGGCCCGGTAGGCGGCGACGTTCGCCCGGGTCGCGCAGCGGTCCGAGCAGTAGCGCCGGGAGCGGTTCGTCGAGGTGTCGAGGTAGGCGTTGCGGCACGGCGCTGCCTCGCACAGGCCCAGGCGGTCCACGCCGTACTCGGTGAGGTGGAAGGCCAGGCCCATCGCGGCGGTCGCGGCGTATCCCGCGGTCGCGTTCGACGGGTGGTCCGCCAGGTGCATGTGCCACAGCGGGCGGCCGTCGTCGTCCCGGAAGTCGTGGCCGGAGATCTGCGGGCTCACCGGGAACTCCAGGAGCAGTGAGTTCAGCAGGTCCACGGCGAGGGTCTCGTCGCCGCCGTCGGCCGCCTCGAAGACCGCGCGCAGCCGGGCCCGTACGCCTCGGAAGCGGGTCACGTCCGCGTCCGTGGCGCGGCGGGCCGCCGACGAGTTGCCGCCGAAGAGGTCGCGGACGGCCTCGACCGAGGTGAGCGCGTCCTTGCCCCGGGCCGGTTCCTCGCTGTTGACGAGTCGCACGGCGTAATCCGAGTAATAGGCCAGTTCCACTTGTAGTCCTTACGGAGGCACTCTATCGTCGTGGTGCGGACAGGTAATGGCTAATTGCACTTCCAGGGTATTACATGCTGGAGGGGAGAGGGGTATCCATGACGACCGACATCGGAGCCGACTGGGCTGCCTGGCAGGAGAGCTGGGACCGGCAGCAGGAGTGGTACATGCCGGACCGTGAGGAGCGCTTCCGGGTCATGCTCGACATGGTCGAGGCCCTTGTGGGACCCGAGCCGCGCGTCCTCGATCTCGCATGCGGTACGGGAAGTATCACGGCCCGCCTCTTCGAAAGGTTCCCGAAGGCCGTCAGTACCGGTGTCGATCTCGACCCCGCGCTCCTGACCATCGCCGAGGGCACCTTCCGGGGCGACGACCGGGTCACCTTCGTCACGGCCGACCTCAAGGACCCCGACTGGCCGGCGAAGCTGCCGTACGACTCGTACGACGCCGTCCTCACGGCCACCGCTCTCCACTGGCTGCACAGGGAACCCCTCGCGGTTCTCTACGGTCAGGTCGCGGGACTCGTCCGTGACGGTGGGGTGTTCATGAACGCGGACCACATGATCGACGAGACGACTCCTCGGATCAACGCGGCGGATCGTGCCCAGCGGCACGCCCGTATGGACGAGGCCAAGGCCGTCGGTGTCGTCGACTGGGCCGAGTGGTGGGAGCTCGCTGCCCAGGATCCCGTGCTCGCCGGGCCCACGGCTCGTCGGTTCGAGATCTATGGCGAGCATGCGGAGGGGGACACTCCGTCCGCGGAGTGGCACGCGCGTGTGCTGCGCGAAAAGGGCTTCGCTGAGGCCCGCGAGGTGTGGCGCTCCCCGTCGGACGCGCTGGTCCTGGCGCTCAAGTAGCGGACCTTTCTCGCCCCCGCCGCCCCTACCCATTCCCGTCCC
>NZ_LIQZ01000456.1 GCF_001418655.1 Streptomyces phaeochromogenes | reverse complement strand
CCGTGCCCGCCGGTGGACGGCTCCACGACGACCCAGCGGGACCCGTCGGGTCGCGGGGTGTCCTCGGCGAGCCGGAATCCGAGGGCCTCGGTGTAGAAGCGGATCGCCTCGTCGTAGTCGTCGACGACGAGGGTGACNNCTCCCCGAGGAGGAGGGGTCGCGTGCCGCCGCCGTACCCGCCTCCTGCATGCTGGAGTCAAGATCAAGCGACAGGAGTGACACACCATGTCCGAGACGCCCAGGTCGACCGGGGCCCCCGCCCACCAGAACGTCACGTTCCCGAGCGGCGGCACCACCGCGCACGGCTATCTGGCGCTGCCGCCCTCCGGACAGGGGCCCGGCGTCATCGTGATCCAGGAGTGGTGGGGCCTCACCGACCACATCGCGGACGTCACCGAGCGCCTGGCGAAGGAGGGCTTCGTGGCGCTGGCTCCCGACCTGTACGGCGGCAATGTCGCCCACGACAGCGCCGAGGCGTACCGCATGATGCAGGACCTGCCCGTGGCGCGCGGCGTCGAGCTGCTCTCCGGTGCCGTCGACCACCTGCTCGCGATGCCCGAGGTCACCTCCGAGACCGTCGGCTCGGTCGGCTTCTGCATGGGCGGCGGTTTCGTCCTCTACCAGGCCGCCACCGACCCGCGCGTCCACGCCGCCGTTCCGTTCTACGGCGTCATCCAGGGCGAGACCCCCGACTTCTCCGGCCTCAAGGCGCAGATCCTCGGCCACTACGGCGAACGCGACTCGGCCATTCCCGTCGACTCCCTCGCCCCGCTCCGCGACACGATCCGCGAGCAGTCCGGCATCACCCCGGACTTCCGCGTCTACCCCGCCGATCACGCCTTCTTCAACGACGGCCGCCCCGAGGTCCACGAGCCCGAGTCGTCGGCCCTGGCCTGGCGGAGCACGGTGGACTTCCTGCACGCACAGCTCGGCTGACCTGAGCGGTACGTCGGTGCCGTGACGCGGGTCGCGAATCGACCCGCGTCACTCACGGGTGGGTCGCGGCTCAGGCGGACGCGGTGATCCGTACGCGGTCGCTGTCGCCGTCGGAGAGGAACGCGGCCAACTCCCTTCCCTGCTCTGCCACATCGGTGCGTTCGGCCCGGGAGAGGCGGCGCAGCGGGGCGACCAGGACGGTGTCCGCCTCCACGTGCCAGGTCGCGGAGACCCTGCCGTCGACCAGGACGACGCGGGCGCCGG
>NZ_LIQZ01000455.1 GCF_001418655.1 Streptomyces phaeochromogenes | reverse complement strand
GAAGTGTATCAGAGAGAGGGGTGAGGACGAGGGGAGGTGGGGGCGGGAGCCCGTAGGAGTCAGACGGTCTTGCTGGTCGCGGTGGCGGCCTTCAGGAGCCTGAGCCTCGGGGCGGCGCCCGACTGGCCACCTCGGCGGTGCAGCCCGCGGGCGGCGAAGTCCCCGGCGAACTGGATGAGGGAGATGACCACGGCGAGGATGCCGACGGTGATCCACATCAGTTCGGTCTCGAAGCGCTGGTAGCCGTAGCGGATGGCGATGTCACCGAGGCCGCCCGCGCCGACCGTGCCGGCCATCGCCGAGTAGCCGATGAGCGCGACGATCGTCGTGGTGCTGCTGGAGATCAGCGACGGCAGCGACTCGGGGACGAGCACCTTGCGGACGACGGTCCAGGTGTTGCCGCCCATCGACTGCACGGCCTCGACGAGCCCGCCGTCCACTTCGCGGACCGCCGTCTCGACAAGGCGCGCGAAGAAGGGGATCGCGCCGATCGCGAGCGGCACGATGGCGGCCTCACGGCCGATGGTCGTGCCGGTGATCGAGCGGGTGAAGCCCATCAGCGCGACCATCAGGATGATGAACGGCATCGAGCGGGCGATGTTCACAATCTGCCCGATGACCTTGTTCAGCACGGTGTTCTGCAGCAGGCCGCCCCGGTCCGTGAGGACCAGCAGGATGCCCAGCGGCAGACCGCCGACGACGGCGATGACCGTCGACCAGCCGACCATGTAGAGGGTGTCCCAACAGGCCTGCTCCAGCAGCGGCTGCATCTCCGACCAGGTCACTTGGCACCTTCCTTCGCCAGCACGGGCGCCTCGACGGCCTTGTCGGCGAAGTCGATCTGCAGACCCTGCTCGCGCAGGAAACCGATCGGCACGACGTTCTCCTCGTAGCGGCCGGGCAGTTCGATGCGCATCCGGCCGACCTGCTTGCCGCCGACGGTGTCCATCGCGGCGCCCAGGATCGAGATGTCGATGTTGTACGTGCGCGAGAGCTGCGAGATGACCGGCCGGGTCGCGGCGTCGCCGTGGAAGGTGACGTCGATGACCGTGCGGTCGTCGCCGGAGGCGTCGCCGCTCACCGGGAAGAGGGCGGCGGCCAGCTCGGAGCCGGGGGTGGCGAGCAGCTCGCTGACGGTGCCGGACTCGACGATCTTGCCGTTCTCCATGAGAGCGGCCGAGTCGCAGATGCTCTTGACGACGTCCATCTCGTGGGTGATGAGCAGGACGGTCAGGCCCAGCTGCCGGTTCAGGTCGCGCAGCAGCTGGAGGATGGAGCGGGTGGTCTCGGGGTCGAGCGCGCTGGTCGCCTCGTCGGAGAGGAGCACCTTCGGGTCGCCGGCCAGGGCGCGGGCGATGCCGACGCGCTGCTTCTGGCCGCCGGAGAGCTGGGCCGGGTAGGACCTGGCCTTGTCGGAGAGGCCGACCAGGTCCAGCAGCTCCAGCGCCTTGCGGGAACGTTCCTTCCCTGACACACCAAGGATTTCCAGCGGCAGCTCGACGTTGTCCTGGACCGTCCGCGAGGACAGCAGGTTGAAGTGCTGGAAGACCATGCCGATGTGGCTGCGCGCCTTGCGCAGCTCCCGGCCCGCACGCGGGCCGCGCCCGGCGAGGGCCGTGAGGTCCTGTCCGGCGACGGTCACGGTGCCGGCGGTGGGGCGCTCCAGGAGGTTGACGCAGCGGATGAGGGAGGACTTGCCGGCGCCGGACTGTCCGATGACGCCGTACACCTCGCCTTCGCGGACGTGCAGATCGACGCCGTCCAGGGCGGTGACCTCACGGCCGCGCGAGCGGTAGACCTTCTTCAGGCCTGTTGTCGTGATCACTGGGGTTTCCGTCACTGTCGAGTGCAGGGCGTGGGTGTGCGCCGGGCACGGGTGCATTCGGTCGGAACGCGGCACGGTCGTTCACGCGGTGGCGATGAAAGCCGGGCTTCGGCAGAACTGCGTGCGCGGGGCAGGCTCAGGCGCGTACGAAAGGGTCGTACGGGCAGACCTGAGCGGTCTCGCTTCGGGGCGCGAGGCTCTGGGTGGTGCGGGGGCCCTCTAGAAGGCGCACATTCGACACATACAGCGAGCACCGGGCGTCATGGTCGCCTCGGTCGCAAGGATGCGGCTGCTCGTCGTGGTCATGAGAAAAGTAAAGCAGACGTATACGCGGAACCGGGAACCGCTGTCCGCATCGCGGACAGCGGTGGACACCTCTCAGGCGCCGACGGAGATCTCCACTCCCCCGTCCGTGACCAGTGCCGACACGGCCGAGAGGTCACCGACGACGACGTCCGCGTGCAGCTCGGCGGCCTGGTGGGTTGTGGTCAATGCCACGGTGGTCATCCCGGCGGAGCGGCCGGCCTGCAGACCCGCGGGCGCGTCCTCGAAGACGACGCAGCGGGCCGGGTCCACGCCGAGCCGGCGGGCGGCGAGAAGGAACGGCTCGGGGTCGGGCTTGCCGCGCGTGACGTCGTCCGCGGCGATCAGGGTCTTGGGCCGGATACCGGCCTCGTCGAGGCGGGCCTCGGCCAGCCGCCGGGTCGCGGAGGTGACGACGGCCCAGCGGTCGGCGGGCACGGAGTCGAGGAGCGCTCGGGTCCCCGGCAGGAGGTGAACACCACCCTCGACGTCCTCGACCTCCAGCTGCTCGATGCGTACGACGGCCTCGGGGACGCGGGCGGCGGGCAGCAGGTCGGCGGCTATCTCGGCGGCGGGGCGACCGTGCAGCTCGACCCGCGCGAACTCCTCGGCGGTGATCCCGTACTCCTCGGCCCAGCGGGTCCAGCAGCGGTACACCGACTCGAGGGACGAGACGAGCGTTCCGTCGTTGTCGAACAGCAGGGCATCGGCTTGGATCTTCATGCCCTCGACCCTACGGGGCACCCCGGGGGCGATCGCATCGGGTCTTTTGGCCCGTAATAGGGTCGCGGCATGCTTGATGCCCTGACGGTCGCGACCGCCGTCGCCGCGCTCGCGCTCGCCGCCTGGTGCGGCTGGGCCGCCTACCGCGACCAACCGACCAAGGACTGGCACTTCATCGGTATGGCCGTGGTGACGGTACTCACCCTCGTCCAGCTGGTGGTGGGCATCGTCCAGCTGGCCCGCGGCGAGAAGGCGGAGCAGGGCACGACAATCTTCGTGGCGTATCTGATCGGTTCCTTCGCGTGCATCCCGGCGGCCGGCTTCATGTCGCTGGCGGAGCGCACCCGCTGGGGTTCGATCACGGTCGCGGCCGGCGGTGTGGTCCTCGCCGTGCTGCAGGTGCGGCTGTACGACATCTGGGGAGGCTGAGATGGCGGCGACCGACAAGCAGCCGGGGCGGACACGGCTCATCGGCGGTCCGGGCATCCTACTGGTCTGGCTGTACGGCGTGATGGTCGTCGGCGCCGTGTCGCGCTCCGCCGTGCAGATCGCGACGGAGTTCGACAAGGCGCCGCTCGCCTATTCGCTGTCCGCGGTGGCCGGTCTGGTCTACGGCTTCATCACGTACTCGCTCGTCCGCGGCGGCGAGACGGCCCGCAAGGCGGCGCTGGTGTGCTGCGCCGCCGAACTCGCGGGCGTCCTGACCGTGGGCACCTGGACCCTGGCCGACCCCTCCGCCTTCCCCGACGCCACGGTCTGGTCGGACTACGGCATGGGGTACTTGTTCATCCCGGTCCTGCTCCCGGTGACGGCGATGTTCTGGCTCCGCCGCAGCAGGACCGCGACTCAATAGGCGTGCGTCAGGTCCGGCGCGCCCCTTTTTCAGGGGCGCGGGGCTGTGACATTTGCGGCTCCGCCGCGGGGCGCGCCCAGCCACAACGAACCGGCAGCCGAAGAACAGCCCTACGCGCTGGCGACAAAGGCACTGGTCGAAGACCCCTTCGCAAGGGTCACCAGGCTCAGCCGCTCATCCACCCGCTCCGTGGAAACGAGCTGGTACCCGTGCTTCCGGTACAACCGCAGATTGTGCTCGCTGCGGTGCCCGGTGAAGAGCTGGAAGCTCTTCACACCCTCGTCCGCGGCGACGCGCGACTCGATCGCGTCGAGCAGCCGCCCGCCCAGCCCGTGCCGCCGCATCCGAGGATGGACGATCAACTTGTTGATGCGGGCCGTGCCATCCGCATCCACAGCCGCACGCACCGAGGCCACCACCTCGTCGCCCAGCCGGGCCACCAGGACCGTGCCGCCCGCGAGCTCCGCCTTGAGGGAGTCGAGGGGCTGGGTGAGGGGCTCGATGCTGTAGTCGCCGTACAGCTCGGCCTCGCTCTGGTAGCAGAGGAACTGCAGTTTGAGGATCTGTTCGGCGTCCTGTTCGGTCGCCGCCGAGATGGTCACGCTCATGCCCATGTGTGCATGCCTCCCGCTCACCTGTTCCGCCGTTGTCCCTCACTCCTATCCCCGTGCTTCGTGCGCCGCAACCTCCGACGTAAGCATTCGGCGCAGACAACCCAGGCATCTGGAACGTTCCGGACCGAGACTGCCCTGTGAGATACCCAACTCCCCCGCGATCTCCCGATATGTGAGGTCCTGCGGGGACAGCAGCGCGGCCATGAGACGCGGACAGCGGCCAGGCAGCTTGCGTACGGCGGAGTGCAGGGCCCGGCGCCGGGC
>NZ_LIQZ01000454.1 GCF_001418655.1 Streptomyces phaeochromogenes | reverse complement strand
GTCCGCCCCGGCCCGCTCCACCGCGTCGGCGAGAACGGGCAGGTCACGGTCGTACCCCGACTCCTCGACCTCCCGGCAGGTGACGAGTGCGATGCGGGCGGCGGTGCGTGCCACGGCGGGCTCCTCATGGGTACGTCGGCTCCGGTGATCCCGTTCGCAGACTAACAACCGGCCCCGGAACCGGATCGGGCCGCTTGACCTTCACCTTTGGGGAGGCCACAGCATCGGTGGCGAGACGAGGAACGACGGACCGGCTGACGAACGGATCGGACGGCCGACCGGCCGCTCATGGGGGTGCGCGCATGGAGATGCTGACGATCGGGGCGTTCGCGAGGGCGTCACGGCTGTCGCCGAAGGCACTTCGGCTGTACGACGAGCTGGAGCTGCTGCGTCCCGCGCGGGTGGACCCGGACACGGGCTACCGCTACTACGCGCCCGAGCAGTTGGAGCAGGCACGCCTGGTGGCGTGGCTGCGGCGGCTGGGCATGCCGCTGGCCGGGATCCGCGAGGTCTGTGCGCTGGAACCGGCGGCAGCGGCGCGGGAGATCCGCGCGTTCTGGGCGCGGGTCGAGTCGGAGACGGCGACCCGCCGTGACCTGGCCGCCTTCCTCGTCGACCACCTGTCACGAACCGCCCCGAGTGACCGGAGCGACCCGAGTTTCCCGGGCAACCCGAGTGAGGACACCACCATGCTGGAACTCCGCTACTCCGCCCTGTCCGACACCGGCCTCGTACGCCCCGCCAACCAGGACACGGCGTACGCGGGCACCCGTGTCCTGGCCGTCGCCGACGGTTTCGGGTCCGGGGGCGCGCCCGCGAGCTGCGCGGCCGTCGAGGCCCTGAAGTTCCTCGACAGCGAGCCGCTCCCCGCCGGGAGCGTCCTCAACCTCCTGGAGGACGCGGTCCAGGGCGCCACCCAGGCTGTCCAGGAGGTGGCGGGCCCGACGAACGAGATCGGCACCACCCTCACCGCTATGGTGTGGACGGGCTCCCAACTGGCCCTGGTCCACATCGGCGACTCCCGCGCCTACCTTCTCCGTGACGGCGGCCTCTTCCGGATCACCCACGACCACACGATGATCCAGTCGATGCTCGACGAGGGCCGTCTGACCCCGGAGGAGGCCACCGTCCATCCCCAACGCGCCCTGCTGCTCAAGGCGTTGACGGGCGGCGGCGGATCCGCACCCGCTCCGGCCCTCGACGTACGGCTGCACGACGCCCTCGTCGGCGACCGCTATCTGCTGTGCTCGGACGGGCTGTCGGCCGTCGTCCCCGAAGCCACCATCAGGGACACGCTCGCGGCGGCCCCCGGCCCTGACGAGGCCGCCCAGGCCCTCGTCGGGGCGGCGAACGACTCCGGCGGCCCGGACAACGTGAGTTGTGTGGTGGCGGACCTCGTGAACGCTGAATCCCAGTAGGTTCCTCACCAGGTCTCACAGGTCTCACCGGGTCTCAGCAGGTCTCAGCAGGCGATCACTGGTCCGCGATGTCGAGGGTGACCTTCGACAGTGGGCAGCCCACGCAGGTCAGTACGTACCCGTCGGCCTTCTGCTGTGGCGTGAGGCAGTTCGGCTCGTTCTGTGTGACCTCTCCGCCGCGGAGCCGCACCATGCAGTCGCCGCAGTTCCCGACCGTGCAGGAGTACGGCATCGGCAGCCCCGCGGCCAGTCCCGCGTCGAGCAGTGTCTGGCCGGGCTCGACCACCACCGTGCCGACGGGCCGCCCGTCCTCCTCGACGGTCATCTCCCGCGGCACCGTCGCCGCCACGGCCTGGGTGTCCGCTCCGCTGGTGTAGTGCTCCTGGTGCACCAGTTCGTCCGGAACTCCGAGTCCGGTCAGTACGAGCTGGACGGCGTCCATCAACGGCCCGGGACCGCAGGTGTAGTAGTGGGCGTCCCGGGCCGGGGAGAGGCCGGTGACCCAGCGGCGTACGCCGTCCGCGTCGAGGCGGCCGTCCCGGCTGGTCAGGACGTGGGTGACCGACAGCCGGCCGGGATTGTCCTTCGCCAGCCGGTTCAGCTCGTCGGCGAAGATGATCTCGTCCGCGCTGCGGCTGCTGTAGAGCAGCGCGATCCGGTCGCGGCCAGGGCGCACGGCGAGCCGCGCCCGGATCATGCTCATCATCGGCGTCACACCGCTGCCCGCCGCGACGAGCACGATCTCGTCCGGGGCGTCGGTGGCGTCCGGGGACTGCGGCCCGGCGTGGAAGGACCCCGACGGGCCGCGCACCGCGAGGCGGTCCCCGGCGCGCAGACTCCGGTGCACGTGGGTGGAGAACCTGCCTCCCTCGACGTGCTTGACGGTGACCTCAAGCCGGGTCGAACCGGGCGCCGACGAGGCCGAGTAGGCCCGTCGCACCGGGCGACCGTCGATGTCGGCGACGAGCGTGAAGAACTGGCCGGGCCTGAAGTCGAACGAGCCCGGGTTCGCGCCGGTGGCCTCCCGTACGAGGTTGGCCTGCACGAGGTCCTCCCGTACAAGGTCCTCCAGTACGAGGGTGACCGCGCTCGGTGTCTCCCTGCGCACCTCGGCGATGCGCACCTCGCGCAGCGGGTTCGCCGTTCCTCCATCGTCGGCGGGACGTCCTTCGTCGGCAGGGCGTCGGCGCAGGAAGCCGCGGCGCCGCCCGCTCTCACCGGGCTCGACGTTCTCGCTGACATCCTCGTAGCCCTCCTTCCGCAGCCCGGAGCGGTAGGCACGGTTCATCACCAGCCGCAGCAAGCGGGGCAGCCCCGGAATCGCCCCGACAGCCTTCAGCAGGAACGCGGGTGGCCCGCCCTCGGCGGCGGCCGACCCGGCGGCGAGGTGTTCCCCCGCCAGCGCCATCAGGTCCGGCACCGTGCCGCGGCCCACGTGCGCGCCGGGGGTCCACAGCCGCGAGCGCGCCACGGCGTCGCTGCCGGTCACCTCGGCGTGCTCGACGTCGATGAGCAGCGCCAGGTGCGGGGGCATCCCGCGCAGCGCCATCGTCTCCAGCAGCGCGGGATCGTCGGTGATCGCGCCGCGTCCGCGGACGTGCAGCACACCGGTGCGCCCCGGGACGAGCGCGGCGAACGAAAGCCGGTCGTCCCGCAGCAAGTTGTGGAGCGTGTCGGCGCGCTTGTTGCCCTTCCGGTCCGGGACGACGAGCGTGCGGCCGTCCAGGATCCGCGCCACCTCCTGCCGGTCCCCGCGCGGACTCGTGTCGCTCCCGCCGGACGCGTCCCAGGTGGACAGGGCGAGGAAGGGCGCCGCGGCCAGGAACTCGGCGACGCCGGGCCGTCGCAGGGGCCCGTCGCCCGCGAACTCGGCGGCCGGGGTGGCGGGGGCGACCGGCTCGGCCGGGGCGGGCGGCTGCCACAGGCGGGACCGGAGGACGGCCTGTGCGCAGTGCACGTACGCCTCCGCGATGTCGACGGTCGTCTCGGCGCCCTTCCTGGCGGCCACCGAACCGTTGACGCGCAGGATCTCGCCGACGCCCGGCAGGAGGAAGAAGAACGAGACCGGACCGTACGGGTCGCCCGGCCCGGGCAGGGAGAACGAGATCCGCGTGGGCGAGTGGACACGCACGAACCCCGGTGTGCCGCCGATGAAGGTCGTCCGGCTGGTGCCGTCGGAGTCCCGGTAGCCGAAGGCCGCGACCGGACACCGGGCGAGGACGGTCCGGCAGCCCTCGTCGAGGGTGCTGATCTGCTTGAGCATGACCGCCGACGCCGGGAGGCCGACGGTCGCCTCGACCTCGTCCGCCGTCGTCAGCCGCCGCAGGGCGCTCAGCCGGTTCTCCCGCACATCGGACGTGGCCTTGTTTTCGCAGGTCATGGCACTATTGTGAGCAATAGCTCAGCTCTTTGGCTACTCGCTTTTCGCGCCTTGAGGAGGACCCCGGATGCCGTCGGCCGACCGCCGTCTTCACCCACGTCGCAAGCCCCGCCAGGTGCGCGCGGAGCTCACCCGCGACCGCATCCTCACCGCCGCTGCTCACGTTTTCGCCGAGCACGGCTACGCGGCGGGCACCACCAACCGCATCGCCGAACGCGCCCGCGTCTCCATCGGCTCGCTGTACCAGTACTTCCCGAACAAGGACGCCATCCTCGCCGAGCTGCTGGTGCGGCACATCGACCGTGGCACGTGGACGCAGGCCGACGAGCTCGATCTGTCGCCCGGGAGCCTGGAGGCGACGGCGCGGGCGCTGGTCCGCGACGCGATCGACAACCACCGTGACGATCCGCAGCTGCTGCGGATCATGATCGAGGAGGCGTCGTTCTCGCAGGAAGTGCTCGACACGATCGAACGGCACGGAGAGAAGCGCGTCGGTCAGGTGCGCGATCTCCTCGCCCGGCACCCCGATGTCCACGTACGGGACCTCGACACCGCGGCCGAACTGATCGTGACCACGGTGGAGATGAACACGCACATGCTCATGGCCGGCCCGCGGACCATCCCGGTCGAGACGTTCGAGAACGAACTGGTGGCCATGGTCACCCGCTATCTGCGCGGCGATCAGTAGCGAGATCCGTGGCGAGGTCAGGGACGGGATCGGTGGCGAGGCGGGCGCGGAACGCTAGGAGACGTCCGGCAGTCGGCGCGGCTCGACGCGTTCCTCGACGGCCCTGTCGCCGTCGCGGGTCACGATGTACGCGCCCTTGCCGGGGACTTCGGTGACCGCTTCGACCAGTTCGGTGCCGCGGTAGACCAGGCCCACTCCGTCGTCGGTGCAGTGGGTGGTGGGGAGCGTGCCGTCCGCGACGAGTTCCTGGACCAGGGGGCGGCGGCCGGCGTCGGTGTCGTAGTGGACGCCGTTGCCGTACGGGAGGAGGCCCAACGCGTCGGTGACCGGGCGGAGTTCGGGGCCGAAGGAGTCCGTGGTGCCGCCCCGGAACCAGCAGATCGAGCCCGCGCTGACACCGCTGAGGACGACGCCCGAGCGCCAGGCGCGGCGGAGGATGTCGTCGAGGCCGTGCACCCGCCAGACCGCGAGGAGGTTCGCCACCGAGCCACCCATGACCCAGACGACGTCCTGGTCGAGGACGGTGCCCTCGATGTCGTCGAGGTTCGGCATCGGGAAGAGGTTCAGGGGCGTGAGGTCGAAGCCCGCCACGCGGGCGGCCTCGGTCATACGGGCCGTGAAGTGTTCCGCGTCGCCTATGGCCGTACCCACGTACAGCACGCGGGGGCGGCGGCCGTGGGCGCCCGACAGCTCGACCGCGTGATGCACAAGGGAGTTGAACGCCACCATGGTCCGGCCGCCCCCGGCCCGGTGACCGCCGGAGGTGGCGAGGATGGTGGGCTCTCGCCCGTTCACAGGGGACGCAGTGGATGCGGGGGAATCATGGGATGCGGGGGATGCATGGGGCGTGGTGCCGGACGCGGTCATGGCACCGGATCCTAACCACGGCCGCCGGAGGCCCTGTTCGTCGCTACGACCGTCAGGGACCCTGTTCGTCGTTCTCCTCCGGGTCCCAGTCCAGCAGTCGTACCCTCGCCACCGTCTGTACGTGCCGGCGCATCGCGGCGGCTGCCCGGCCCGGCTGCCGCGCGACGATCGCGTCGAAGATCGCGCGGTGCTGGGTGAGCGAACGGGTGGGACGGCTCGGCTGGCGCAGCGACTCGTGGCGACTCTCGGTGATCTGGTCGGCGATGGAGCGCATGAACTCGGCGAGGATGCCGCTGTGTGCGGCGGCCGTAACCGCCGCGTGGAAGAGCCGGTCGCCCTCGACTCCGTGTCCGCCCGCCTGGATCTCGTCCCGCATGTGGACGAGGGCGGAGTCCATGGCGGAGACGTCCTCGTCGGTGCGGCGCTCGGCGGCCAGTTCGGCGAGCTTGGTCTCCAGGGCCTCGCGGGCGTCGAGCACGTCGGGCAACCGGCGGCGCCGCTCCACGAGTTGCTCGACCGGTTCGGCGTCGAGGGTGTCGCGGACCAGGTAGGTCCCGCCGCCGTGGCGGACCTCGACCAGGCCCTGCACCTCCAGGACCACGATGGCCTGCTTCACCGAGGCGCGGCTGACGCCGAGGCGGGCCGCCAGGTCGCGCTCGGGCGGGAGGCGGTCGCCGGCACCCAGGCCACCCTCGGCCGCGTAACTGCGCAAACGGTCGAGGACCTGCTCGTACAGGCGCGGCTTGGCCGTCATCGGGCGCAGCGCGTCGGTCATGCCCGTCCCCCTTGTCACCTCTTGCGGGTGGTTCGTCCCCCTGTGGGCGCAGCGTAACACCGGGGGTGACCGGCTCAGCGACTCCTTGAACAAGTGGCCCAGTGGTTGAGTGGCTGAGCCAATTTACGTCAGTTCTCTTGACGCTCTCCATGAGCACCACCCAATGTGGTTCAGCCACTTGGCCAATCACCACTTGGCCGATCAGCCACCCCGCTCGACGCCTGCTCGACGCCCCGCTCGCCACCCGCTCGACAAGGGACCCAAAGACGGGAGCCCGTATGTCCGCCGAACTGATCTCGATCCTTGTGCTCGTCGTGGTGTTCGTGATCGCCACCACCCGCTCCATCAACATGGGCGCCCTCGCCTTCGCCGCCGCCTACGGAGTCGGCGAACTCGTCGCGGACTTCGACGCCGACAAGATCTTCGCCGGTTTCCCGGGCGACCTCTTCGTCGTACTCGTCGGCGTCACCTATCTGTTCGCGATCGCCCGCGCCAACGGCACCACCGACTGGCTGGTGCACGCCTCGATCCGGCTCGTGCGCGGGCGGGTCGTACTGATCCCGTGGGTGATGTTCGTGCTGACGGGCGCGCTCACCGCGATCGGCGCGGTCAGCCCGGCCGCCGTCGCCATCGTGGCGCCGATCGCGCTGAGCTTCGCCGCGCGCTACCGGATCAGCCCGCTGCTGATGGGCGCGATGGTGGTGCACGGCGCGCAGGGCGGCGGCTTCTCCCCGATCAGCATCTACGGGACGATCGTCAACGGCATCGTCGAGCGCGAGAAGCTGCCCGGCAACGAGATCGCCCTGTTCCTCGCCTCGCTCGTCGTCAACCTCGTGATCGCGGCGGTGGTGTTCGTACTGTTCGGCGGGCTGAAGCTGCGGAACGACGGCGCGGTCACGGAGACGGCCTCGGTCTCGGCGTCCTCCTCGGCGTCTTCCTCTGCGTCGTCGGCGGTTTCGACCTCGCCGTCGGCCGGTGCGGGCGCCGACGCGAAGAGCGCGCCCGAGGGCCGTGGAGGAGGCGGCCTTGAGAAGGACCGTGAAGAGGACCGCAAAGAGAACCCTTCAGCGGAGCCCGAGGACGACACCACTCGGCTCAACCCCGCCCGTATGGCCACCCTCGCCGCCCTCGTCGCCCTGGTCGTCGCCGTGCTCGCCTTCGACCTGGACGCGGGCCTCACCTCGATCACCCTCGCCGTGCTGCTCAGCACCTGCTGGCCCGAGGACAGCCGCAACGCCGTCACCCAGATCGCCTGGCCGACGGTCCTGCTGATCTGCGGCGTGCTGACGTACGTCGGCGTCCTGGACGAGATGGGCACGATCGACTGGGCCGGCGAGGGCGTCAGCGACATCGGCGTCCCGCTGCTGTCCGCCGTACTCCTCTGCTACATCGGCGCGCTGGTCTCCGCGTTCGCCTCGTCCGTCGGCATCATGGGGGCACTGATCCCGCTGGCCGTGCCGTTCCTGGCGCAGGGCGAGATCGGGGCGGTCGGCATGGTGGCGGCGCTCGCGGTGTCGGCGACGGTGGTGGACGTGAGCCCGTTCTCGACGAACGGCGCGCTGGTGCTCGCGGCGGCACCCGGCGTCGACCGGGAGCGTTTCTTCCGGCAGTTGATGATGTACGGAGGGATCGTGGTGGCCGTGGTCCCCGCCGTGGTGTGGCTCGCGCTGGTGGTCCCCGGCTGGGGGTGACACCGGCCGCGCCGACCGTGTGGACAGCGGCTTTCGACGGCGGCTTCCTACGGTGGTCCCTACGGGCGACCTTCGACGAACGACTAAGGAGTACGACGCGTGTCCCCTCTCTCCCCGGATCTCTTCCCGGCCCTGACCGAGGCCCAGGCGGACCCGGACGGCCCCGGCGCGCACCGGCCCGCCCTGCGCTTCGGCGACCGCTCCCTGACCTACGGCGAGCTCGCGGCCACCGCGTCACCCCTCGCCGCCAGAGTCGCGGAGGCGGGCCGGATCGCCGTCTGGGCCACCCCCACCCTGGAGACCGCCGTCGCCGTGGTCGCCGCGCTGCTGGCCGGAGTCCCGGCCGTACCGCTGAACCCGAAGTCGGGCGAGAGCGAGCTGGGGCACATCGTGTCGGACAGCGCCCCGACGCTGGTGCTCGCGGCACCGGGCACCCAACTCCCGCCCGCACTCGCCGCGTTGGAACGCGTCGACATCCACGTGGACGCGGACATCGACGTACGCGACACGGGGACGGCGTCTCCCGACACCGGCACCCCCGAAACCCCCGCCCTCATCGTCTACACCTCCGGCACCACCGGCCCCCCGAAGGGCGCCGTCATCCCCCGCCGGGCCATCGCCACCACCCTCGACGCCCTCGCGGACGCCTGGCAGTGGACCGGTGACGACGTCCTCGTGCACGGTCTCCCCCTCTTCCATGTGCACGGCCTGATCCTGGGCATCCTCGGCCCGCTGCGCCGCGGCGGATCCGTACGGCATCTGGGTCGCTTCGAAACAGCGGGCGTGGCACGGGAGTTGAGCGAGGGCGCCACCATGCTGTTCGGGGTGCCGACGATGTACCACCGGATCGCGGAAACCCTGCCCGACGACCCCGCGCTCGCCAAGGCCCTGGCCAGGGCACGGCTGCTCGTGTCGGGGTCGGCGGCCCTGCCCGTGCACGACCACGAGCGGATCGCGCAGGCGACCGGGCGACGCGTCATCGAGCGGTACGGGATGACGGAGACCCTGATGAACACCAGCGTCCGCGCCGACGGTGAGCCGCGCGCGGGCACGGTCGGCGTCCCGCTGCCGGGCGTCGAGTTGCGACTGACGGAGGAGGACGGGACGACGGCCGTCGAGGCGTACGACGGAGAGACCGTCGGCGAGATCCAGGTCCGCGGGCCGAACCTCTTCACCGAGTATCTGAACCGCCCCGAGGCGACCGCGGCGGCCTTCACCGAGGACGGCTGGTTCCGCACCGGCGACATGGCGGTGCGTGACCCCGACGGCTACGTACGCATCGTCGGCCGGAAGGCCACCGACCTGATCAAGAGCGGAGGTTACAAGATCGGGGCGGGCGAGATCGAGAACGCGCTGCTGGAACACCCGGGCGTGCGCGAGGCCGCGGTCACCGGTGAACCGGACGCCGACCTGGGCGAGCGGATCGTGGCGTGGATCGTGCCCGCGGATCCCCAATCACCGCCCACCGTCGACGAGTTGGCAGACCATGTGGCCCGCCGGCTCGCGCCCCACAAGCGGCCCCGCGTCGTCCACCACCTCGACGCCCTGCCCCGCAACGACATGGGCAAGATCATGAAGCGTGCGCTGACCCATGACTGAGGCCGTCCCGCGTTACACGGCCCGCGAGGCGATCGACCTGGTCACGTCCGGGTTCACCGAACTGCCCGGCCTCGTAAGCCCCGTAGACCCTGTGAGCCCCCCAAGCCCTGCGATCGCCGCGGGCCCGGCAATCTCCGCAAGGGAGTACGGGCCGGACGGACCCCTGTCCTGGCAGGGTTACGACGCCTCTCGCGCCCGCGCCGCCGCCCGCACGGGTGAGGAGGAGTCGGTCGTCTGCGGTACGGCGACCGTCGGCGGGACGGCAACCGTGCTGATCTCCTTCGAGTTCGGCTTCCTCGGCGGATCGCTGGGCGAGCGCACGGGTGACCGGCTGGAGGCGGCCTACGCGTACGCGCGCGAGCACCGGCTCCCGGTCGTCTCCCTCGTCGCCACGGGCGGCAGCCGTATGCAAGAGGGCATGCGGGCCCTGGTCCAACTCCAGCGCGTGGCACGGCAGTCGACGCTCACCCGCGCGGCCGGGCTGCCGCAGATCGCGGTCCTGCGCGACCCCACGACCGGCGGCGGCTGGGCCACCCTGGGCGCGGGCGCCGATGTCGTCCTCGCCCTCCCGGGCGCCCAGGTGGGCTTCGCCGGTTCACGCGTACGTCCGCCGGACGCCGACCCGGCGGCCTACACGGCGGAGGCACAGCTGGTGGCGGGAGCGGTCGACGCGGTGGTGCCACCGGCGGAGTTGCCCGGACTGCTGGGGCTGTGGCTGCAGTTGCTGAGCCACCCGTCGGCCGAGCCGGTCCCGCCCCCGCCCGCACTGGCAGACACCGACCTGCCGGCCACCGGCTGGGAGGCGGTGGGCAACGCCCGTTCCCCGCAACGCCCGCGTGCCACCGCCTACTTGGACGCCTGCCTCGACCGTCGGGCGGCAATCAGCGGCGACCGCTGCGGCGGCACGGACGACGGGATGCTCTGCGGGTTCGGTGTACTGAAGGACGGGAAGGACGGCGGCCGTACCGTCGCCTACGCGGCCCAGACCGGCACCGCCACCCGCCCCGCCGGCTACCGCACCGCCGCCCGGCTGATCCGGCTCGCGGACCGACTCCGTATCCCCGTACTGACGTTGGTGGACACCCCGGGCGCCGCCAACGACGCGGAGGCGGAGCGGCAGGGCGCGGGCGCGGCGATCGCGGACGTGTTCGGAGCGGTGGCCGCCGCCGGAACACCCGTCACCACACTGCTGATCGGCGAGGGCGGCTCGGGAGGCGCGCTGGCCCTCGCCGCTCCGGACAACACCTGGGCCACACCGGACAGTTACTTCTCCGTCATCGCCCCCGAGCTCGCGGCGGCCATCCTCAAGCGAACGCCGGAGGAGGTACGCGCCACAGCCGACCAACTCCGCATCCGTCCACAGGACTTGGTGGACCTCGGTGTCGTGCGCGGCATCGTGGAGCCCTCCAAATCGCCTTCATAGCGGGCCCGTTCCAAGAACGAAGGCACCGCCTCCCGGCCCCAGGGGGAGGCGGCGCCGTCCGCGCCCGTACGGTCCGTGCCGTGCCTACCGCACGCCCACCGCCCGGACGATCTCCTGTGTCACCGAACCACCCCGGTCGTCGCTCGCCGAGGCCCGCAGCGACACGTACTCCGTGCCGCGCGGCACGGTGACCGTCCCCTTCCACTCAGCCTCACCGGCGTTGGACAGCCGTACCGTCCGCCACGACTTCCCGTCGTCGTAGGAGACTTCGAGCTTCCCGCCGCCGATGGTCCCCGTGGCGCCGGTGTCGGTCGCGCCCGCCACGTACGAGGAGTGGATCCCCACCGGCAGCCGGCTGCCACCCCGCACGTTCCCCGCGAGGTCCGTGTCGACGTCGAAGCCGAGGTTGAGCAGCGGCAGCACGGTCCAGCGGTCCTCGGGTGTGGCCGCCGACCTGAACGTCCACTCTGAGTGGCCCTTGGTGGAGAGCTTCCAGCGGTCCGCGTCCAGCGTCGTGTCCGTGACGACCTTGTACGTGTGCTCGTCGGCGGGGGCGTCCGAGACGTAGACGCCGGAGCTCATCCGCCGGTCGACCAGTTCCCCGTCGAGGTACACCTCGGTGAACTGGGTCATGCCGGTCTCGTCGCTCCACACGTTGCCGAAGCCGGTGTGGTCGGGCCCGGAGTCGCCCCAGCCCGGGGTGTTGAACTGCAGCTGGCCGCCCGCCCGTTGCTGCCCCCAGCCGAGCCCGCTGCCGAGCCACGGCTGCCAGACCGGCCGGAACCAGTCGAGGTCAGGATGCGTACCGCCGCGGTAGCGGACGAGCCCGCTGCGCTCCTCCAGGTCCCCGGCGCCGACGTTGACGGACTCGTGCCACAGCTGGCCGGGCCCGGTGGACACGTACTCGGTGCGCTCGGCCGGGAAGTCGATCCGCTCCTGGAAGCCGATGCCGATCGGGAAGGAGTCGTCGGTGAGCGAGTACCGGAACTCGCTGCCGGACACGGGCTTCACGGCATGGAACCTGGTGTCCAGCACGGCGAGTTGACCGCGCGAGGGCTCGTACGTGAGGTCCCGGGCCGGGATGCTCCCGCGATGCCCTTCCGAAAGGTCGTACGTGTAGGGCGTGTTGCGCGTCCCGTTCGTCTCGGCCTTCCGGGCCGCGCGCAGGCGGGCCGCGTCCGCCGCGTTGACCGTGGCGATCTGGAGCGGCCGGTCGGCGTTGTCGTCCGTGCCGAACCAGGCGTTGAGCCGTCCGGGCACGCCGTCCGTCACGAACAGCGCCTCGGCGCCCGCGTCCTGGGCGGCCTGCGCGATCGCGGCGGGCTCCGCACCCTCCCGCATCCGGACGAGAACTGCCTTGCCCCGCACGTCCTTTCCGCCGTACTCCCCCGTGCCGACATCGACGAGCGGCAGCTTGCGGCGCCCCTCGACGAGCGTGCTCCCGGGCTGGACGACGGCCTCCCCGACCCCCTTGACCTCCAGCATCGGCTTCCCGAGCCGCCACACGGTCCGGTACTCGAAGCTGCCCTTCGTCACCTTCGCCGTGGGTGCCGCGAAGACGCTGTCGTACTTGACCGGCACCTGGACGGCCCCGAACAGGTCCGAGCCGTTGGCCGCGCGGTCGTACTCCATCAGCAGCTGCCGGGTCTCGGTCCGCCGGTCGACACGGGCCGCGACCTCCCTCAATTTCCGCCCGTCCAGGGTGATTTCGCGGTCCCGGTCGAGGTCGATCTCGGGTGCGGCCAGGAAGCCGAGCCCGAGCGAGTCGGCGCCACGGCTGCCGCGTACGTCGAGGAAGGTGTTGAGGCTGTACGTGCCGGGCTTCAGCCGCAGTTCCACCGTGCCGGAGTCACCGACCGGGGCCGGGAACGGGTCGACGCCCTCGGCGAGGCGCTGCACGACGAGGTCGGCGGCGGTCGCGTCCCCGGCGCGGTCCTTGACGTGGACGGTGAGCGTGTACCGCTCCTCCTCCTTGACCAGGCCGAAGGCGGTGTGCGCGACGGTCGTGCCGTCCGCCGCCGAGGCCACGATCTGCCCGCTGGTGTTGCCCACCGGGGCCTTGTCCCCGTTCCCGGTGACGGTCGTGGAGGCCGTCCCGTGCGCGGGCACGGTCAGCGTGGAGTCGGCGAGTGTGGCGACCCCGTCGGGCGCTCCCCGTACGGCGAGGCTCAACTCGACTGCGGTGTCGGAGGAGTTGGTGTAGGTGACGGTCCTGGTGACCGGCTCGTTCGACTCGTAGGGCCACTGGTAGAAGCCCAGATCGGCGCTTCCCGTCGCGGTGACCGACGCCTTCACGGCCTCCGGAACGCTCACTCGCCCGGCCCCCAACACATAGGCGGGAGCGTCGAGTTGCTCAGACGTCGACATCAGCGCGTTCTTCAGCTGCGTGCCGGTCCAGTCGGGGTGCCGTTCGGCGAGGAGTGCGGCGACGCCCGCGACATGGGGTGTCGCCATCGACGTACCGCTCATGGCGGTGTAGTCGCCGCTGCCGGGCGCGAGACGGGAGCGGGCCGCGAGGATGTCGACGCCCGGGGCCGACAGGTCGGGCTTCAGTGCGTTGTCGCCGTACCGCGGGCCCGCGCTGGTGAAGTACGCGGCCTCGTCGGCGGAGTCGACCGCGCCGACGGTCAGCGCGGAGTCGGCGGCACCCGGCGAACCGATGGAGGAAGGGGCGCCGGTGTTGCCCGCTGCCACGACGAAGAGGGCGCCGGTCTCCTTCGAGAGGGTCTCGACGGCCTGGGCCATGGGGTCGGTGCCGTCGCTGGGCTCGGTCGAGCCGAGGCTCATCGAGACGACCTCGGCGCCGACGTCCCGCGCGGCCCACTCCATGCCCGCGATGATCTGCGACTCGCTGCCCGAGCCCTGGTCGCTGAGCACCTTCCCGACGGCGAGCGTGGCGCCGGGCGCGACGCCCTTCTCCTTGCCGTCGGACGCGGCGCCGCTGCTGCCGACGGTCGAAGTGACGTGCGTGCCATGGCCGTTGCGGTCGGCGACCTCCTCGCCCTCGATGAAACTCCGGGTAGCGGAGACCCGCCCGTCGAGATCGGGATGGCCGACGTCCACCCCCGTGTCCAGCACGGCGACCGTGACGCCCTTGCCGGTCAGCCCTGCCTCCCACGCCTCCGGCGTACCGATCTGGGCATTGCTTTCGGCCATGTCGGCGCGGACCCGCCCGTCGAGCCAGACCTTGTCGATCCCGTCCTGCCGGGTCAGCGCCCGCCAGAACGTCCGCCCCTTGCCGGCGTCGACAGCCGCCCCGTGGACACTGGGCAGCCCGCGCGTCTGCTCGGCCCCGCGCGGAGTCGCCACCCGCGCGCCCTTCTCGTACGTGACGATCAGCGGCAGCTCGCCGGTCCTGCCGTCCGCGAGGCCCTGCCGTATCAACTCGCTGACGTCGAACAGCCGTTGGTCGAGTGTGCCCGCCCGCAGATAGGGCAGCGCCTCGTCCGGTACGACGGTGACGGCGCCGTTCGCCGTCTGCGTACGGACGGCTCCGGTGGCACCCCGCGGCCGTTCGACGGCGACCGTCTTCCGGCCGCCGCCGAGGTCGGTGACGGTCACCTTGTCGCCGGTGACGAGGGTGACGGTGCGGGCGGCGGAGGCGGCGCGGGTACGGGCCTCGGTTCCGGTGTCCCGGGCCTCGGCGTCCTGCGCCTCGGCCCCGCCCATGGGCAGCAGCGCCAGCACGAGCCCGGCCGACGCGAGCGCCGCCCCACGTCTCGCGGATCCTCTGGTCATCCGTACCTCTCTCATCTCGGAGCTCTCTCGGATCTTTCTCGGATTCATCGCGGGTTCTTCGCGGGTCTGTTCCCGGACCGGGGTGGTGCCCGGGTGCTGCGACGAGTCTCGGGGGGCCGGTGTTGCGGCGGTGCCGACCGGACTTGGCGGAAAGCTGCCCTGGCGGTTTTCCGCCAGAGAGCCGGTGAACGACCTGTGGAAACCGCGACAGCGCCAAGTACCGTCCGTGACAATGGGTAGGTCAGCAGTCACGGACAACGGGGGTTCTGTCACACCATGGACGGTTTAGTGGAGTTCAAGACCGACGACGGTGCCGTGATCGTCGTCGAAGGCGTCGAGGACGAGTCCGGCTCCCGGCTGGTCGCGCGCGCGGACGGCACGGTCCAGGCGGCCCGTACGTTCGAGGGCTCCCTCGAAGGGGTGCGGGCCGCC
>NZ_LIQZ01000453.1 GCF_001418655.1 Streptomyces phaeochromogenes | reverse complement strand
CAACGGCGCCGGGACGCCCGGCGCTTCGGGTGCGCCGGGCCCCGGCACGGGTGCCGGAGCGGCAGTTGGCGCTTCCGGTGCACGGCCCTCCGGTTCAGGCGCGCCCAAGGGCGCCGGAGCCGGCGGTGCGGCCAGGCCCGGTGGCTCCCGGCCCGGCGGTACCAACGGCGCGGGACTGCCCGGCGCGGGCGGTACCGGGCCCGTGGCCCCCGGCCACGGCGGCGGTACCGGTTCCTTCGACGTGTCCGCGGCACTGGCGGCGGGTCCGCTGGGCAGCGGACCCGGCAACTCGCCGTATCCGACGGACGGCACGGGCGACGGCGGCGGTGAGCCGCGGCGCGACGGGCTTCCCTACTTCTCCGGCGGCGGCCAGGGCGGACCCTCGGGCCCGACCGGCGGTCCGGTCACCGGCGACGGCCAGCTGGCACCGCCCGGCACTGTGCGCGGCGGAGCCCCGGGCGGGCATGGCGGTCAGGGTCTTCCTGGCGGTCCCGGTGGTCAGGGTCTCCCCGGTGGTCCGGGCGGCCCCGGTGCACCCGGCGGTCCGCGGGTCCGTGGTGGCATGGGTGACCAGAACGGTCAGGGTGCCGCCGCCTTCCACGGCGCACCGGGTGGACCCGGCGGACCGGGAGCCCCGGACGGCTCGGGCTTCCCCGGCCCCAACGGCGCCCAGAACGGCTCCGGCTTCCCCGGCGGACCTGGTGGGCCCGGTGGCCCCGGCGGTCCGGGTGGTCCCGGTCAGGGCGGCGGCCCCGGTGGTCCCGGCGCCTCAGGCTTCCCCGGTGGCAAGGGCGCCCAGCACGGCTCGTCCTTCACCGGTGGTCCCGGCGGCGGGATGAGCGACGACACCGCGATCCTCACCCCGCAGAAGCCCGCCCCCGAACCCGGTACGCCGGGCTACGGCGGCCCCGGTGAGAACGTCTCCGGACACACGCTGACCAGCGGCATCCCCGTCGTGCCGCCCGCCCCGAACTCCCCGTTCGGACCGGGCGCGCACACCGACGGACCGCTGCCGCACCAGCCCCCGAAGCTGCCCGAGCCGGTTTCGCCGGCGGCGCCCGCGGCCTCGCGGCCCAAGAAGAAAAAGGGCCGCAGCAAGCTGGTTCTGCTGGTCACCGGCGTGGTGACCCTCGGCGGCATCGCGTACGGCGCCGGGCTGCTCATGAACCACTCCGACGTGCCCAAGGGCACCACCGTGCTCGGCGTCGACATCGGCGGCGGCACCCGTGACGAGGCCGTCAAGAAGCTCGACGACGCCTTCAAGACGCGGGCGGCCAAGCCGCTGCAGCTCTCGGTCGAGGGCGACACCGTCGCACTCAGGCCGGACCAGGCCGGGCTCCAGCTCGACAGCCAGGCGACGGTACGGTCCGCGGCGGGCAGCGACTACAACCCCGTCTCGGTGATCGGCTCGCTGTTCGGCAACCACCGCGTGGTCGACCCCGCGATGCCTGTCGACGAGGAGAAGCTGACGGCCGCCCTGGAGCGCGCCGCGGGCGGCTCCGGCTCGGCGACCGAGGGCACGATCAAGTTCCAGTCGGGCAAGGCCGTCGCCGTCTACGGCAAGGCGGGCAAGGGCATCGACACCGGACAGTCGACGGAGGCCGTCGAGGAGGCGTACCGCGCCCAGGTGGAGACCGGTAAGGCGGCGACCGTCAAGGTCCCCACCACGGCCAAGGAGCCCAAGGTCACCAAGGCCGAGGTCGACCGCATGATGAAGGCGTTCGCGCAGCCCGCGATGTCGGCCAACGTGACGATCAAGGCCGGCGGGGTGGAGCTCCCGTTCAGCCCGGAGAACTCCCTGTGGAAGTTCCTCGGCGTCAAGGCCAACGCCCAGGGCAAGCTGGTCGAGTACTACGACCTGGAAGCGCTGAAGGAGTTGTACGGCGGCGCGTTCGACGGCGTACTGATCACCCGGGGCAACGGCAAGAAGACCCCCGTCACACCCCAGGACGTGGTCGGCGCGATGCGCCCGGCGCTCCTCGGCAAGACGGCGGCGGACCGTGTCGGAGTGATCGAGACCAACCCCAGCTAGTCGCGGACTGGTTGAAGGGGGCACCCGGCGATGGCCGGGTGTCCCCTTGTCTCGTTCCGGCGACCGGCTCATCGTGGCCCGAGTGGCCCGCGCCGGGCGGGCGTCGAAGGGGCGGGTGCCGGTATGGGCTGGGAGTTCACGGACGACCGGGGGATCACGTTACGTCGCATCGGGCGGCCCGAGAGGGTGGCCGCGTACGTCCGCGCGGGCGCGGCACTGTGGGATCTGGGGGTGCGGCCTGTCGGCGTGTACGGATCAGGCCACGACGGCGACGAGCCCGACCGCGCCAAGTCCGGCGCCCTGGCCGACGTCCCGTACCTGGGCGCGGGCAAGGGACTCGACGACGGCGCCATTCGTTCCGTACGGCCCGACATCGTCGTCGACGTCACGTACGACCGGGACAAGCCGTACGCCGTCACGGAGGCGGCGGCGAAACGGGCCGGCGCACCCGTCCTCGCCCTCGCGGTCGGCGGCGACACCTCGCTGCCCAACATCCTGGCGCGCTTCGACCAGCTGGCGGTGGCCCTCGGCGGCGAACCGGCGGGCGGGGACAGCGAGTTGGCCGCCGCGGAGGACGCCGTGCGGTCCGCCGCCTCCGTTCCGCTGAAGGTGCTCGCGCTGTCGGCCGCCGGAGCCCGCCAGGTGCATCTCGCCCGGCCCGGCACCTGGCCCGAGCTGCGTCATCTGGCCGAGCTGGGCGTGGAGTTGGTCGAGCCCGGCGACGGGGGCGCGAACTGGGCCACCACCACCTGGGAGCGTGCCCTCGGCCTCGCCCCCGACCTGGTCCTCGCGGACGCCCGCGCGAACGCCGTACCGGCGAGGGAGCTGGAGTCCGTGCCCGCCTGGGAGGCCCTCACCGCGACCGCGACCGTGGAGCCCTGGAACCCCGAACTGCCGTGCAGCGCCCACGCGTACGCCGCTTTCCTCCGCTCGGTGGCTGACGCGCTGGAGGTGGTGGGGGCCAAGAGGTGAGCTTCGTGTGACCCCCTGACCCCCTGACCGCCTCGGCCGGTCGCCTCCGCGTACCCGCACATGACATCTGTCATCCGGGAGTCACGACGGCCGACACTGCCGGGCGGGGCCCGTCTCCCGCCACGCTGGGTCACATGACAGCGACTGCGACAGCGGAGGCCACCGGCTCGGTGGTCGGGTTCGATCAGGTGACCAAGACCTACGGAAGCGTACGGGCCGTGGACGGGCTCACGCTGGCCCTGCACCCGGGCGAGACCGTGGCCCTGCTGGGGCCGAACGGGGCGGGCAAGTCGACCACGCTCGACCTGCTGCTCGGCCTGAAGCACCCGGACAGCGGCTCGGTGCGGGTGTTCGGCGGCAGCCCGCGGGAGGCCATCGTCGGCGGGCGCGTCGGCGCGATGCTGCAGAGCGGCGGGCTGATGGACGAGGTCACGGTCGGGGAACTGGTGCGGCTGGCCTGCGACCTGCACCCGAAGCCGTTCCCCGTGTCCGACGTCCTCGCCCGCGCGAGCCTCACACAACTGGCGGACCGCAAGGTCAACAAGCTCTCGGGCGGCCAGCAGCAGCGCGTGCGCTTCGCGCTCGCCACGGCCGGGGACAGCGACCTCATCGTGCTCGACGAGCCGACGACCGGCATGGACGTCTCCGCGCGCCAGGCCTTCTGGGCCACCATGCGCGAGCAGGCCGACCAGGGGCGGACGGTCCTGTTCGCCACGCACTACCTGGAGGAGGCCGACGCCATCGCCGACCGCGTGCTCGTCCTGCACCGGGGGCGGCTGCTCGCGGACGGCACCGCCGCCGAGATCAAGGCGAAGGCCGGCGCCCGGCGGATCGCGTTCGACCTGGAGGGGCCGATCGACGAGCCCGCGCTGCGCGACCTGCCCTTCCTCACCGCCCTCGACGTGTCGGGCCACACGGTCCGCATCCAGTCCTCCGACGCCGACGCGACCGTCCACGCCCTGTACGGGCTCGGCGTCTACCCCCGCAACCTCGAAGTGGCCGGACTCGGTCTGGAGCAGGCCTTTGTCGCCATCACCGCAGCCGAGGAGGCACGCACCTCATGAACGCCACGACCGCCACGAACGCCGGGAACGGCCTGAAGGCCATGAAGGTCATGAACGGCATGTCCGGGATGAACAGCCTGATCAAGCTGGAGATCATCCGAGCCCTGCGCAACCGCAAGTTCCTGTTCTTCTCGGTGATCTACCCCTCGGCCCTGTTCCTGCTGATCGCGGGCAGCGCCGACAGCACCACGAAGGTCGACGGCACCGGGCTCACCCTGCCGACCTTCTTCATGGTCTCCATGGCGTCCTTCGGCGCCCTGACCGCCGTCCTCATGGGCAACAGCGAGCGCATCGCCAAGGAGCGCGAGAGCGGCTGGGTACGGCAGTTGCGGCTCACCACCCTGCCCGGACGCGGCTATGTCTTCGCGAAGACCGCGAGCGCGGCCGTGATCAGCCTGCCGTCGATCGTCGTCGTCTTCGTGGTCGCCGCGGCCGTGAAGGACGTACGCCTGGACGCCTGGCAGTGGCTCGCGCTCACCGGCGCGATCTGGGCCGGCAGTCTCGTCTTCGCCGCGCTCGGCGTGGCCATCGGCTACATGGCGAGCGGTGACGCGGTCCGCCCGATCACGATGATCGTGTACTTCGGCCTGTCCATGCTGGGCGGACTGTGGATGCCCACGACGACCTTCCCGGACTGGCTGCAGGACATCGCGAAGTGGCTGCCCACGCACGCGTACGCTGCCCTCGGGCAGGCCATCGAACAGAGCCGGGCCCCGCACGCGAAGGACCTCGCCATCCTCGCCGTCTCCTTCGTCCTGTTCGCGGGCGGCGCGGCCTGGCTGTACAGGAAGGACACGCTGAAGGCGTGAGCGGTGTGGAGATCGGCATCGGGCAGCGCCCCACGAACCGGAAGCAGCGGGCGGTCAAGCTCCTGTGGACCAGCATCTGGCTCGCCTACCTGAGCGCGCCCGTGAGCGACCTGCTGCACGGCGGGCACAGCGACGGAGTCCGCGTCCTCGGCGTCATCGGCCTGGTGGCCTTCGTCGTCTGGTACTTCGCCCTCATCTTCCGCGCCGGACGTGGTGAGACGAACGGTGTGGTGCTCGGCTCACTGGCCGTACTCGCGGCCCAGTCCTCGATCCTCTCGCTCACCCTCGGCCGCGAGTGGCTCGTCCTGTTCGTGTACGTGTCGGTCGCGTCCGGCGCGGCACTGCCGCCGCGGCTGGCACGGCTGACCGTCCCGGGCGTGTCCGCGCTGATGACGGTGATCGCCCTCTCCGTACCGGAGGGGGACGAGTACCTGGCCTCGCTGCTCCTCCCGGCGCTCCTCGGAGGTTTCGCGATGGTCGGCGTCCGCACCCTGATCCGTACGACGATCGAACTGCGCGAAGCCCGCGCCACCGTCGCCCAGCTCGCCGCCAACGAGGAACGGCTGCGGCTCGCCCGCGATCTGCACGACCTGCTCGGCCACTCGCTCTCGCTGATCACGCTGAAGAGCGAGCTCGCGGGCCGGATGTTGCCCGAGCACCCCGACAAGGCGGCCCAGCAGGTCGCCGACATCGAGAACGTCAGCCGCCAGGCCATGGTCGACGTCCGGGAGGCGGTCACCGGCTACCGGCGGCCCCGGCTGGCCGGCGAGCTCGCGGGCGTACGGGTCGCCCTCACGGCGGCGGGCATCACGGCTGAACTGCCGGCCGAACCGGACCTCACGGGCGTCGCCTCGGAGACCGAGTCCGCGCTGGCCTGGGCGCTGCGCGAGGCGGTCACCAACGTCGTACGCCACAGCGGGGCCCGGCGCTGCACGGTCGAGCTGGTGCGGCGCCAGACGCTGGAGGGGCCGGTGCTGGAGCTGAGCGTGGAGGACGACGGCGGCGGCGCGGGCAGCGGTCCCGGCAACGGGCTGACCGGACTGCGAGAGCGGCTGGAGAAGGTGGGCGGGGAGCTGGAGGCGGGAGGCGCACGGCACGGGTTCCGGCTGCTGGCCCGCGTACCGGCGGCCACGGCGGCCGTAGGATCCGGGGCATGAGCCGCACGATCAAGGTCCTGCTCGCCGAGGACCAGTCGATGGTCCGCGAGGCGCTGGCCGCCCTGCTCGGCCTCGAACCGGACATCGACGTGGTGGCGCAGGTCGCCCGCGGCGACGAGGTGCTGGCCGCCGTACGCGGGCACGACGTGGACGTGGCACTCCTGGACATCGAGATGCCGGGCGCCACCGGCATCGAGGCGGCGGCCGAGCTCCACCGGGAGTTCCCCGAGCTCAAGCTGGTCATCCTCACGACCTTCGGCCGCCCCGGCTACCTCCGCAGCGCCATGGAGGCGGGCGCCGACGCCTTCCTGGTCAAGGACGCCCCCGCCGCCCAGCTCGCCGAGGCGATACGCAGGGTCCTCACCGGCGAACGCGTCATCGACCCCGCACTCGCCGCGGCTGCCCTGGCGGAGGGCGCCAACCCCCTGACCGACCGCGAACGCGAGGTACTCCGCGCCGCGGCCGACGGCTCCACCAACGCCGACCTGGCAACGACCCTCCACCTCTCCCACGGCACGGTCCGCAACTACCTCTCCACGGCCATCCAGAAACTGGCGGCCCGGAACAGGGCGGAGGCGGTCACGATCGCGAGGGAGAAGGGCTGGCTGTAGGGCCCGTCAGGCATCTCAGTTGAGCATGGCCCGAGCGGCCCGGGCCTGCCGCCGAACCCGATCGGCGGCAGGCCCGTCAACGGCGGCCACGACCTCCGCGTACGCGTCGAGTTCCAACGCCCCCGTAAGGAAATCCCCCCGCTCGACGAGCAACTGCGCCCGGTCGTACCGAAGACGAGCGGGATGGGACGGCAGCAACAGAGAAAGCTCGACGGCCCACAGAGCGACATCGGACCGCTCCGGCCGCGCGGCGGCCCAGGCGCGAATGTTGTTGAGGATGCGCAGCACGACGTCCAGCGGATCGGCGGGCGACAGCATCGAAGGATCCAGCGGTGCCCCCGTCGCACCGGCCACCAGCAACTCCGCGTCGGGGCCGGTCAGTACCCGGCCCCCGTCGAAGGGGTCGACGAGAACCTGCTGCTCCGGCGGACCGAAGCCGACGACGAAGTGCCCCGGCAGAGCAACCCCGTACACCGGGGCCCCCGCCCGCCTCGCGACCTCCATCCACACCACCGACAGAAGGATCGGCAGCCCGCGCCGCCGCCGCAGCACCTCGTGCAGCAGTGAGGAGTCCAGCCGCTGATAGTCACCGGGCGTACCCCGGAACCCGCAGCGGTCACCGAGATGCTCGGCGAGCGCCGTGGCCCAGGACCGCGGCCCGCCGGGCCGGAACGGCAGCTCCCCGGCCAGCCGGTCCAGCTCGATCTGTGCCGCGTCCAGCCCGGCCTCGTCCAGCTCCCCGTCCGCCTGGGCGCCCACCAGCAGACACAGCGCCGACAGATCGGGCCGCTCGGCCCGCGCCTCGTCGCCGAACCGCCGCCGCCACTCGGCGCTCCGCTCGGGCCCGGGAGGATGAAGAGGACGCATAGCTGCCTCGTGCCCTTTCACACCGATCGATACCGCTCTGTGGCTCCGCCACCGATTTCGCCGCCGATTTCGCCGCCGGGGAGACGACCGACGCGGTCGTCGGCGCCCGCAGGGGCTCCGCCGTCCGTTGCCGCGGGCCCGAGGTAGTGGTGGTACGCGTGATGCGCCGTGAAGCCCATCCGCGCGTACAGGGCCCGGGCGCCCGCGTTGTCGGCCTCCACCTGGAGCCAGGCCGCCGAGGCGCCCTCGGACAGCGCCCGGCGGGCCAGGGCCGTCATGACCGTGGTGGCAAGCCCCTGGCGGCGCAGGGACGGATCGACCTCAACGGCGGCGAAACCGGCCCAGCGACCGTCGATCACACAGCGGCCGATCGCCGCGGGTATGCCCGGTTCGGCGCCCGGCACGGTCGCGAACCACACCGAGGGCCCGCTGCCCAGCACCTCCAGGGCCACCCCGCTCACGCCCTTGCGCTGGTAGCGGCCGAGCCACGCCTCGTCCGCCTCGCGCGCCAGCACGACGGGCCGGTCCGGTCCCGGGTCCGGCAGATCACCGATCGGCGCCAGCGCGCCGATCCACATCTCCGCGGTCACCTCGCGCTCCCACCCCCGCGCCTCCAGCTCGGCGCACAGCAGCTCCTGCGTGCCCGCCGCCCCGGTCGCGGTCTGCACGTACGCGGGCAGTCCCCGGGCCGCGTACCACTCCCGTACGAGCGACAGCGCGTCCTCCAGGGGGACGCCCGGGGCGCCGAGCGGCAGCACCGAGTTGGCCCGTCGGGTGAACCCCGCGGCGGCCCGCAGCTCCCACTCGCCGAGCCGCTCCCGCTCGACCGGCTGCCAGGCCCGGGCGGCGACCCGCGCCAGCTCCTCGTACGAGGCCGCCGGGCCCTTCCGCCGAGCGGGCGCGGCCGGTACGACCTTGCCCGCCACCAGCGCCGATTCCGGAATACGGACGCTCTCCCCGGACCGTCGTGTGATCAGCAGCACACCGTCGTCCCATGATGTGAGAACGCCAACCGTGTCGGTGAACTTCTCACCCTCAGGAGGGTCTTCGCGCAACCGTCGCACCGAGACGCGTTTCCCCACGTCAGCGGGGGTAACACGGACTTCGAGACGGAAGTGTGCGGAGAATTCCACAGCTCAGTCCAACCCTCCTGTTCGGATCATGCCCAAGAACGGAGATACTAGGTGCGGGCATCGACGACGCCGCGCTCCCGCGCGCCAGGTGGCGGAGCCTGAAGACGGCTCGCCAGCGCCCTATCGAGGAGGAACGACAGCGTGACCTACGTCATCGCGCAGCCTTGTGTCGACGTCAAGGACAAGGCGTGCATCGAGGAGTGCCCGGTCGACTGCATCTACGAGGGCTCCCGGTCCTTGTACATCCACCCGGACGAATGCGTCGACTGTGGTGCCTGTGAGCCGGTCTGCCCGGTCGAGGCGATCTTCTACGAGGACGACACTCCCGAGGAGTGGAAGGACTACTACAAGGCGAACGTCGAGTTCTTCGACGAGCTCGGCTCGCCCGGCGGTGCCAGCAAGCTGGGACTCATCGAGCGCGACCACCCCTTCGTCGCAGCGCTGCCGCCGCAGAACCAGTAAGCGCCGGTACGTATGCCGGGGGCCCCGCCCAGCGACGCCGGGGCCCCGCCCGGCGGTAGAAGCGCCGCCTCGGTCCCGTACGGCCTGCCGCCGTACGGGACCGAGGCGTTTGCCGTACGTGCCACCCGTCCGTACGGACGCCCCCGTCCGTACGAGAAAGTGAGCCAGAACCCGTGTCCGCAGTCTCCGACCGGCTTCCCACCTTCCCCTGGGACAAGCTGGAGCCCTTCAAGGCGACGGCCGCCGCTCACCCGGGCGGCATCGTCGACCTGTCCGTCGGCACCCCGGTCGACCCGGTGCCCGACCTGATCCAGAAAGCCCTGGTCGCGGCGGCCGACTCGCCCGGCTACCCCACGGTGTGGGGCACGCCGGAGCTGCGGGACGCGCTGGTGAGCTGGTGCGAGCGACGGCTGGGCGCACGGGACTTCACCCACCGCAACGTCCTGCCGGTGGTCGGCTCCAAGGAACTGGTGGCCTGGCTGCCCACGCAGCTGGGCTTGGGCCCCGGCGACACGGTCGCCTACCCGCGCCTGGCATACCCGACGTACGAGGTCGGCGCCCGCCTGGCCCGCGCGGACTACGTCGCCTATGACGACCCCACGAACCTGGACCCGGCCGGCCTCAAGCTGCTGTGGCTCAACTCCCCGTCGAACCCGACCGGCCGCGTGCTCTCCCTCCAGGAGCTCACCCGGATCGTGGCCTGGGCGCGCGAGCACGGCATCCTCGTCTTCTCCGACGAGTGCTACATCGAGCTGGGCTGGGAGGCCGACCCGGTCTCGGTCCTGCACCCCGACGTGTGCGGCGGCTCGTACGAGGGGATCGTGTCGGTCCACTCGCTCTCGAAGCGGTCCAATCTGGCGGGCTACCGCTCGGCGTTCCTGGCCGGTGACTCCGCGGTCCTCGGTGACCTGCTCCAGATCCGCAAGCACGGCGGCATGATGACCTCCGCGCCCACCCAGGCCGCGACGGTCGCCGCCCTCTCCGACGACACCCACGTCCAGGAACAGCGCGCCCGCTACACGGCCCGCCGCACCGCCCTGCGCGACGCCCTCCTGGCCCACGGCTTCCGCATCGAACACAGCGAGGCCAGCCTCTACCTCTGGGCCACCAGGGACGAGCCCTGCTGGGACACCGTCGCCCACCTCGCCGACCTCGGCATCCTGGTGGCGCCGGGCGACTTCTACGGCCCGGCGGGCGACAAGTTCGTCCGCGTGGCACTGACGGCAACGGACGAACGGGTGGGGGCAGCGGTAGCTCGCTTGACCTGATGGGTTTGCCCGGCCCTGGGCATTTGGGGGCGCGGGGCTGTGTTGATTTGCGGCTCCGCCGCGTGGGCGCGACCAGCCACATCGCACCCGCACCCATTCACGTACCGGGCAAGAGGGAACACAAGAGAAGGGGTCCAGGGAGGAAACTCCCTGGACCCCTTCTCCGTAAAGCCCCCGGGGGGCTTAGCCGAGCGGCAGGCCCTGAAGCGGCAGCTGCCCCGCCCCGGGCAGCCCACCACCGGTGGCTCCCGCGGCGTCACCGAGCACCTCACCCGCGGTCCCGGCGGCATCCCCCGCCGTCTTCTGCGCGGCGGGAGTGGTGGTCTTGACGGCCTTGCCGCTGGTCTTGCCCGCGGTCGGCACGGCCTTCTTGACGGCCTTGCTGCCCGCGTCACCCGCGAGCCCGGTGGCGTTCTGCGCGGCGCCGTCGACGGTGGTGCCCGCGTTGTCCAGCGCGGTCAGCCCGCCGAGGTCGGGGGTGGCCGGCAGTTCGGCCGCGCTCGCGGAGCCGGCCGCACCGACCCCGGCTGCCGCTCCCGCTGCGACGAGCAGCGCGGCACGGGCGATCCGGCGGGTCAGGGGGAGGGACATGATGCTCCTTTGACGGAAGAGAACGGTGAAGTGTCGTACCGTGCCCGGCAGTTGACCGGCTGGCTGTCGGTCTTCCGTCGATCGACCGGCTGTTGATCGTTCCGGGCTCGGACGCAGTGACTACCGCTCGAAGTCCGCGAAGGTTGCGGTGGCCCAACGTAAAGAGTTGGCAATGCGTCGCATTATCGGCTGTGGAGAAACCCGGGCAAAGAACGCCCGGTGGGAAAGTCTGCCGAATCGCTACGGCCCTTTGTTCCCAAGGGGTTTGGCGGATTCGCGCGAGGCGCGGGAAGGGCCGGAGGAATTACCTGGCCGGAGGTCGACATGCCGCGCCGGGCATGCCCCCAACGGGTGACGGCCCGTACTACTGCCCGGTGACGATTCGGACTTCGCCCGTGGAGTTCCACGCGCCCGAGTCGTCGCGCCACTCGCTGCGGGTGCTCCCGGCCGTCCACGCCCGGCCCGCGTACGAGACGCGCTCGACGTGCAGCGCCGACGAGTTGGCCACCGCCCAGTGCGCCAGGGCCCAGCCGCGCCGCCGCTCCCCGCCCTGCGCTGCCGGGGTCTTCGGGACGGTCACGGTCACGGTGCGCGTGCCGCCGGGGCCGTTCGAGGCGGTGGACGAGGTCGACGGCACGGCCGTCGACGCCGACGGGGAGGCCGAGGGTGTGGCGGCCACTTCGGCGCCCGTCTCCTGGAACGCGTCGCGCCCGAAGTCCCGTACGAGCGCGGCACGTACCGCGTCCGGGCCCTCGGGCGGTGTGCTCGGACGGCCCTCGCAGGTGAAGGTGGCGGCGGCGCGCCCGGTCAGGGCCGCGGCGAGGAGCGTGGCGTCCGGCTCGTGCTTCGCGTACGCCTCCGGGTAGCCGCTGCGCTGGACGCGCTGCGCGGCGACCGTGAGCGGCAGTTTCGTGTAGTCCGGCACCTTCTCCAGGTGCTCGTAGAACTCGCCCGCCGCGTACGCCGGGTCCAGGATCTCCTTCTCGGTGCCCCAGCCCTGTGACGGCCGCTGCTGGAACAGGCCCAGCGAGTCACGGTCGCCGTGGCTGATGTTGCGCAGGGCGGACTCCTGGAGGGCCGTCGCGAGGGCGATGGTGACGGCCCGCTCGGGCACGCCGCGGTTGGTGCCGACGGCCGTGATCGTCGCCGCGTTCACCGCCTGTTCCGCCGTGAACTCGTACGACCCTCCGTCGCCGTTGCCGGAGACGACCGTGCACTTCGGTTCTCCGGTGCTCCCTGTCAGGTACTGCACGGCGAGATAGCCGGCGAGGGCGAGCAGCACGACGAAGGCGGCTCCGGAGCGGAGGAGACGGCCACGGCGTACGGACCTGGCGGAGGTGGGGGACGGCTCTGGCACGCGTACAAGGTACTGGAGAGTACTGTCGGCCATCCGTGGGACTGTGGACAAGCCGGTGACGGCAGAGGTATCAGGCCACCGGCCGGGCCGCGGAGCCCGCCGCGTTAGGGTCGACGGCATGGCCGACACCCAACTTGACCTCGCCCTGGACGCCGCCCGGCTCACCGCGCAGCTCGTCGACTTCCCCTCCGAGAGCGGCACCGAGAAGCCCCTCGCGGACGCGATCGAGGGCGTGCTGAGGGCCCTGCCGCACCTGACGGTCGAGCGGTACGGCAACAACGTCGTCGCGCGTACGAACCTGGGCCGGGCCGAGCGCGTGATCCTGGCCGGGCACATCGACACGGTCCCGATCGCCGGCAACGTGCCCTCGCGCCTCGACGAGGACGGCGTGCTGTGGGGCTGCGGCACCTGCGACATGAAGTCGGGCGTCGCCGTCCAGCTGCGGATCGCGGCCACGGTCCCGGCCCCCAACCGCGACCTCACCTTCGTCTTCTACGACAACGAAGAGGTCGCCGCACACCTCAACGGCCTGAAGCATGTCTCCGAGGCACACCCGGAGTGGCTGGAGGGCGACTTCGCGGTCCTCCTGGAGCCCTCCGACGGACAGGTCGAGGGCGGCTGCCAGGGCACCCTGCGGGTGCTGCTGAGGACGAAGGGCGAGCGGGCACACTCCGCGCGCAGCTGGATGGGCTCCAACGCCATCCACGCCGCCGCCCCGATCCTCGCGCGCCTCGCCGCCTACGAGCCGCGCTACCCGGTCATCGACGGCCTGGAGTACCGCGAGGGCCTCAACGCCGTCGGCATCTCTGGCGGGGTGGCCGGCAACGTCATCCCCGACGAGTGCGTGGTGACCGTCAACTTCCGTTACGCGCCCGACCGCACGGAGGCCGAAGCGCTGGCCCACGTCCACGAGGTCTTCGCCGACTGCGGTGTCGAGGAGTTCGTGGTCGACGACCACAGCGGCGCGGCGCTGCCGGGCCTCTCCCACCCCGCGGCTGCGGCCTTCATCGAGGCCGTCGGGGGCACCCCTCAGCCCAAGTACGGCTGGACGGACGTCTCCCGCTTCAGCGCGCTCGGCGTCCCAGCGGTCAACTACGGCCCCGGAAACCCGCATCTGGCACACAAGCGGGACGAAAGGGTGGAAACCGCGAAGATCCTCGCGGGCGAGGAGCGGCTGAGGGCGTGGCTGACCGCATGAGCCGTATCTGACGGCGGTTCATGGCGGACATGTCGGCGTCCCCCCTCCGTAACCCGCGTAGATCTACGCTGGGGTGGAACGACCCGCACGCGTGAAGGGAGCGGACATGGCTACTGGCAACCCGGAGGGCAAGAAGCGGCCACCGGAGGAGCAGCGGCTGGGCCCCGTGCTGCGCAGGCGTGGGCAGGTGCAGGCGAGCACCACGGACCAGCGGCTGCTGGACGCCGGCGGGCCCTCGGACTGGGTCCACACCGATCCCTGGCGGGTGCTGCGCATCCAGTCGGAGTTCATCGAGGGCTTCGGCACGCTGGCCGAACTGCCGCCCGCGATCAGTGTGTTCGGTTCGGCGCGGACGAAGGCGGACTCTCCGGAGTACGAGGCGGGGGTCGCGCTCGGGCGCGGGCTGGTCGAGGCGGGGTTCGCCGTGATCACGGGTGGCGGTCCCGGGGCCATGGAGGCCGCCAACAAGGGTGCCTGCGAGGCGAAGGGCATCTCCGTCGGGCTCGGCATCGAGCTGCCCTTCGAGCAGGGGCTCAACCAGTACGTCGACATCGGGCTCAACTTCCGCTACTTCTTCGTGCGGAAGATGATGTTCGTCAAGTACGCCCAGGGCTTCGTGGTCCTCCCCGGCGGCCTCGGCACCCTCGACGAACTCTTCGAGGCCCTCACCCTCGTCCAGACCCAGAAGGTCACCCGCTTCCCGATCGTCCTCTTCGGCACGGAGTACTGGGGCGGCCTCGTCGACTGGCTCAAGAACACCCTGATCGCCCAGGGCAAGGCCTCCGAGAAGGACCTCCTCCTCTTCCACCTCACGGACGACGTGGACGAGGCGGTGGCGCTGGTTTCGAAGGAGGCGGGGAGGTAGGGGGTTTTTCCCTCGCCCCCGCCGCCCCTACCCGTCCC
>NZ_LIQZ01000452.1 GCF_001418655.1 Streptomyces phaeochromogenes | reverse complement strand
GCTCAGGGGGAGGTCACTGGGGAACTCACGGGGAAGGGGGAAAGTCGGGGGAAGTCTGGGGAGTCCGGGGAAGGCAGTCAGCGCTTCGCGTCGACGGCGACGAACAGCGCTCCGGCCCAGGCCGTGTCGCGCGGCGACACCAGACGGAAGTCCAGCCGGTCACCGCCGTGTCGCAGCCCTTTGTCGAGCTCGAAGACGTCGGAGTCGTATCCGAGTGTGTTCGGATACGCGGGTGTGCGCCCCGGGGCCGTCCGGCCGGGCTCGCTGATGGTCGAGTTCAGTACGTCGTCACGGGGGTTCGCGCCGTTGGCCAGAAGGGTCGTCAGGCCGCCTGCCGACAGGGTGAGCGAGCCGCCGGTCCGCCCGCGGTCACCGTTGTAGGCGACGAGCCCCGCACGCCCTTCGGCGCTCTTGGGGAACTTCATGCCGGGCAGCCGGACCGTCCGGTCCCCGCCCGCGCCCAGCGGGTCGAAGCCGTCCCACATCGCCAGGTGCCGCAGCGGCTCCGACTCCTTCTCGTACGCCACCATCAGCGTCCAGCCGCCCCACGCTCCGGCCGCGGAGTGGCCCATCGCCACGTTGACCTGCGCCACGGTGTAGGCGCCCGCGCCGCTGGAGCGCACCAGAGGGGTGACGTCCGCCGAGGCCTGGAACGCGTCCGCGCCGTGCGCGACCCGGTGCCCGACGACCGTGTCGGCGAGCACCTCCTTGTACTGGCCGCCCGGTTCGGCGATCAGCACCCGCCCGTTGTCCTTGGGCGGCTTCTGCTCACCGACCCGGAGGTTGCCGCCCCAGTACAGCCGCGCGTACGAGACCCGGGCGCCGGCCGGCGGACGGACCTCGGCGCGGCTGGAGTTGTAGGTGTTCGGGTCGTTGTCGACGTCGATGTAGAACATCTCGAAGTCGTCGTTGTCGTCGTTCGCAGCCGCCCGGCCCTCGCGTGCGGCGGGACAGGACACCGCCGACCGCTCGACGGGACGCCGGCAGGTGATGGACGAGTTGGCGGCCCGGACGATCCCGCCGTGCTGGAGCGCGCGGTACCGCTGGGTGAAGGCGAGACTCTCGGCCTCGGCGGCCGGCGCGGGCGAGGGTGCCGAAGCCGTCGACGAAGTTGACGTCGGCCATGTGGTTGACGTCGTGGGCATGGCAGGCGCGGCAGCCGCCGGTCCGCCCGGCGCCCACAGCGAGGCGAGGGAAAAGACACCCACCATCCCACGGCGCAGCAGAGGACCCAGGGAATTGCGCATGACCGGCGTTGCCCTTTCGGGGGAAATTCGGGAAGAGGTTCTGACCCTGCGGACGGACAGGCTGTGGACATCACATGAGTGCCGCCATGACTCCCCGTCTGTTTCAAGCGGCCTGAGGAGGAACGCAACTGTAGCCGCTATCCGTATTTATCCGTGAAACCCGTCAAGTGTGTCGTAATCATGCTGCATACACTGGTTGACGCCGCGTCGGGCGGAGGCTCCGTGGTGGCCCCGGCCCTTCGCCCGGTACTCGGTCCGGGACTTCACCCGTTTGGTGGCACAACCCGCGCCAGTGCCGCGCGTTGATTCCAGAGCCGGGCACCCCGCCCGGATTGTTGTGTCAATCCCAAGGAGCACCTCTCCATGTCGCGTATCGCGAAGGGCCTGGTCCTTACCTCCGTTGCCGCCGCCGCCATGGCGGGCACCGGTGGCGTCGCCGCCGCCGACAGTGACGCGCACGGCTTCGCCGCCCACTCCCCGGGCGTCCTGTCGGGCAACCTGGTCCAGGTCCCCGTCCACGTGCCGGTCAACGTCTGCGGCAACACCGTGAACGTCATCGCGCTGCTGAACCCGGCGTTCGGCAACGAGTGCGCCAACGACTGACGTCGCTGCGCAGCCCTTGACCGGCCGTCCTCCCACAGGGAGGGCGGCCGGTCCGCGTTGCCCCGAATGGAGGGAGGGGCGTCGAGCGCCCGGGGAACGTCCGGGCATGGCGCCTCACCAGGGACAACGGACGCGGCGGCGGGCCCGGGCCGCTACGGAGCGCGGTTGTTCGGTTGCAGGAGGTGGTCACCGATTCCACGGTGAGCACAAGATCCGTACGCACCACCGAAAGGACCCCTCCATGCGTGCTCTGCCCGCACGGCGTATCGCGGCCCCCGCACTCTGCGCCACGCTTCTGCTCGGGATAGCCGGACCGGCCGCCGTGGCCGCCGACCACGACTCGACCCGCGACGCCCGTTCGACAGCGGCCAAGGCGCCGGTGCCCGGAGCGGACGCTCTGCTGGCGCAGGTCAAGAGCCTCGGCGACGTCGGCGGAGTGCTCAAGCCGGTCACCGACCTGCTCGACGCCGTGCTCAAGGCCGACAACGGCCAGCTCCCCGCCGCCGACGCGGCCAAGCTCGCCGACGCGGTGAAGGCCGCCATTGCCAAGGCCTCCGCCGCCGCCCCGGCCGCGGGCGCGCTGACCCCGCCGGTCAAGGCCGAGCGGGAGCAGGCCGTGCCGACCGCACCGCCCACCCCGGCGGCACCGGTCAAGCCGGCCGCCCCGACCGCGCCCGCCGTTCCGTCGGCACCGGCCAAGCCCGCCGTTCCGGCCGTGCCCGACGCCGCGACGTCGCCGGTCGTGCCGAGCACGCCGGCCACTCCCACGACCCCCGCCAAGCCCGCCGTTCCGGCCACGCCGGTCACCCCCGTCACGCCGGTCGCCCCGCCGGCCGCGCTGCCGGAGGTGCCGAAGCTTCCGGCGGCCCCCGCGCTGCCGGTGCCGAACGGTGCCGCGCGTGCGGTCGCCGAGGTCCCGCTCGACCTCAAGGCCGACGCGCTCAAGGCCCTGCAGGCCGCGGTCGACTCCCTGGTCAAGGCCGCCACCAGCGGTGACGTCGCCGGTGTCGCGGCGGCGGCGCTGGCCGTCGTGACCGGCCTCGTCAACGTCGTCGTCGCCACGGTCCTCGGCGGCGGCCTGCCCGTGCCGAACCTGCCGGGTCTGCCCAAGCTGCCCCTGCCGACGGGCGCGCTGCCGCTGCCCACCGGCGGGCTGCTGCCGTCCTGAACGACCGTCGGGCCGGCCCGACGACCGGGCCGGCCCGACGACTGTTTTCATATGAGGGATCCCATTTGAGGATTTGACACACCCTTCAATTGGGTGGCTTCCAGAATTTTTCGGCGAACGGAGTTTCCGGCCGGAACGGGGATCGTTGGGCAGTGCGCAGTTCAGCGAAATTTCCCTCTGGCGACGCGAGTTGCCGAAGAAAGGAACACGATGAAGTCCCTGAAGGCCGCCGCTGTCGTCGCCGGGTCCCTGGTCATCGCTGCTGCCGCAGCGCCCGCCTTTGCCGCCGACCTGACGCCCTCCAGTCTCAACGGCGGCCTCGACTCGGCGCTCGGCGCGCTCACCACCGAGCCGGTGGACGCCGCGGACGCCATGCCCCTGCAGTCGCAGTCGAACGCGCTCGACACGTCGAACAAGGACTCCGTGCTGAACACCGTCGACGGCGCGACGAAGGCCCTCAACTCGGCGGAGGGTCCCACGGGGCTCCTGGGCGGACTTCCCCTCCAGAAGTGACTTCGGAGGTAACTCCGGACGCGGTATCGGACGCAACTCCGGAAGCCGCTCCGGAAGTGACGAAGGGCCGGTTCCGCATCACGCGGAACCGGCCCTTCGTTCTGTTCTCCGATTATCCGCGTCGTTCCGATTGTTCTTTCCGGCCGTTCGACGCCGTCCCCCGTTCGTGTGGAGACCCGGCCGGAAATCCCCCGGGCGAGTGAGAAACGGAGCGGGCGCATTCCGGCGCGTCGATACGGTTCCGCGGTGACCTCAACATCAAGCGAAACGCGTCCTTTCCGTGCCGCCGACCTCGGCACGCTCGTCGTCATGGCGTGGAGCGGCGAACACCCCGACGGCGACATGCCCTTCCTGCTGGCCTACTCGCTCGGTGACGGCGCGGCCGGCCCCGAGGGCTCCACGGCCGCCGTCGAGCAACTGCTGCACCGCAGCGGCCTGCCCATCGGCGACGAGATCGTCGACGGCACCCGGCAGCCCAGCTTCCCCGTCGGTCTCCTCGTCGAGGCCGGCCAGGCCGTCGTCACCATGGCCCACCTCAACGCCCAGTGCTCCGTGCCGCCGGAGTGGCTCGCCGCGGTCGGCGAACGCGGCTACGCCTACTTCCTGTTCACCACCCGCCCCTGGCCCGAGGCCGAGCCGGGCAAGCCCGTCGCGCCGGAGGCCCTGGCCGCCTTCGCCGGCGACGAGAAGACCCTGAACAGCGCGGCACACGCCCTCCTCCCGGCCCGCAGCCTGCGCGGCTGACGATGCGCACAGCGGGCGCCGACCGCGCGTTCGCCCTGCTGCTGGTGATCACGGGCGCGGCCGGGCTGCTGGCCTCCTGGGTCATCACCATCGACAAGTTCAAGCTGCTGGAGGACCCGGACTTCACCCCGGGCTGCAGCCTGAACCCGGTCGTCTCCTGCGGCAACATCATGAAGAGCGACCAGGCCTCCGCCTTCGGGTTCCCCAACCCGATGCTCGGTCTGGTCGCCTACGGCATCGTGATCTGCGTCGGTACGAGCCTGCTGGCCGGCGCGGCGTTCCCACGCTGGTACTGGCTGACGTTCGACGCGGGCACGCTGTTCGGCGTCGGATTCGTGACGTGGCTCCAGTACGAGTCGCTGTACAGCATCAACGCGCTGTGCCTGTGGTGCTGCCTCGCCTGGATCGCCACCGTCGTCATGTTCTGGTACGTCACGTCGTTCAACGTACGAAATGAATTCCTGCCCGCACCCGGCTGGGTGAAGGCATTCCTCGCCGAATTCACGTGGGTGCCGCCGGTTCTGCATCTGGGGATCATCGGAATGCTCGTGTTGACGCGTTGGTGGGACTTCTGGACGAGCTGACAATTGCATCCACCGGGGGAATTTTGCTCTGATGTCGTTCGCCGGGTCGTTACGCGTTTCGGACGCACCCCCCGAATCCCGAAAGGCCCGTACCTGAGATGAAGTCGACCACCCGAGGAACTCTTGCCGCCGTCGTCACCTGCGTGGCGGCCGCCGTCGCGACGCCCGCCGTCGCGGCCGACGGGATCCCGGTCGCCGTACCGCTGGACGGTGTGGAGAACTCGCTGAACATGGAGATGCCCAGGATCGGCGGCACCCTCCCGCTGCCCACGCCGGGCAGCCCCGACGGGCCGCGGTATGTCGAGGGCCGGCTGCTGCCGGACCGGGCCGTCCCGCAGCTGCCGGTCACCAGCGACCTGCCGTCCCTCGACCTGCGTACGCCGGTGCCGCGCGTTCTCGGGGACACCTTCGACCACGTCGCCGCCAGCACGCCCACCTCGGACCTGCGTGCCCTGACGCCGGGTGCCTCGTTGGACGCTCCGTTGACCGCGCCTCAGGCGGACAAGCTCGGCCTTCCGGCCCCGAAGCTGCCCGAGGTCGGTCTCCTCGCTCCGGTTCTGCAGGCGGCACCGGGGGCGACCCTGGGTCTCGCGCCCGGGCTGTAGGCACAACGGGCCCCACCCGGCCAACCGGCCGTCTGGGCCCGACAGTTCATGGAGGAGTACGGGTGGCAGTGGCGAACGGTACGCGGCGAGACGTCCTGAGAGGGCTGCTGGTCGCGGCCGTCACCGCCGCCCTGGCTCCGCTCGTCGCGGCCTCGCGCCCGTCGGGCCCGTCGAGCGCCGAGCCGCCCGCGTCCGGCGAACAGGCCGGGTCCGAGGCGGAGTTCGACGAGATGTACCGCGGACGGCGGATCCGCGGGTCCAAGGACGCCACAGGCGTTGAAGCCGCCGTCGCCGGTGCGGCGCCCGCCGGACAGTGGCTCGTCTCCGTGGACGACCGGCCGTTGCACCTCATGCGGCGGGCCGACGGCGGCTATCTGACCATGGTCGACCACTACCAGTCGTATCCGACGCCGCTCGCCGCCGCCCGCGGGGCCGTCGACGAACTGGGCGGCACACTGCGGCTGCGCGCGGCGGCTGCGGAGGCGGGGCCGGGGGAGGGGCACGGGCATGGCGTACACGCGTAAGAACGTGAGCGCGCTGACGAAGGCCGAGCGGCGCAGGCTCGTCGGCGCGTTCCTGGAGATCAAACGCACCGGCGAGTACGACGAGTTCGTCCGCATGCACATCGACCACTACGTGTCGGACGGCGACGGCGGACTGCGTGCGGCCCACATGGCGCCCTCCTTCCTGCCCTGGCACCGGCGGTTCCTGCTGGAGCTGGAGCGGGCGCTGCGGCGGGTCGACTCCGGGGTGTCCGTGCCGTACTGGGACTGGACGAAGGACCGGACGCCCGCCGCCCCGCTGTGGGGAGAGGACCTGCTCGGGGGCAACGGGCGGCGCTCCGACCGGCAGGTGACGACCGGGCCGTTCGCCTACCGGCACAAGAAGTGGGTCGTCAAGGAGTCGATGACCGACGGCGAGTACCTCATGCGCGACCTCGGCCGGCCCCACGATCCGCTCGCCCTGCCGACCGCGGACGAGCTCGCGCGGGCCCTCAAGGACCCCGTGTACGACACGGCGCCCTGGGACTCCACCTCCTCCCGCGGCTTCCGGAACAAGCTCGAAGGGTGGGGGACCGGGCAGGGCAACGACGCCTGGCGCAACCACAATCGCGTACACCGCTGGGTCGGCGGGCACATGCTCGGCGGGGCCTCGGTCAACGACCCCGTCTTCTGGCTGCACCACTCCTTCGTGGACCTGCTCTGGACCCGCTGGCAGAAGCGGCACCAGGGGGCCCGGTATCTGCCCGCGTCGCCGCCGGAGCTCGGGGACCCGCAGCGGGGGCGCGTGGTGGCGCGGCACGAGGAGATGCCGCCGTGGGGCGTGCCGCCGGACGAGCTGGAGGACCACAGCCGGATCTACCGGTACGTCTGATGCGTGGGTGCTGAGTGCTGGGTGACCGGAGATCGTGACAGTGGCGGGTGACTGGTTACGTGTGACCGGTGAACAGGGGAAGGCCCCCGGTGGTGTGTACCGCCGGGGGCCTTCGCGTGAGTGCGGTGACTCAGTGGCCGTAGCCCTTGGGGCCGGGGTGACCCTTCGGGCCGTCGTCGAGGTTCGCGCACTCGTTGCCGAACGTCGGGTTCAGCAGGGCGATGACGTTCACGGTGTTGCCGCAGACGTTGACCGGCACGTGGACCGGGACCTGGATGACGTTGCCCGACAGGACGCCGGGCGAGCCGACGGCCTTGCCCTCGGCGCCCGCGTCCGCCATGGCCAGACCGGCTCCACTGATCACAACGGCACCCGTGCCGAGGGCCACACCGGCCGCCTTCGCGATGCGAGACTTCACGTTCACTCCTTCGATTTCGGTGAGCGCGGCTGCTCCGACGCGACCGCACAGACCGTTCAACGCGAGGGCCCACAGGGGGTAACGGTGCTCAACGGGGCATCATCCACCAAGATGCTTCATATGGGGCGATAAAGCATATTAGTTTCCTCTTTGTTCGATTCCTGGTGGGGTCCGACCCCGGCTCACTGGCGTGTGCAGCGGCCCTTAGGGCTGGTGGCCGGGGGAGCGCACTGGAGGCTGTAGTCCGCCGACTCCGTGCTCAGGTAGCGGCCGACGCAGGTGGTCGACGTGGTTCTGCCGCGGTCCGCGCAGAAGCTCAGGGCGGCGCGGCCGTCGGTGAACGGGCCCGGGGCGTAGATGACCCAGAAGCCGGGACGGAGCGAGGCGTAGTCGTCGCTGCGGACGTAGACCGCCTCGGGGACGGTCTTGCGGACGGCCGCGAGCCGTTGGTCCCGCGTGGCGGTGCCGGAGCCGACCGGTTCGGAGAACAGCTGGGCGATCCAGCGGCCTTCGGAGGCGGGCGGGGTGCTCGCCTCCTTGGACGGGGACGCGGCCGGCTGCGAGGCCTCCTTCGACGGCGCGGGTGTCGATTCGGGCGTAGGTGACTGCTTGGCGGACGGGGAGGTCGCGGTGCCGGACGCCGAAACGCCGCCCCCCTTGGCCTTGCTGTCGTCGCCGTCCGACTCGCGCAGGTTCAGGACGAGCGCGGTCGCGGCCGTCGCGAGGGCGGCGACCACGACGGCGACGGTGGCGATGAGGGCCGGGCGCCGCCTGCGCCCCCGCGGCGGCACGTTCCGCACGTTCTGGACGCGCGTCGGGTGTTCGCCGACCGGCTCGGCGGGCACGGGAGCGCCAGGAACCGTGCTGCCGGGCCCAGGACCGCCGGAAACCGTGCTGCCGGGCCCGGACGCGGGACCGCCGGGAACCGTGCCACCGGACGCGGGCGGCACGGGCAGGACGTGCGTCGGGGCCGTCGTGGGGCCGGGCGGCAGCGGGGCCGTGGCCGTCGGCAGCGCCCAGTCCGGAGTCGTACCCGACTCGACCTGCGCCAGCATCGCGTCCAGCCGCGCCGCGTCGGGGCGGGCCGCCGGATCCCGTACGAGCAGGGCCTGGAGCACGGGCGAGAGCGGGCCGGAGCGCACCGGCGGCGGTACGGCCTCGTCGAGGACGGCGGCGAGGGTGCCCAGGGTGGTGCCGCGGCGCAACGGGCTGATGCCCTCCACGCAGACGTACAGGACGAGCCCCAGGGACCAGAGGTCGGACGCCGGGTCGTCGTCGTTGCCGCGGATCCGCTCGGGGGCGATGTACTCGGGGGAGCCGATGAGTTCGCCGGTCGCCGTCAGCGCGGTCGACCCTTGGAGGGCCGCGATGCCGAAGTCGGTGAGCACGGCGGAACCGTCGGCGCGCAGCAGGATGTTGGCGGGCTTGACGTCCCGGTGCTGGATGCCCGCCGCGACCGCCGCGCGCAGGGCGGCGAGCACCTGGCGGCCGAGCCGGGCGGCCTCCGAGGGGGCCAGCGGGCCGTCGGCCAGCCGCTCCTGGAGCGAGACGCCGTCCACCAGTTCCATGACGAGCCAGGGGTGCGGGTCGTCGTCGATGATGTGGTGGATCATCACGACGTTCGGGTGGCTGATCCGGGCGAGCGCCCGCGCCTCGCGCAGCACGCGCTCACGGACGGAGTGGGAGGCCGCCGCGTCGTGCCGGACGGCCTTGAGGGCGACCTCCCGGTGCAGCACGCTGTCCCGGGCCCGCCACACCGTCCCCATGCCACCGCTGCCGAGCCGCGCGAGCAGCTCGAACCGCCCGTCGACCATGTCCCCCGATGCGTTCATGGCGGACAGATTAGTGGGGCTCGCCCGGCCCTCAGGACGTCGGGTGCGTACGTCCGAAGCAGCGCTCCAGTTCGTTCAGCTCGTAGAACGCGCTGCCCTTGGCCACCGGGCGGCAGCCCTGCTTGAACGCGGTCTCCTTCTCGTTGTAGAGCATGCGTACGAGATAGGTGTGGCCCTTGCGGAACACGTCCCACTGGATGTTCGCGGCCATGGGCGCCACGGACGCGCCGCGCCAGGGGTTGTCTGCGTAGGTGTACGGGCGCTGGGCGGTCACAGGCTTCGTACTGCCCGGCAGGCCCATCAGCGCGGCCAGCGGGATGATCTCCTCGGCGTGGGTGAAGCGCAGTTCCGCGCCGAGGTCGCTGGTGCCGGCCCGGCTGGCCTCGGCCTTCTTGAAGAAGTCGTCGAGCAGGACGCCGGCCATCTTGTAGGTGATGTCGCTGTCGGCGAAGCCGGGACCCTTCTCGTAGAAGTCCTCGGCGTCGCTCAGATATCCGAACCAGGCGGCGTCGCGCGGCGCGATGTACCGCTCCATGTGCCAGCCGGCGCCGTCCGGGCTCTCGGCGCTCATCGCGGGGGCGATGCCGTAGAGGTTGTAGACCGCCTCGGCGGCATCGACATCGCTGCCGACGGCCGAGAACTCACCCGCGGAGATCCGTGCGACGAACGCCGGCTTGAAGATCTTCTTCAGTACGTTCACTGCGGCGCGGTGCGTGGCCGGCTGGTCGGTGACGCTCTTGAGGGTGTCCGCGAGCCGCTTGTCGTTGTCGATGTAGTCGCGGTACGCGGCGCCTCCGGCCGCCTTGTGGAAGTACAGCAGGTCCTCGTCCGCGCGGGCGGGCCCGATCAGTGGCTTCAGCGCCGGGTCGGCCTTGGCGAGCGCGGTCGTGAACTCGCCCGCGCTGTCCACCGCGCGCCCCTGCCCGGAGCTGACGACGTCGATCGGCTCGCCGTCCTTCGCGATGCGCGCGAAAAGCCCCGGGAGCCGCTTCTCCATGCGGACGGCGGTGTCCTGGATCTCCTGCCTGCCGCGTCCGCTCAGGTTTCCGTACCCGACCTTGGCCATGGCGTCGAGCAGCGCCCGCACCTGGGGCCCGAACTCCTTGCCCGCCCTGGTCAGCTGCCCCTCGCTCGCAGCCCGGTCCCACAGCTTGAGGATGAGGTCCCCGTCCTCGCTGTCGGTCGCGGCACGGGACCCGTGCCGGGAGACGTTCTCCGTGAACACCGGCTCGAATCCGCGGGGCGCGGCTTGGTAGGTGCGCGGGTTCTGGCCGGGCTCGTACGACGCCTTCGTCCCGTAGCTGTCGCTGTGCCCGTCGGCCGAGTTGCCGGTTGGCCGGCCGTCCGCGTGGCCTTCGGCGTGGGCGGGCAGCGCGCCGGAGAGGAGGGCGCACAGGGCGAGGGCCAGGGCGGGAGTGATGCCGGGGGCAAGACCGGGGGAGAGGCGTCTCATGGGTCGTCGCTTCATGGGTGGGCCGTCGTTTCGTCGGGCGGGAGAGGCCGTGTCCGCGGTTGTGGCCTCTGGGAGGGGATCGAACGGTCCGTCGTGGATCGAACGATTCGCCGCATCGTTTCCGCCTCGGGCCAACGGCGGGTGACCGATGCGTGGCTCGTTTCCGACCGGTGGTCCATGGGGGGACCATGGGCTGGTCAAGGGCGGGTGTGCCGGTACTTGCCCACGTTGTGGCCGGCCGGGCGGTGGCGAGCAGTGGCGGGGCAGCGGGTCCATTTTCGGACAGTTTTCGGATCTCGAACGGTGAATGACGCCCGGTTCAGGGGCCCCTGAGGCGCTCGCCGACTCCTCCCCAGCCCGCCTTGAGCGCCGCGAGCGCCTCAGGGGCCCCT
>NZ_LIQZ01000451.1 GCF_001418655.1 Streptomyces phaeochromogenes | reverse complement strand
CTCAGCCGCGGGCCGGGTCCGCCGGATGCGGAGCCAACAACGGCAGCTGGGACGCCAGGCGCTCCTCGCACAGCTCCACCAGGCGGTCGTAGCCGGCCTTGCCCATCAGTTCGATCAGTTCGGGCCGGTACGAGACGTAGACCGGGTCGCCCGCGCCGTGCGCAGAGGTCGCCGACGTGCACCACCAGTGCAGGTCGTGCCCGCCAGGACCCCACCCGCGGCGGTCGTACTCGCCGATCGAGACCTGGAGCACCCGGGTGTCGTCGGGCCGGTCGATCCACTCGTACGTACGCCGGACCGGGAGCTGCCAGCAGACGTCCGGCTTGGTCTCCAGGGGCTCGCGGCCCTCCTTGACGGCCAGGATGTGCAGCGAGCAGCCCGCGCCGCCCGCGAAGCCCGGCCGGTTCTGGAAGATGCACGAGCCCTGGTACGGCCGGGTCTGCCGGTCGCCGTCCTCGTCCTTCGAGACCCAGCCGGTCTCCGTCCCCACCTCGTGGTTCTGCCACATCTCCGGCGTGAGCCTCGCCACATGCCCGGCGACGCGCTTCTCGTCGTCCTCGTCCGAGAAGTGGGCGCCCAGCGTGCAGCACCCGTCGTCCGCGCGGCCCGCCTGGATGCCCTGGCAGCCGCTTCCGAAGATGCAGTTCCAGCGAGAGGTCAGCCATGTCAGATCGCAGCGGAAAAGCTGCTCGTCGTCGGCCGGATCCGGGAACTCCACCCACGCACGCGCGAAGTCGAGCCCCTTCTCGTCACCCTGCTCCGGGACGGCCGGGGACTTCTTGGACTTGGGCGAACCCTTGGCGGACTTGGCGGACACTGCCGACTTGTCGGCCTTTGCCTTTTTCGTCTTTGGCACGAGTCCAGGGTAAGTGGCCGGGAAGCCATCCGGGGACTGCTGGGCGTTCCGCGCGCAGTAGCGTTCCGTACATGAGACTCGGTGTCCTCGACGTGGGTTCGAACACGGTGCATCTGCTGGTGGTGGATGCACACCCCGGCGCGCGCCCGCTGCCCGCGCATTCGCACAAGGCGGAGCTGCGGCTCGCCCAACTCCTCGACGAGAGCGGCGCGATCGATTCTGTAGGAGTCGACAAACTGATCGCCGTTGTCCAGGAGGCGCTGGAAGCCGCCGAGGACAAGGGCGTCGAGGACCTGCTGCCGTTCGCCACGTCCGCGGTGCGCGAGGCCAGCAACGCCGACGACGTACTGGCCCGGGTGCGCGCCGAGACCGGCGTCGAGCTCCAGGTCCTCACCGGGGCCGAGGAGGCGCGGCTCACGTTCCTGGCGGCCCGCCGCTGGTTCGGCTGGTCGGCGGGGAAGCTGCTCGTCCTCGACATCGGCGGCGGCTCCCTGGAGATCGCCTACGGCATCGACGAGGAGCCGGACGCGGCGGCCTCGCTGCCGCTGGGCGCGGGCCGGCTGACCGCCGGCTGGCTGCCGAACGATCCCGCGGACCCGGAGGACATCAGGGCCCTGCGCCGCCATGTGCGGGCCCAGATCGCCCGTACGGTCGGGGAATTCAGCCGCTTCGGCGCGCCCGACCACGTGGTCGCGACCTCCAAGACCTTCCGGCAGCTCGCCCGCATCGCGGGCGCCGCCCGCTCGGCCGACGGCCTGTACGTCCAGCGCGAGCTCAAGCGCCGCTCCCTGGAGGACTGGGTCCCCCGCCTCGCCGCCATGACCACCGCCGAACGCGCCGAACTCCCCGGCGTCTCCGACGGCCGCGCCAACCAACTCCTCGCCGGCGCCATCGTCGCCGCCGGCGCCATGGACCTCTTCGGCGTAGAAACCCTGGAAATCTGCCCCTGGGCCCTGAGAGAGGGCGTAATCCTCCGAACCCTGGACCAGATGGCGACCCCGTAGCCCGCCTCGCGCCCCGG
>NZ_LIQZ01000450.1 GCF_001418655.1 Streptomyces phaeochromogenes | reverse complement strand
CCGGGCAAGCTGGCGTTCCTCTGCTCCGGCCAGGGCAGTCAACGCCTGGGCATGGGACGGGAGTTGTATGACACGTTCCCGGTGTTCGCTCGCACCTTGGATGAGGTGATCGAGGAACTGGGCCTGCCCCTGCGGGAGATCATGTGGCCCGCGGAACAGACTGAAGATCACGGCCGTCTGGATCGTACGCAGTTCGCGCAGCCGACGTTGTTCGCGCTGGAGGTGGCTCTGGGGCGGCTGTTGGAGTCGTGGGGTGTGCGGCCGGACTTTGTCGCCGGGCACTCGGTCGGTGAACTGGCGGCTGCGCATCTGGCCGGGGTGTTCTCCCTGCCGGACGCCTGTGCGCTGGTGGCAGCCCGGGCCCGGCTGATGGGTTCGCTGCTTGCGGGTGGTGCCATGGTCGCCGTGCGGGCCACCGAGGACGAAGTCACCGCGGTGCTGTCGGGCCAGGAACACGACCACCAGCTGGTGACCATCGCGGCGGTCAACGGCCCGAACGCGGTGGTCATCTCCGGCGAGGAGAGCGCCGTGACGCAGGCCGCGGCCTGCTTCGAGCACTCTCGGAGGTTACGGGTCTCGCACGCTTTCCACTCGCCGTTGATGGACCCGATGCTGGCGGCTTTCGGTGAGGTGGCCCGGTCGGTCACCTTCCACCCGCCGGTCATCCCGTTGGTCTCGAACCTGACCGGCACCCTCGCCGACCCGAAGGACCTGTGCACACCCGACTACTGGGTACGCCACGTGCGCGAAGCCGTCCGCTTCGGCGACGGCCTGGAAGCCCTGCGCGCCGCAGGAGCAACCACCTTCCTGGAGATCGGCCCCGACGCCACCCTCACCACCCTCGCCGCGCACGCCGACCAGGACGGCGACGCGATCCCCACCCTGCGCAGGGACCGGCCCGAAACCCCCCACCTCCTCCACGCGCTCGGCCACCTCCACACCCGAGGCATCCCCATCGACTGGCCCGCCCTCTTCAAGGACCAGCCCACCAACCACGTAGACCTGCCCACCTACCCCTTCCAGCACAAGCGCTATTGGCTGGCCCCGGCGTCGGACGAAGCTCCAGCGGCTGCCGATCCTGCCGAGATCGGGTTCTGGCAGGCGGTCGAGAGCGCGGATTTCGGCTCCCTCGCGGCGGATCTCGGCATCGAGCCCGCCGATCTGGCACCGGTGCTGCCCGCGCTGTCGTCCTGGCGCCGCCGCAACCGCGATCGGTCCGCTCTGGACCGCCTCCGTTATCGGATCGCCTGGCACCCCGTCCAACTCGGTACGGGAGCCGGCTCGGCAGCCGGTACGGGGATCGGTACGCCAGCCGGCACGCCAAGCGGTACGGCGACCTCATCGGCGCCGGACTCCGCGCGCTCCGGAAGCTCCGGAAGCTGGCTGGTCATAGTGCCGCCCTCACACGGTTCCCATCCGCTGACCTCGGCGATCGTCGACGGGCTCGCCCGGCACGGCGGCGCCCACGTGGTCCCGGTCGTCGCGGAGAGCGCGGAAGGCACGGACGAGGAAGGACTCGTAGCCCAGCTGCGCGAACACTTCGCCACCACCGACGCGACCCCCGCCGGAGTGCTCTCGTTGCTCGCCCTGGACGAGGAGCCGCATCACCGGCAGCCGACGCTCTCGCGCGGCACGGCGGCAACGGTCGCCCTGGTCCAGGCACTGGAGACGCTCGGCGCCACCGCGCGTCTGTGGTGCCTGACCTCCGGTGCCGTCCCTGTCGGCGACGAGGAGATCCGCCCCGCGCAGGCGGTGGTGTGGGGGATGGGGACCGTACTGGGGCTGGACCAACCCGACACCTGGGGCGGCCTGGTCGACGTGCCCGGCACACTGGACGACGCCATGGCCGACCGCCTCGCGGAAGCGCTCCACGGCCACGACGCGTTCCACGGGCACGACGGTCACCCGGTCGAGGACCAGTTGGCACTCCGCCCGTCCGGCACGTTCGCCCGCCGGATGGTACGCGCCCCTCGCACTCCCGACACCGACGGGCAGCCGTGGCAGTCGAGGCAGCCGTGGAAGCCGCACGGAACCGTGCTCGTCACCGGTGGCACGGGCGTCCTCGGAGCCCATGTCGCGCGTTGGCTGGCCCGGAACGGCGCCGATCACCTGCTGCTCACCAGCCGCCGAGGCTCCGATGCGGAAGGCGCCGGTGAACTGGCGGCCGAACTGGCCGAGTTGGGCGCCCGATCCACCATCACCGCCTGTGACATCACCGATCGAGACGCGCTTGCCGCCCTCCTGGACAGCGTGCCGGCGCAGTATCCGCTGACCGCCGTGTTCCATGTCGCGGGAGTCATGCATCAGTCGGCGAGGCTGTCCGGGACGACCCTGGAGGAGTTCGCGGAGATCGGCCGGTCGAAGATCGCCGGTGCCACGCATCTGGACGAACTACTGGCCGAACAGCCGCTGGAAGCCTTCGTCCTCTTCTCCTCGGGCGCCGCCGTCTGGGGCAGCGCCGGACAGTGCGCCTACGCGGGCGCGAACGCCTTCCTCGACGCGCTGGCGCACCGGCGCCGGGCCCGGGGCCTCGCGGCGACCTCCGTCGCCTGGGGTGCCTGGCGGGGCGGCATGGTCGATGAGGAGGCGGCGGCCCAGCTGCGGCGGCTCGGCGCTCCCGCCCTGGACGCCGAACCGGCCCTGGCCCTGCTCGGCCAGGCACTGGAAGACCGGGAATCCCACCTCGTGGCGGGCGACTTCGACTGGCCGCGGTTCGCCGAGACCTACACCTTCGCCCGTCCGCGTCCCCTGATGAGAGCACTGCCGGAGGTGGCCGCCGCGCTCGCGGCTCCCGACCGCCCCGGACCGTCCGACACCGGCCCTGGCAACGGTAATGGCAGCGGCAGCGGCAGCAGCGGTGGCGATCCGGCCCTGATCGCCAGGCTGGCAGCGCTGCCCGAGGCCGACCGGGAGGCGGCGCTGGTCGAGTTGGTGAACGAGCAGGTGGCACAGGTGCTCAACTACGACGACTCCGCAGAGGTCGGGCAGGACCGTGCGTTCAAGGACCTCGGCATGGACTCGATGACCGCGATCGATCTCCGCAACCGGATCGGCGCCACAGTAGGGGTACTGCTGCCCGCGACCGTGGTGTTCGACCACGCCTCCCCGGCCGCGCTCGCCCGGCACCTGCGCAAGGAACTCTTCGACGACGAACCGGGAACCGTCGACAGCGTACTGGCCGACCTCACCCGGCTGGAAGCCACGATGACCGCCCTCCCGCCCGAGGAGATCGCGAGGACCAGGCTGCCCGCCCGGCTCCAGTCACTGATCTCCAGGCTCACCGAGAGCACCGGCGAGACGGACGGCACGGACGGCACCGACACCGCCGCTGTCGCCGACCGTCTCCAGGAGGCGAGCGCCGCCGACGTGCTGGCCTTCATCGACAAGGAACTCGGGGTGGGCTGAGCCCCCGGTCGGCCGGTAGGGGCGGTTAGGGGTAGGCGCGCCTTCGACGCCCGCCGGATTCTTGCCCCTCGCGAGAGTCCGTTGGTATCTGCTCAGTGGGGTGACGGTGGTGGAGGACGAGAAGAAGATTCTCGATTACCTCAAGAAGGTCAGCGCCGAACTGCACCAGACGCGTCAGCGACTGCGGCAGGCGGAGGCTCAGGAGCAGGAGCCGATCGCCATCGTCGCGATGAGCTGCCGTTATCCCGGAGGCATCCGTTCGGCGGACGACCTGTGGCGGCTGGTCGCCGAGGGGAACGACGCGATCGAGCCCTTTCCGTCCGACCGGGGCTGGGACCTCGACGCACTCCTGACCCCGGACCCGGACCGGCCGGGCGCCTCGTACGTGCACGAGGGCGGCTTCGTTTCGGACATCGGTGACTTCGACCCGGGCTTCTTCGGCATATCGCCGCGCGAGGCGCTCACCATGGACCCCCAGCAGCGGCTGATCCTGGAGACCGCCTGGGAGGTCTGCGAACGAGCCGGCATCGACCCCCACTCACTGCGTGGCGGGCCGGTCGGCGTGTTCGTCGGGTCGAGCAACCAGGCCTACGGCGAACTGGTGGCCACCCGGCCCGAGATCGCCGAGGCGCACATGAGCACGAGCAGCGCCGGCGCCGTGATCACCGGGCGGGTCTCCTACACACTGGGGCTCGAAGGCCCGGCCGTGACCGTGGACACCGCCTGCTCCTCCTCGCTCGTCGCCATGCACCTCGCCTGCCAGTCGCTGCGGCGCCAGGAATGCTCGCTCGCGCTGGCCGGGGGAGTGGCACTGCTGGTCAAGCCCGAACCGTTCGTCGCGTTCAGCCGTCAGGGAGGCCTGGCCACCGACGGCCGCTGCAAGCCCTTCTCCGAGAGCGCCGACGGCACCGGCTGGTCCGAGGGCGTCGGTCTGGTGATGCTGGAGCGGCTGTCCGAGGCGCGGCGCAACGGCCACCGGGTACTGGCCGTGATTCGCGGCTCGGCGGTCAACCAGGACGGCGCCTCCAACGGCCTGACCGCCCCCAACGGACCCGCCCAGCAACGCGTGATCCGCCAGGCCCTCATGAACGCCCGCCTCACACCGGCGGACGTCGATGCCGTCGAGGGGCACGGCACCGGCACCACCCTGGGTGACCCGATCGAGGCCCAGGCACTGCTGGCCACGTACGGCCAACGCCCCACGGACCGGCCGTTGTTGCTGGGCTCCCTGAAGTCCAACATCGGTCACACCCAGGCGGCGGCCGGAGTGGCCGGAGTGATCAAGATGGTCATGGCCATGCGCCACGACCTCCTGCCCCGAACCCTGCATGTCACCGAGCCGTCCTCGCATGTGGACTGGTCGGCGGGGGCGGTGGAACTGCTGACAGATGCGCGGCCATGGCGTCCCGAGGGCCGCCCCCGCCGGGCGGGAGTCTCCTCCTTCGGCATGAGCGGCACCAACGTCCACCTCATCCTCGAAGAAGCCCCGGAGGTCGAGGAAGAGGCGCCGACAGCCCCGCCCCACTCCGTGCCGGGCGACAAGGCATCTGCCGAAACACCGCTGCCGCCGTTCCTGGTCTCGGGCAGGAACGAAGAGGCGCTGCGCGGCCAGGCCGCCCAACTGCTGTCCCACCTCGAACAGCGTCCCGACCTGGTCCTGCGCGACCTCGCCCACGCACTGGCCACCACCCGCGCCGCGTTCGATCACCGTGCGGCCATCACCACCACCGACCGTGCCGGCCTGCTGGGCGGACTGGACACGCTTGCCAAGGGGGAGACCGGGGCGAACGTGGCAGCGGGTTCGGTCCGGCCGGGCAAGCTGGCGTTCATTTGCTCCGGCCAGGGCAGTCAACGCCTGGGCATGGGACGGGAGTTGCACCAAACGTTCCCAGTGTTCGCCCGAGCCCTGGACGAGGTGATCGAGGAACTGGGTCTGCCCCTGCGGGAGATCATGTGGCCCGCGGAACAGACTGAAGACCATAGCCATCTGGATGGTACGGAGTTTGCGCAGCCGGCGTTGTTTGCGTTGGAGGTGGCTCTGGGGCGGTTGTTGGAGTCGTGGGGTGTGCGGCCGGACTTCGTGGCTGGGCATTCGGTCGGTGAGTTGGCGGCTGCGTATCTGGCCGGGGTGTTCTCCCTACCGGATGCGTGTGCGTTGGTGGTGGCGCGTGGCCGGTTGATGGGTGCGCTGCCCGCCGGGGGTGCGATGGTCGCGGTGCGGGCCACCGAGGACGAGGTCGCCGCCGTCCTGGCGGACCAGGAGCTCGGTCTGGAGCGGGTGGCGATCGCGGCGGTGAACGGCCCTGATGCGGTGGTCGTCTCCGGCGAGGAGACGGCGGTCGCACGGGTCGCGGCGCGCTTCGAGCGGTCGCGGCGGCTGCGGGTGTCGCATGCATTCCACTCGCCGCTGATGGACCCGATGCTCGCTGCCTTCGCCGAGGTGGCCCGGTCGGTCACGTTCCATCCGCCGGTGATCCCGCTGGTGTCCAACCTGACCGGTGCTCTCGCGGACCCGGAGGAGTTGTGCACGCCCGCCTATTGGGTACGGCACGTACGTGAGGCGGTCCGGTTCGGGGACGGCGTGCAGGCGTTGCGCGACGCGGGAGTCGGCACGTTCCTGGAGATCGGCCCGGACGCCACCCTGACCGCCCTCGTGACCCTGTCCGCGGACGCCGATCAGGACGGGGGCGCGATTCCCGCCCTGCGCCGGGACCGACCCGAAGCTCCCCACCTGCTGAACGCACTCGGCCACCTGCACACCCGAGGCGTCCCCATCGACTGGCCCGCACTCTTCAAGGACCGGCCCACCCCTCGCCCCGTGGACCTGCCCACGTATGCCTTCCAGCGACAGCGTTACTGGATGGACGGTGTGACTCCCGCCGGAGACGCCGCGTCGATCGGCCTGGGGCCCGTCGACCACCCGCTGTTGAGCGCCGCTGTTGCCCTTGCCGACTCCGGGGGTGTGGTGTTCACAGGGCGGCTTTCCATACGTACGCATCCGTGGCTGGCCGATCACGCGGTGATGGGCACTGTGCTGCTTCCCGGTACCGGCTTCGTGGAGTTGGCGATCCGGGCGGGGGACGAGGTGGGTTGCCCGGTCGTCGACGAGCTGACCATCGAGGCCCCGCTTGTCTTCTCGCAGCGTGATGCTGTCGTGATTCAGGTGGTCGTGGGTGCGCCCGAGGGGTCGGGCGCGCGCTCGGTGGCGGTGTACTCGCGTGGTGAGAACGTCCCTGATGAGCCGTGGCTGCGGCACGCCGGCGGTGTCGTCGTACCGGCAGGGGAGGAGACCCCCGAGCCGACGATCTCGGATCTGGTGGTCTGGCCTCCGGAGCGGGCGACCGCCCTGCCGGTGGACGGGCTCTACGAGCGGCTGGTCGAGCAGGGATTCGCGTACGGTCCTTCGTTCCAGGGCCTGCGCGCGGCCTGGCGGCGCGGCACGGACCTGTTCGCGGAGATCGTGCTGCCGACCGAGGCGCAGACCGACGCCGCCGGGTTCGGTGTGCACCCCGCGCTGCTGGACGCCGCCCTGCAGACCCGGTTCCTGGACTCGGGTGACGCGGACGACGACAAGGGCATGGGGGAGACCTCGATCCCGTTCGCCTGGAGCCGCGTCTCCCTGCTGGCGACGGGTTCCTCCGCGGTGCGGGTGAAGGTCTCGCCGTACGGCGACGGACTGCGCATGTCGGTGGCCGACACCACCGGCGCCCCCGTGCTCACGGTCGACTCGCTGATCGCCCGGCCCGTCTCGGTGGAACAGCTCAGCGGGTTCCGGGGCACCGGCGGCGGGGAGTCCCTGTACCGGGTGAACTGGACACCGGCTCCCCTCGACACGGCGGGCATGGGAGCGGCCCCGGCGGACACGGGTGCGGCCCCGGCATCCGCCGGAACAGTCCCGGTGGACGTCGGAACAGTCCCGGCGGCCTCCGAGGGCTTCACCGTGCTGCACAGCCCCCGCAACCTGGAGGGCCCCGTCCCGGAGCAGGTCCGCTCGGCGACTCACCACGTCCTGGCGGCACTTCAGCAGTGGCAGGGACCCGGGCGCCTGGTCGTGGTGACGCACGGAGCGGTCTCTGTCGCGGACGGCGAGGCGAACTCCGCTACGGACGGCGAGGCGAATTCCGCTACCGACGGCGAGGCGGTCACCGATCTCCCGGGCGCGGCGGTCTGGGGTCTGGTGCGGTCGGCCCAGGCGGAGACTCCCGACCGGTACGTGCTGATCGACGTGGACGACGACCCGGCCTCCGAGGCGGCCGTCGCCGCCGCCGTCGCCTCGGGCGAGCCACAGCTCGCGCTGCGCGCCGGGGCGGGTCTCGTTCCCCGGCTGGAGGCCATCGCGGCACCGGCCGCCGAGAAAGCCCCCGCCCCCTCGTGGCCCGCCGCCGGAACCGTGCTGATCACGGGCGGCACCGGCGGCCTGGGCAGCGTCGTGGCCCGGCACCTGGTGGCCGAGCACGGCGTACGCCACCTGCTGCTGGTCAGCCGCGCGGGCCTGGCCGCCGACGGCGCCGCCGACCTCGTATCGGAACTGTCCGCAGCGGGAGCGGGCACCTCGGTGCGCGTCGAGGCGTGCGATGTCGCCGACCGTGACGCACTGGCCGCGCTCCTCACCACCATCGACCCCGAACACCCGCTGACAGGCGTCGTCCACACCGCCGGTGTCGCCGACAACGGCGTCGTCGACGCCCTGTCCCCGGAGCAGTTGGACTACGTGCTGCGGCCCAAGGTGGACGGCGCCTGGAACCTGCACGAGCTGACCCGCGACATGCCTCTGACCTCGTTCGTACTGTTCTCCTCGTCGGCCAGCCTGGTGAACGGCCCCGGACAGGGCAACTACGCGGCGGCCAACCTCTTCCTCAACGCCCTCGCCGAGCTCCGCTGCGCACAGGGCCTGCCCGCCCGGACCGTGGCCTGGGGTCTGTGGGGCGAGGGGCAGGGCATGAGGCGGCAGCTCAGCACGGCCGACGTGGCGCGCGTCAACCGCTGGGGCATGCTCGAACTCACCGTCGCCGAAGGACTCCGGCTGTTCGACGCGGCCGTCGCGGCGGCCGTGCCCGTGCCTCTGGCGATCCACCTCGACACCGCGGCGATCCGGGCCCGCACCGACGGCATCCCGCACATCCTGCGGGGTCTGGTCCGCCCGCCACTCCGTCGAGCGGCTCGCAGCGAACGGGCGGTGGCCGACACCCCGGCGCTGGCCGCCCAGTTGGCCGGGCTGTCCGACGCCGACCGGGAGCGGACCGTTCTCGACCTGGTCCGCACCCATGTGGCGGCCGTCCTGGGCCACGCGGCGGCCGACGCCATCGAGGCAGAACGCGCCTTCCAGGAGCTGGGGTTCGACTCCCTGACCGCCGTCGAGTTGCGCAACCGCCTTCAGACCGCGACGGGCCTGCGGGTGCCTGCCACCGTTGTCTTCGACCATCCGAGCTCGCGTGCCCTGACCGACTTCCTGCTCGCCGAGGCATCCGGTACCGACATGTTCGTGGCGGCCCCAATGGTCGCGTCCACCGAGGCGGACGACGACCTGATCGCCGTCATCGGCATCGCCTGTCGTTACCCCGGCGGTGTCACCAGCCCCGAGGGCCTGTGGCAGTTGGTCGCCGACGGCGTCGACGGCATCACCTCCGATCCCCCCACCAACCGGGGCTGGAACCTCGACCGACTGCTCGACCCCGAACTCAGCCGTCCTGAGACCACTTACGTCCTCGACGGTGGATACGTCTACGAAGCAGCGGAGTTCGACCCGGAGTTCTTCGGTATCTCCCCGCGTGAGGCGCTGCGGCTGGACCCGCAGTTCCGGATGCTGCTGGAGGCGTCCTGGGAGGCGTTCGAACGTGCCGGCATCGACCCGGGGACACTCAAGGGCAGCCCGACGGGCGTGTACGCGGGCCTGATGCACCACGACTATGTCGCCAGCGCAGTCCAGGGCAGTGTCATCTCGGGCCGCGTCTCCTACACCCTGGGCCTCGAAGGGCCCTCGGTCACGGTGGACACGGCATGCTCGTCATCGCTGGTCGCGATCCATTTCGCCAGTCAGGCACTGCGCCGGGGCGAATGCTCGCTCGCCCTGGCCGGTGGCGTGTCCGTGATGTCCACGCCCGACATGTTCACCGAGTTCAGCCGCCAGGGCGCGCTGTCTCGCGACGGCCGCTGCAAGGCGTTCTCGGCTTCGGCCGACGGCACCAGCTGGGGCGAGGGCGTCGGCGTCCTCGCCCTGGAGCGGTTGTCCGAGGCGCGGCGCAACGGCCACCGGGTCTTGGCCGTCATTCGTGGTTCGGCGGTCAACCAGGACGGCGCCTCCAACGGCTTCACCGCTCCGAATGGTCCTTCTCAGCAGCGGGTGATTCGGCAGGCGTTGGCGAGTGCGGGCCTTTCTGCGGCGGATGTGGATGCGGTGGAGGCGCATGGCACGGGTACGGCGTTGGGTGATCCGATCGAGGCGCAGGCGTTGTTGGCCACGTATGGGCAGGAGCGGTCCGGGGAGCGGCCGTTGTGGCTGGGGTCGTTGAAGTCGAACATCGGGCATACGCAGGCGGCGGCCGGGGTGGCCGGAGTGATCAAGATGGTCATGGCCATGCACCACGACCTCCTGCCCCGGACGCTGCACGTCACCGAACCGTCCACGCATGTGGACTGGTCGGCGGGGGCGGTAGAACTGCTCACGCAGGCCCAGTCCTGGCAGCGCAACGGTCATCCCCGCCGGGCGGGTGTCTCCTCGTTCGGTATCAGCGGCACCAACGCCCACCTGATCCTGGAGGAAGCCCCTCAAGCCGAGCATCCTGAGCAGAGCGAGCAGACCGCCGCCCCGGTTCTGCCGGTGGTGCCGTGGCTGCTGTCGGCCCGTACCGCACCGGCACTGCGGGAACAGGCCGCACAACTGGCCGCCCACATCACCGAGCAGGACCCGAACCCGGTGGACGTCGGGTACTCGCTGGCTACCACCCGCGCCGGGCTGGAGTACCGGGCAGTGGTAGTCGGTGCCGAGATGACCGAGCTGTTGGACGGGCTAGCCAAGGTCGCCGAGGGCGAAGCGGGGGCGAACGCGGTCACGGGCGTGGCCCGCCCGGGCAAGCTGGCGTTCCTCTGCTCCGGCCAGGGCAGCCAACGCCTGGGCATGGGCAGGGAGTTGTATGACACGTTCCCGGTGTTCGCCCGCGCCTTGGATGAGGTGACCGGGGAACTGGGCCTGCCCCTGCGGGAGATCATGTGGCCGGAGGAAGAGCCGGAAGGCCACGGCCGTCTGGACGGTACGGAGTTCGCGCAGCCGGCGTTGTTTGCGTTGGAGGTGGCTCTGGGGCGGTTGCTGGAGTCGTGGGGTGTACGGCCGGACTTCGTTGCTGGGCACTCCGTCGGTGAACTGGCCGCCGCGCATCTGGCCGGGGTGTTCTCCCTGCCGGATGCCTGTGCGTTGGTAGCAGCCCGCGGTCGGCTGATGGGTGCGCTGCCTGCGGGTGGTGCGATGGTTGCGGTGCGGGCCACCGAAGACGAGGTCGCGGCGGTTCTTGAGGGTCTGGAGCGGGTGGCGATCGCTGCGGTGAATGGCCCCGATGCGGTGGTCATCTCCGGCGAGGAGGCGGTGGTCGCACAGGCTGCGGCCCGCTTCGAGCACACACGGCGGTTGCGGGTCTCACACGCCTTCCACTCCCCACTCATGGAGCCGATGCTGGCTGCCTTCCGCGAGGTCGCTGCAAAGGTCACCTTCCACCCGCCGGTCATCCCCCTGGTCTCCAACCTCACCGGCACCCTCGCCGACCCGAAGGAGCTCTGCACGCCGGACTACTGGGTACGCCATGTACGCGAAGCCGTCCGCTTCGGCGACGGCATGCAGGCGTTGCGTGACGCGGGAGTCGGCACGTTTCTGGAGATCGGCCCCGACGCCACCCTGACCGCCCTGGCCGACCAGGACGGGGACACGGTTTCCGCCCTGCGCCGCGACCGGCCCGAGACGGCCCAACTCCTGCGGGCCCTCGGCGACTTGCACACCCGAGGCGTGCCCATCACCTGGCCCGCCCTCTTCAAAGACCAGCCCACCCACCCCATAGACCTGCCCACCTACCCCTTCCAGCACAAGCACTACTGGATGCATGCCACGCAGGACACGGTGGATGTGCAGCAGGCAGGACTGGAGACCGCCGAACACCCGCTACTGAGCGCTGCTGTTGCTCTCGCCGACTCCGAGGGTGTGGTGTTCACAGGGCGGATTTCCACACGTACGCATCCTTGGCTGGCCGATCACGAGGTGATGGGCACTGCGCTGTTCCCTGGCACCGGCTTCGTGGAGTTGGCGATCCGGGCAGGGGACGAGGTGGGTTGCCCGGTTCTCGACGAGCTGACCATCGAGGCCCCGCTCGTTTTCTCGGAGCATGATGCTGTCGTGATTCAGTTGGTCGTGGGTGCGCCCGAGGGCTCGGGTGCCCGCTCGGTGGCGGTGTACTCGCGCGGTGAGAACGTCCCTGATGAGCCGTGGCTCCGGCACGCCGGCGGTGTGGTCATGCCGGTGGAGCAGAAGGCCACTGAACCGACAACCTCTGGCATGGAGGCATGGCCGCCGGAGCGGGCGGCTGTGGTGTCGTTGGAGGGCTTCTACGAGCGGCTGGTCGAGCAAGGCCTTACCTACGGTCCGGTGTTCCAGGGGGTGCGTGCGGTCTGGCAGCGCGGGGATGAGGTGTTCGCCGAGGTCGAACTCCCCGCCCAGGCCATCGAGCAGGCGACGGGCTTCGGGCTGCATCCGGCGCTGTTCGACGCCGCCCTGCACGCCCTGGCCGGCACCGGCCAAGACGACCACGGCGACGACGACGGTGGGCAGGAGCCGGGCGCGCATCTGCCGTTCGCCTGGCAGGGCGTGAGGCTCCACGCTTCCGGAGCCACCGCGCTGCGGGTCCACCTCCAACCCACCGGACCGGCCACCACCGCCATCCACCTCGCCGACGTCCACGGGACCCCCGTCGCCACGGTGACCTCCCTCACCACCCGCCCCGCCCCCCACACGACCAGCCACACCAGCCGTCCGGTCCGCCAGTCCCTCTTCCACCTGGACTGGACACCCGTCCCAGCCCCAATCGGCCAAGACGGCGCGGCTGCCGGGCTGGAGGCTCTGCGCATCCACCAGGTCACGAACCAGGCGGCCGATGGCCCGGCTGCTGCTCTGCGGCAGACACTGTCAGACGCTCTTGAAGCCCTGCAGTCCCCGGTCACGGAACCGGACACCGGACCCGGCTCCACGCCACTCATCGTCCTCACCCAGCACGCCGTGTCCGTCACCGACACGGACCCGCCCGTCGACGTGGCTGCGGCGGCGGTATGGGGTCTGGTCCGCTCCGCCCAGGCCGAGACACCCGGCCACCACCTCCTCATCGACACCGACAACCACCCCACCTCCCACACAGCACTGCCCAGCGCTGCCGCCTACGCCCTGGCCACCGGCGAACACCAACTCGCCCTCCGCGCCGGACACATACACATCCCCCGCCTCACACGTACTGCGGCCCAGACCACCGAACGTCCCACGCCGTGGGGTCCGGCGGGCACGGTGCTGGTCACGGGTGGCACCGGCGGCCTTGGCGCGTTGGTTGCCCGGCATCTGGTCACCGGGCACGGGGTACGGCATCTGCTGCTGACCAGCCGCCGCGGCATCGCCGCCCCCGGCGCCACCGAACTGGTAGCGGAACTGTCCGAACTCGGCGCCACCGTCCACATCGAAGCGTGCGACGTTGCCGACCACGACGCACTGGCTGCCCTCCTCGCGGGCATCGACCCGGAACATCCCCTCACCGGTGTGGTGCACACGGCTGGGGTTCTGGACGACGGAATGCTGCCGTCCCTGACCACCGACCGGCTGGACACCGTCCTGCGTCCCAAAGCCGACGCCGCCTGGCACCTGCACGAACTCACCCAGGACATGAACTTGACGGCCTTCGTCCTGTTCTCCTCCATCGCCGGGATCTTCGGCGGTGCGGGCCAGGCCAACTACGCGGCAGCCAACACCTACCTCGACGCCCTCGCCGACCACCGTCACAGCCTCGGACTACCGGCACAGTCACTCGCTTGGGGCCCCTGGGATCAGGCGGAGGGCATGGCGGGCCGGCTGACCGGCCAGGACCGTGCCCGGCTGGCCCGCTCCGGCATCCAGCCCCTCACCGACCAAGAAGGCCTCACCCTGTTCGACACGGTCCTGGCCTGCGGCAAAACCCTCGCAGTCCCCGTCCGTTTGGACCTGACCGCTCTACACACCCGGCGCGACGAGATTCCCACTGTCCTGTACGGACTGATCAAGCCCGCTACACAGACCACCACCCACGTTCACGGCTCCGCATTGGCGCGCCGACTGCAGGGTCTGGATGCGGAGCAGCAACTGTCGCGCGTGGCAGATCTGGTGGGTGTTCAGGTGGCGGCGGTGCTGGGCTTCGGCCCGGAAACGGTGATCGAACCAGGCCGGGCATTCAACGAGATGGGCTTCGACTCGCTGACCGCCGTCGAGTTCCGCAACGCTCTGATGACTGCTACTGGTCTGCGCCTGCCTTCCACTCTGGTCTTCGACTACCCCACCGTCACCACGCTTGCCCACCACCTCCTCACCCACCTCCACACCACCCCAGCCGACAACAACACCGCAGTACCGGTGCGGGCATCCGATACGGACGAGCCGATGGCGATCGTGGGAATGGCATGCCGCTACCCGGGCGGCATCGGCAGTCCCGAAGACCTCTGGCAGCTGGTCGCAGACGGCGCCGACGGGGTCGCCCCGTTCCCCACCGACCGGGGCTGGAACCTCCGGCGGCTCTACGACCCCACATCCACACGCCCCGACACC